>JAITRH010000144.1 GCA_031288495.1 Treponema sp. | reverse complement strand
GGTGAATTTCTTGCCGAGGTAGTAAACAGTAACGCTATGGTATTTTGAAAAGACAATGGTAATGTTTTTCCCACAAATAAAGATAAAAAGAAGTTTATTATAAAAAAGAGCATTACCGGAAACAGCAGTTTTATAAAAATAATCAAATTGGCAAGTAATACAGACCCTTGAGACGCAAACATGGAAATAATGGCAAAACATAAGAGGGTCAATTGAATGGCATCACGCTTATCAAGAATGGTGCCGACATAGCTTTCCAGGTTTATTTTTCGCATCATACCTTTTATAAGGCTGGCTGATAGGAGCGGTATAAAAAGAACAAACAGGACGCTTTGCATCAGTATGTTAAGATCAAAGGAAACCCTTTTTCCCATAAAAACAAACAGGTATACCGGTAACAGGATAATTTGCAGCACCAAATTCAAAGGTAACATCGAAGAGCCTAATATGACATTTCCCTTTGATAGTCCCGTAAAAATCAAATACCAGTCTGTACAAGGGGTTACCATAAGCATCATAAAACCGATTTGCGAACTAAGGTGTTCCGGGAAAAAGATTTTTGCCAAAAGGAAGGCAAAAACAGGGTTCCATACAAAATTAATGATTACCGCTGAAAGGGAAAATTTTAAATTGGTGAATGATTTCGCCATGTCCTTTAGATCAATGCCAAAAAATATAAAAAAGAGCAGGGTCATTAAGAAAACCTCAATGAAGCCGCCTGAGCTTTGTTCTATAGGGATGTTAATTTTTCCAAGCAGTATCCCTAAGAATGCCGAAAAAATTATAAAAACCGGCTGTAACGCGGCAAAAATATGCATCCATGACTCCTTGTGCGAAAAAAGAGGGGCTGCTCACCACTAAAACCGAGGGTCCCTCCGAATCCATGCGGATTTTATCCCCTTAATCCGAATCTTGTTATCCAGGCTCGTCCTGCAGGTATTCTCCCAGGGCGTCAAACCGGGAAAATCCCTCTCCCCTAAAAGGAAGCCCGCGGATCCTGCATCGGATGGCGCTGCCCTCCGGAGGGGGCTCTGGATCGGAAAAAAGCACCAGGAGTTTAAGGTAATTATCCGATACCGCGGGAACAAAGGGAGGATGGGGTTCCTTGGACGCCTCAAGGATCGCTTCCACCTCCCGCCCCTGCCAGCGACGACTATAGGCCTGCCGTCCTGCACGGCCCAGGGCCCCAAGCCGTTCTACCCGCAGGACCGCGTCTCTTTCACTCACCGCCTCCGGATAGGTATACGCCGCGGTACCGGGCCGCGGAGAATAGGGAAAGGCATGGATCCAGGCAAAACCGCTACACCTGCAGAAGGCATAGGTCTCTTCAAAGGCTTCCTCGGTTTCACCGGGAAACCCGGTAATAATATCGCACCCAAGAAAGGGGTCGTCTTTTACCGCCCGTAAGCGGCGTATCCCCTTTTCTACATCCTCCGGGGTATACCGGCGTCCCATCTGCTTCAGGACCCTGGGACTGCCTGACTGGAGGGAAAGATGAAAATGGGGCCGAATACGGGGATGCGCCAGTACCGCCAGCAGTTCCTCGGTGAGCCCCTCCGGTTCAAGCGAGGAGAGGCGTAACCTGATACGCTCAGTTCCTGCAAGGAGATATCCCAAGAGCGGCCCTAGATGCAGCGCCCTCTCCCGGTGTATACCGGTATCCCGATATTGGGTGATGTTTACCCCGGTTAAGACCGCTTCTGCATACCCTTTGGCCTCCAGGGCTTGTAAGGCAGCGCGGATGTGGTCTGCCTCAAGACTTACGCTCCTCCCCCGGGCAAGCCGCACCCGGCAATAGGAACAATAATTATCACAACCATCTTGAATCTTCACCGAGGCCCTGGAATGGCGGGAAAAATCCCCAGGAATAAACCGGAATCGTTCAGATGCGGGAGTCCGGGAGCGCTCCTTTTCCCGCAGCCATTGGGAGAGGGAAACCGGGGCCACTTCTTCCGGCATGGTTTCCGCAAGAAATCTCGGCATATCCAAGAGCAGGCTCTTCGTATCCCCGGATACCACCATGAGCCGGTTTGTATCCAACCCATCAGCCCCCCCCTCCTTGCCCAGGGCATCCAGCGCCTCCCGGGCCACTTGGGCATAACAGCCGGTTACCATAAGAACCGCCTTGGGATGATCCCGCAGGGCTTTTCGGATGACCCGCCGGGCCTTTTGTTCGGCTTTGGAAGTTACCGTACAGGTATTAAACACCAGGATATCCGCCCCCTGTTCCCCGGCGGCTCTATCCCAAGGGAGCACCCTAAAACCCTGCACGCTAAAAGCATGGGCAATAGCTTCACTCTCAAGCTGGTTGACTTTGCACCCCAGAGTATACAAGGATACGGAAACCATACACTTATCGAACGCCTAAGGCCTGGCGGACCCTCGTTAAACCCCGACGGGCGTCCCCTAGTTGGGCATTGAGGGACAAGGCCCGTTCATAGGCGGTAATCGCGTCGGATAAATCCCCGGCATTTTCCCGGGCATAGGCCAGTCTGGTCCACCAGCTTGCGTTTCCCGGCTGCCAATAAACCGCCGTGGAGAGGGCGATATCTGCATGGCGAAAGCGTCCAAGGCGGATATAAATCTCTCCGATAAAATAGTACACCGTCTCGATCCGGGTTCCTTCCGGGGCAAAGTTGATATATTCCTGAAAATACTGCAGGGCTTCTCGATTCCGGCCTTCATAATAGTTGATTTCTCCCAGAATTTCGATGACCCGGGGATCATAGCGGCCCAATCTCCGGCCTGCCAAGGCATACGGCAGGGCATCCTGGTACCGGTTGAGCCGTATCAAGCTCCAGCAGAGTACCACATGGGCCTCCAGGTTATTAGAATTTATCGCAATTTCATCCATACAAATGGAAACTGCCTGCTCGTAATTACCATTTCGATATTCCACCAAGGCATCCGGCCGTTGAGCAAAGCCAAATCCCCAGGGAATCACCAACAGTATAAACCCTAAATAAGTACCTTTACGGGGTAGGTACATTTCCTGATTTTTTTTCATACATAGTACAATAGCCATTAAAGTGGCAGCCTGACTCCAGGGCAATCTCCTGGGTGGTGATATTACCCTGAAGCCTTCCGGTAGGACTTATTTCTATCTTATCTGCGGCAGTAACATTTCCATTGACTAAGCCTCGGATGATCACCTGAGGGGCGTGAATATGGGCATCCACCACTCCCTCCTGATCGATCAGGAGGAGTCCCGTAGCAATGATTTCACCCCGGACCCTGCCCCGGATAAGAAAGGGTTTTTCAAAACTGAGGGTCCCTGAGAAATCAATGTCTGAAGATAAAATAGTATCGAAATCTTCATCCTCTAAAGTATCACTATGCAAATTGATCATACTAATCCTCCATAAAATACTTCTCTATATAACAAGTCCGATACCTTACCGCTGAAGCATGTAGGGAGCGGCTACTCCCGCTTTATGCCGTACCCGTGCACCCTGTTTAAGTATACCGGTTACGACAAGCAAGAGGGACGGTAGACCACCGCCCCCGAAGTACATACCGGCGCCTTTAGCCGCCGTAGACTGCAATCATAACCCCCGCGGCTATGGCGGTTCCGATCACCCCCGCAACATTCGGCCCCATAGCGTGCATGATGAGGAAATTTCCCGGATCCTCTTCAAGACCCACCTTATTGGAAACCCGGGCGGCCATAGGCACCGCGGAAACCCCTGCGGAGCCAATAAGCGGATTGATCTTCTCCTTAAGGAAGAGGTTCATGAATTTAGCCACCAAAACCCCGGTAGCCGTGGCAATACCAAAGGCCACCAAGCCCATAACCACAATGATCAGGGACGAAGAATTGAGGAATTTTTCCGGGGTCATCTGGCTCCCCACCCCCAGGGAAAGGAAGATGGACACGATGTTCATAAGCTCGTTCTGGAGGGTCTTACTGAGCCGTTCCACCACCCCGCACATCCTAATGAAGTTACCGAACATGAGACACCCGATAAGAGGCGCTGCGGCAGGGATGAGCAAAATAGCCAGCACAAAGACCACCATGGGGAAAAAGATCTTTTCCACATTGGAAACAGGCCTGAGCTGTTTCATCTTGATGAGCCGCTCCTGCTTGGTGGTTAAAGCCCGCATGATAGGGGGCTGGATGATGGGCACCAGGGCCATGTAGGAATAAGCCGCCACCGCCACGGTAGCCAAGAGGTGGGGGGCAAGTTGGGCGGCAATGTAAATCGTGGTAGGCCCGTCTGCGCCGCCGATGATAGCCACCGAACAGGCTTCCCTGAGGTTAAAATTTACCCCGGGGATGTAGTTGGCCAGGCTGATACCGAAGAGGGTACCAAAAACCCCAAATTGGGCCGCGGCTCCGAGGATCGCGGTCTTGGGATTGGCGATAAGGGGGCCAAAATCGGTCATGGCCCCAATACCCATGAAGATGATCAGGGGAAAGAACTCGTTCCCCACCCCGGTCTCATAAATAATATGGAGGAAACCGTGGGGCGGATCCCCCATCCCTGCAAAGGGGATGTTCACGAAGATGGTCCCAAACCCAATGGGGATGAGGAGGAGCGGCTCAAAGCCTTTCACCGCGCCCAGGTACACGATGAGGAACCCTACCGCCACCATGAGGAATTCTTGCCAGCCGAAGATGGTGGTAGGATCTCCTGAAGGGGTCTCTTTCTGGAGCCTATCGGTGATAAAGGCAAAGAGCCCTGTGGTTTCCACGATATTCCGGGCAAAGCTGCCAAAGGAAATGTTGGGAATATCCTCGCTCCCCGGAATGCGGTACTCCCCGGAATTCCCCTGCCCTGAGGCTTGGGCCAAAACCCGGGGCATAAAGGAAAACGCCAGGACTCCCACCACCACCGCAAGGCATATTTTTGTAACCCATACCGGGTCCTTTTTATGGTTGACCATGTATGCTCATCCTATTGAATCTCAGCTATAGGTTGCTGGGAGGCTACCTGGGTTCCGGCGGGAACCAGGAAGCGAATCTTTCCCGGGGTCGTGGCTTTAATCTCCAGTTCCATCTTCATCGACTCAATGATGATCACCGTGGTGCCGGAACTTACCTGGGTCCCTTCACTCACCGCATAACGGATGATGGTCCCCGCCACGGGCGCCAGGATCACCGTACCGCCCACAGAAGGGGGAGGGGCTGCGGGGGCCGGAACCGGGCTACTTGCAGGAACCGGGCTGCTTGCAGGAGCCGAAACAGGGGTACCCGTAGAGACCCCGATGCCCGCAGGGGAAACCACCACCGTATAGTCTGCGCCATTCACGTTGACCACGTATTTTGCCGCTTGATTCGCGGGGGCAGGAGCCGCTGCCGGAACCGGGGCTGGAGCCGCCGCTTCCGCAGTAAACGTCACCGGTCCTTGGGACCGTTTCCTGAAGAAGTCCGGCGCAATCTTGGGGAACATCGCGTAGGTGAGCACATCTTCTACGGTAACCTGGTCGGTTCCCAGGATCTTTTTAGTCTCCCCCTCGAGTTTTTCATATTCCTGGGGAATATCATCCGCAGGCCGGTGGGTGATTTCTTTTTCGAGCTTGAGGGTTTCCAGGGCTTTTTTCACCGCTTCGGGGTTTTTGGGAGCCGGACATGCGCCGTATTTACCCGCCAAGAGGTCTATGGATTCACCGGTAAGTTTGTTGTACCTGCCAAAGAGGACATTGAAGACCGCCTGGGTTCCCACGATCTGGCTTGAAGGAGTAACAAGAGGAGGATAACCAAAGTCCTTCTGCACGACCGCAATTTCCTTGAGAACCGCGTCGATCTTATCGGAAGCGCCCTGTTCCTTTAATTGACTTTCCAGGTTAGAGAGCATCCCTCCGGGAACCTGGGACACCAGGATCCGGGTATCGGCCCCAAGGAAACTGGACTCGAACTTCTTGTAATGCTTGCGCACCTCCCGGAAATACGCAGCGATTTCCAAAAGCAGCTTGATATCCAAGCCCGTGTCGTATTCGGTACCCTTGAAGATCTCCACGATAGTTTCGGTGGGGCTGTGGCTCGTTCCCATGGCCAGGGAGGAAATAACCGTATCCAGAATATCCGCCCCTGCCTCGGCGCACTTGACTAAGGTGGCCACAGACATACCCGTGGTCGCGTGGGAGTGGATTTCTATGGGAATATCCACCGCTTTTTTGAGGGCCTTCACCAGGGCATAGCCTTCATAGGGCTTTAAAAGGCCCGACATATCCTTGATACAGAGGGAATCCGCGCCCACGGCGGTGTATTCTTTGGCCAGTTCCACATATTTTTCAATCGTATGAAAGGGAGTCGTGGCATAGGAAATCGCCGCCTGAATGTGTTTGCCCGTTTTCTTGGCCGCATTGGTGGCGGCCTTGAAATTCCGGGGATCGTTTAATGCGTCAAAGATCCGGAATACCTCAACCCCGTCTTTTGCCGCGGTCTCTACGAACTTAGCCACCACATCGTCTGCATAATGCCGGTATCCCAGCAGGTTCTGCCCCCGTAGGAGCATCATGATCTTGGTGTTGGGCAAGGCCGCCTTAAGGTTCTTGAGCCGTTCCCAAGGGTCTTCATTCAAGAACCGAATCGCCGAATCAAAGGTCGCTCCCCCCCAGGCTTCCAGCGCCCAATAACCGACCCGGTCTAGTTTATCGGCAATAGGAAGCATATCACTCGTAACCATACGAGTAGCGAACAGGGATTGGTGGGCATCCCGCAATACCAGATCGGTAAGTTTAACCGTAGCCATTTTGAAACTCCTTACTGTAGAAAAAAATTAAGAATAGGTCTTGCGATATTCAGTAACCGCAGCGGTGATTACCGCGGTTATCACCGCATCGTTAGAGGTGCGGCTTACCATAACAGGAGGGGCGGCGCTTACCGGGGCTTGCCGGACATCCTCATCCAAACCAAAAGCATGGATTACCTTCCCCAAGGTATCGATACAGATAATCATAATGGCCAAGAATCCAAACACGATTCCCATGCCTAACAGGGTAAGAACCCCGCTTTGCTCTAACATGACCGCTATCGTCATACAACCTCCCTGGTACCGCCAATCGGTAGGTACCGGCAACAATCGTATAGTATGCCCTATACGAGCTATCTTTATCTGTTACCATGATACTAGAAATATACCGTTAAATGCAAGGGACATCGGGGGATAAACCCCGGAGGAATGCCCTTTGAGGTAAGGATTTTAGGAAGGAACCCCGGTGCGGCTAACCTTCTGGTTCCGGAATTACCTCAGGGGGCAGGGGAATATCATCATAGCGGCCCAGGTTGTTCCAATAGGTAAATCCGCCCTTTCCTCCGGCCCGGGCCCCTTCCACCTCAAGGCGTATATAGTTCTTATTGTAGTAGTTCCTATCATACGAAACATTGAGGTAAAAAGCCTGTATGTAGGGCCGAATAAGGGCCTTTCCCCGGCTGATGCGCTGAGCCCGCTCGGTTCCCTGCCAGTAGATCCGATAGGGCCGAAGCCGCGCGGGGCTGTGGGCCAGGAAGGACTGATCAAAATGGCTCGGATAGTACATAGGACAGATCACGTCCACATAGGAAGCCAGCAGTTCCACCGCCTGACCGGTTCGGGCTCCGGTCCGGTACCAGCCGTTGGTGCCGTAAATAGCAATAGACAGGGGCGCGTCCACCCGGGAACGAATATGCCGGAGAAACGACATAAGGGCGCTGTCCATATCCATACCCGGATCCCTCCACCGGTACTGGGCGTCCCCGAGGTTCACCCCGTCAGTGGGAAACCGGAGGTAGTCAAACTGAATTTCGTCAAACCCCCGTTCATACAGTTCCTGAGCAATCGCCGCGTGATACTCCCAAACCTCCTCTGCATACGGATCCACCCAGCGTTCATCGTAGTAGGTTCTCACGATTTCATAGTCCGGATCCTCCGCAGGAAGGACGGTTATAAGGGGGTTCTCCGCTTCTTCCTCAGGGCCTTGAGGCTGTTTCTTTTGCCGCACCTGGTAATACCCCCGCCAGGGGCGCTTGGTCCGGGAATCCCATAGGGCAAACTTCCCCCCTTCCTTGCCGGCTAATTCAGGATCCTTAAAAACCACGAGCCGGGCCACGGTATAGACCTTGTGGGCTTTCATGGACTGTAAAAAAGGGCCGATGTCCAGGGGCCTAAAGACCCGTCCTTTAGCCGTAACGGCGGGATTGTTCGGGGTAAATCGAAGCCTGCCGTAATCGTCCTTCATGTCCACCACCACCATGTTGAGGCCCTGGCGGCGTATCAGATCCAGATAGGGCGTGAGGGTCTGGGGGCTCATGGCCCGGTTTACCGGCAGATAGAGCCCCTCCTTGTTCGCCGCCGGGGTCTCCGAAGGCTGATACCCGGCGTTGAGAAGCCATAGTTCGGATAAGGCCACCGGTTCTGCATCAGGGGCATGGCCTCTCAGGAATACGCAGGAAGGCTTGAGTCCCGAAGGAAGGGAAATACCCTGAATGAGCCGTACCAGGTCGTCCCGAAGGCGTATCGGAAGGCCTTGAGGGTCCTTCGATGCGTGGGGCTGAGGATAGGGGAACTCCCCGATGCCTCCGTCCTGGACAAAGCGCAGGGTTTCCCTGCCCGGATCCAGGGCGTCTACGGTACCAAGGCCATCGGCCTCCTCCAAGGCCCCTGCTCCCCATATAAGGCGGAACCGTTTCTCTTCCCAGTCCAGTTCATAGATCCGCCGGCGGAAGGTCTGGGAAACGAAGATCCGGGGCCGCGCTTCCGCTTCCTCCTCAAGCCGGGGAAGGGCCACGGCGATATCCGAGACCTCATCGGGGTTATCCGTGGTTTCCAGGTGCTCAAGGCCCTGGGTAAGCTCGATCCACGGGGATCCCGGGCTGTCCGCGTTGCGGTAATAGACCCCGTAGAGGCTGTGGGAGAGAAAAACCGTCAAATCCGGCAGGTTCGCTACGGCCACCGCCTTAATACCCTGGGTTCTGTACGGGGGAGCCCCCATATTTTCCCAACTGAGCCCCCTGTCCCGAGACAGGAACACCCCGTCTTTCACCGCGCATACCATGATGTCGGTGTTTTCAGGATGGATCTCCAGGTCTTTAATGGCTTGCACCTGCCGGATAAAGGACTTCTGCCCCTGGTCGTATACCTTGACCACGTTCACGGGAAGCCCCTGGTTCCGGTCTTCCCAGGTCCGCAGGTCTTGGGAAACCGCGATCCCCTGATCGCTCAAGAGGGCCCAATAGTCTTTGCCCTGTTTGAGGGCCTGCACCGCACCCCGGGTCCAAAGGGGGCTTGGACTTCCCGTCCCGCCTATACCGTAGAGGCCCTCCTGGGTTCCGACGATAAGGGCCCACTCCTCCTGCAGAGAGGGCGTGGGCCCTGATGCCGGAAGAAGCGAAAGGGCGTACAAAAGAACGGCATATACCGATACCGATATAACAAGTTTAGAAACCATGGGGTTAATCCTAAAAAGGTACGCCCCGAACCCCCTTGGAACCGGGGCCTTCGGAGTTTCCGGTATTGTATGCAAGCCTTTGCATAGGAGGCATGAGCGCCTGGACCCGGGGGCCGAAACCCTGATGGTATGCCTCTTTATACGAAGATATACGCAAATCCTCCGCGTTTCTAGGCTAAAGGCGAGGGCCGCTCTTATGAACCGGCCTTGGCCTTTAAGGTTTTGGACCAGGTAGACCTCAGGGTATAATCCCGTTATAGTTTAGGTAAATTCTTTATTGGACTTGTTCAACAACCTATTTTACTGAACCCTGGAACCGGCGGTTCCTTCGGGTTCGGTTTGTTGCATATGTCTCGCAAAATGCTCTGCATTTTGCTATTTTTAAGCGGAACTTGGCGAACCGCGGTTCTGCGAACCGATGGTTCGACAACAACTGAAGTTGCGGAAACTACGGAAACTGCGTTTCCGGTGAATAAACTATTTTAGGAAGGATAAAATATGGCTAAAATAAATATTGGCGTTCTGACCGGCAGCCTGCGCAGGGAATCATTCAGTAAAAAGACCGGTTTATATGTGGCGGGGCTTTTGCCGGAGGATTTTACCGCCAAATGGATCGATTTGAGCGACCTCCCCCTGTACAATCAGGATTATGATGACGACGGGAATCCGCCCCGGGAATGGCAAGTTTTCCGGCAGGAGATCAAGGCCCTGGACGGTTTTTTGTTTGTAACCCCCGAATACAACCGCTCCATTACGCCGGCGC
>JAITRH010000110.1 GCA_031288495.1 Treponema sp. | reverse complement strand
GCTTATGCCTAAATTAAGAAACGAAACCCTTCCGAGTAAAAGAAAAGGGAGGGAAAAGATAAAACAAAATCGTTCAGGGGGAAATAACCGACGCCTTTTGGAAAGCGGCTGAACCCTTGTTGCCCCCAAAGACACGAGACCCCCGCCGGGACTATGAGCGAAAACCGGGCCGGGGACGGCTGCGGATGGAGCCCCGCAAGGTTCTGGAAGCAATTTTCTATATTCTGCGCACCGGCATCCAGTGGAAGGCCTTGCCCAAATCCATGGGGTCTTCAAGCGCCGTGCACCGGTATTTCCGCTTCTGGTGCGAAGCGGGGTTTTTTCAGGCCTTGTGGAGAACCGGTCTTGCCGCATACGAGGAAGCTCAGGGCATCCCGTGGACATGGCTCATCGCCGACGGATGTATGAGCAAAGCGCCGTTAGCCCGGGAAGCGGTGGGCAGCAACCCGACCGACCGGGAAAAAAACGGGAGCAAACGCCCTATGCTCGTCGACGGAGCGGGAGCGTCGCTGGTCGTCACCGGGGCGAAGCGGCACGATGTGTCGCCACTTGAGCATATGTTGGATGCGTTAGTCATTGCAGGGTGGGATAGCTTTGCATGCCCCCGCATCTGGGTCTTGACACAGGATATGCCGGGGAACAAAGCCCGGCGGTGGGTAGTCGAGGCGGCGCATTCGTGGATAAACCGCTTTTGCACACTTCTGGTGCGGTTTGAGAAACGGAAAAGTTCATACCTCGGCTTACTGATGTTTGCCTGTGCTTTTATCGCTTTCCGCAAAGCCGATGTTATTTAGGCATAAGCCCTAAGTCTTCACCTCCTCATACAAGGTTTCCACGGACTTTTAGTCCGATATTTCCCCTTACTCTTTTCCCGTTTTTGGTTGTGCCAGGACTCTGGCAATGGGGGCATGTGATGGCTATTGTCATTACCCTTCCATCATACTCTGGGGTTTTGAGGCCGCTAGGTATATGAAAAAAAGACGGCTTACCCGCCCGTGAAAGGCCCCTGAAAAAGGACGAGGCGTCCTAGGGTCAGCCCGCTGGAAAACAAAAACAGTCCACCGGACTAAAGTCCGGTGGACAAGGTTGCTTAACCGGTGGACCCTGCGGAGCTTCCCCGGTTAGAGGGCTGTTCCTGCGGCCCTACTTACGACGACGGTGGATAAAACCGAGTGTGCTCTGCCCAAAGCCCCAAGGCCGGATTGGGTACAAAGAAAATCCGTTCCCCATCGGGCAGGGTATTCCAACCAAGCCCTAAGGTCTTGGGATCATACCGGGACAAGCCTTCTGCCAGATCCCCCCATTGGTAACCTACCCCTTCAATTTCAGCCCGGCTCAATCCCGGACCGGGACAGTAGCGCACGGTAAACCGGTCTTCACTGGAACCGTGAATGAGGTGGGCTGCCGCAGAAAGGCTGGCGGCAAGGTCCTGGTCTTGGTTCACCCGGTCCTGGATGACCTTTCCAGGCCGGTACCCATGCTTACGGATGAGGATGTCGTTTCCCGGATCTTCCCCGAACCGTTCAAGCCCTGGAGCAAGAATCACCAGCTCCCCGCCGTCGGCCATAGCCATACGGGTCCGGTAAATTCCCTTGTTTCCCAGCCAGGTACTGCGGAATTCTTCTGGGTCCAGGTAGACCACCGCTTTCCGGATAGGCTCATCGAGAATATCCACGTTTACCTCCCGGGCAAGCGCGGCCGCAGCTTCAAAGCAGTCCCGGCCGAATCCGATATACAGTCCCCGAACCGCAAAAGACCCCCGGTCTTTACCGGCGGCCGCGGCTTCTGCATCGGTTCGGGCGCCCACTACGGTCAAAACCCAGAGGATGGGAGGCAGGTGATTCCCAAAACGGCGAATTCCCTCGTCGAACATGGCCCGAACCGGGGTATCGGTTCGGCCCATCATCCGCTCCATCCCATAGGAAGCTCCGACAAAATGGCTCTTGTCAATGGCTTCTTTACCGCCGGTTCCCACAAAAATATTCTTTCCATGATTGGCCATACCCACCACCTCATGGGGCACCACTTGGCCAATGGAAAGGATCAGGGAAAAACCTCCATCCCGGAGCAGCTTATTCACCTGTACCGGCCAATCGTAACGGACCGCCCCTTGGGAAACCGCTTCTATCCAGTCTGCCTCCAGCCGGCCTAACTCTACCACATCCTGCCGCCAATCATGGGGAAGGAATTTATCAGGCGAGGTTCCGGGAAACATACGGCCAAGTTCCGCCTTGGTCATGGCCATATGGGTTCCCAAAGCAGGCATGACCGCCCCCAGGGGGTTCTTCCCATTTTTCGTGAGTTCCCGGCAGGCCAGGTCGGTAAAATACCCTGCCCGGGAATGGAACCGGGTTATATCGGGAGGTAAGATGAGCAGCGGCCCTGCATCGCCGAGGTCCTCCAATGCTTTGGCCAAGGCCTCGGAAAAAAGCGCGTCCAGCAGGGGCTCTGCCATATCCGCCCGGACTCCGCCTTGAGCAACATAGGTCATTCCCATCCCCTTAACCACTGAGCACCGGTTTGTTGTTGAATTGATTTACCATGAGGGTCGGCTGATGGGTTGCATCCAGGGTATCCCGCCAGAGATTACCTTCAGGATCCACATGGCTGCGGTGAGAAATAGCCGCCTTCATGGGAAGGTGCACGAATTCATTGTTTACTAAGCCGATGATAACCTTGGTCTTCCCCGCCATAGCCGCATGAGCCGCGGCATTACCCAAGCGTTCACAGTAAATAGAATCTCCCGGTTCTGCAGGGGCGGAACGGATGATATAACTGGGATCAATGTACTTTAAGTTGATCTCTATCTTTTTCTCGTCAAAATAACTTTGGATCCGGTCCCGCAAATAGGTGCCTACATCGGCCATCTTGAGATTACCTCCGGCATCGGTTTTTACTTCCTTAACCAGCTGATCTTGCATGGCCCCTTCGGCCACCACCACCACCGCATGTTTCCGCTTTTTAAGCCGTTCGTCCAAGTGGTGCAGGAAGCCGTTGTAACCCTCCAGGTTGAAAGGTACTTCGGGAATAAGCACAAAATTCACCTCATGACTCGCCAGGGCCGTATGCGCGGCAATGAACCCGGACTCCCGGCCCATGAGCTTGACTAAGCCGATGCCGTTAATTTGGGAATTGGCCTCCATGTGGGCCGCCGCAACTACATCCACCGCCTTAGTTACTGCAGTATCAAAGCCAAAGGACTTTTGTATAAAAGCAAAGTCATTATCTACGGTTTTCGGTATTCCTATCATGGCAATTTTTAATTTTCGCTTGCTTATTTCCTCGGCAATCTCGAGGGAGCCTCGCTGGGTACCGTCTCCCCCAATGGTAAAGAGCATGTTCAGGTTAAGCTGTTCCATAGCATCCACGATTTTACTGACCTCTTTGCCCCCTCCCCGGGCACTTCCTAAATAGGTGCCCCCGAGCTTATGGATATTATCCACATTTTCCGGATTCAATTCCCGGATCGGGTACTGGTACTCCGGGAGGAAGCCCTTGTACCCATAGCGAATCCCCGTAATCCGGTGTACCCCATACCGGTGCCATAAGCACCGGACAATAGCCCGGATCACATCGTTGATTCCCGGGCATAAACCGCCACAGCTCACGATACCGGCGTGCACATGGGCGGGCATGAAATAGATCATCTCCCGCGGCCCTGCACACTCAAAAACCTGACTTCGTTCAATCCGCGCCTGGCCTCCCAGGGTCGCTTCCGCACTGAGCCGGATAAACTGATCGTCGGTAACATAATTAGCGATAAAATCACCCTTGACATTGGACATAACAATGGGTGATTTAATATTACGTTTTCCCAGTTCCTCAATGGTAAAATCAAAGGTTTCACTCATGGATGGATGCCCCTCTTGTACTTAATTTTGTAGGCCCTTACCGGTTTTTTCACCATCTGACCTTGTGAAAAACCCCGGCTAGTATATACGATTATTTCTATTATAATATATAGAGTATTATAGTTGTTTTTTATGAATAAACAAGAGCGGCTTTTCCAGATCGGACATGGGGAAAGCCCGCATATAGATAAGGGAAGCGATCACAATAGCAAGCTATGCCAAGACGCAGAAAAAAACCAGGGCTTCACGTACCCCGTAATCCACCGGTGTTGCCGCCGCTTGAGGGGCGATTGGAAAAGATTGAAACGAAACTGGCGTATCTTGAAGATTTTTTAACGAGGCTTCAGAGTGCGGTGTTAGAAGGGAAGGGGGCGCTTGACCGGATCCAGGGAGAACACCGGGTTATGAAGGGGAGGTTGCTGCAGATTTCCCGGGAATTGGAAACCCTGCCCCATGAGAAACCACCCCACTATTAAGCCGGTCCTGATGAAACCCCGGTGGGGGAATGCCTTCCCAAAGGGGCTTTATGCAGCGATTCCTCGTGAAGCGGCATAAGTAAAAGGTCCTCCCAGGGACCATAAGGAAATTATAGTACAAGGAGTTAGGTATGTCGAAAAAGGTACTTGTTCTCTTGGCTGAAGGCTTTGAGGAGGTGGAGGCCATCACCCCCATAGATTACCTTCGCCGGGCCGGGATTGAAGTAAGGACGGTCTCCATTGCTTCCGGTAACGGGGGGTTGCAGGTGAAGGGTTCCCACGGTCTTGTGGTGCAGGGGGATTCGGGCCTTCAGGAACTGGCGAAAGCAGGGCGGGGGTCCGTTGCTTCCTGGGACGGGGTGCTCCTTCCCGGAGGTATGCCGGGAGCATCCCATCTGGCCGCATCTGAAACCGTGAGCGCCCTGGTAAAGGATATGGCTGCTGCGGGAAAATTAGTGGCCGCCATCTGCGCGTCCCCTGCGGTGGTGCTCTTTCCCCTGGGCCTGTTACAAGGCCGCGGTTTTACCTGCTATCCCGGTATGGAAGCCACCGTTTCCGGGGCTCGGTGGGTAGAAGATAAGGTGGTCC
>JAITRH010000080.1 GCA_031288495.1 Treponema sp. | reverse complement strand
TGAATGGTCTAGGCCCTGGGGGATGCTGAGCAGCTTGTTGACTCCCCGATTATTGAGTTTCCTCATAGAATTGGGAATGCATAAAGGAACAATAAATTGTACATTAATACCTTTTGTACGTAACGTCTTAGCGCTTCCTTGAGGATTAAGTGGCATGCAAGTCTCCTTAAATTATGAAAGCTAGTATACCCTCTTAGCCATGTAAAATCAAGGATATAATTATATAGTACAGAATAAATTATACAAAGATTCTTGGACTGAGGATCAAGGTAACAGCATTTACTTTTTGGTATAGAAGGAGCGAAAAAGAGACGATAGCTATAAATTTTAAAGAAAAATGACGAAGATAACCATGGAAATCACCGAAGCGGACATCAAACGAATGCAGGTAAGCCTGGAAGGGATAACGGACCCGAGACGGAAGTGGGGGGAATCTGCGGCACAAGCTGGAGGATATGCTGGTTATCGCCCTGAGCAGGATCATTATCGGGGAAAACGATTTTGAATCGATGGAGGATTGGGGGAAGGAACGGGAGGAATGGTTTCGGGGTTTTCTGGAACTGCCGAAGGGGATAGCGGACAAAGACACGTTCAGACGCTTGTTTGAACGGATAAACCCGGCGGAATTGCTGGGCGCTCTGACCCGGTGGCTGTCGCCAGTGAAGGATGGCGGGGCACGGGAAGTAAACATTGACGGGAAAACGATAGGGGGGAGCGGGAAGGCGGGGAGCCATGAAGCCCTGCAGGTGGTGAGCGCCTGGGTAGGGGAACAGAATCTGGTGCTTGACCAGGTGGCGACCGACGAAAAAAGCAATGAAATCACGGCAATACCCCGATTGTTGGATATGCTAGACATCCGGGGTGATGTGGTGACCATAGACGCCATGGGCTGTCAAACCGCCATAGCGGAACACATACGGAAGCGCCTGGGAGACTATGTTCTTTCGATGAAGGAAAACCGGCCGACCCTGTATCAGGACATCAAAGACTATTTTGACGATATCGATGAACAACCGGGGATGGCGGCGGTCGATTGCCGGACCGGCGAACTGGAGAAAGACCATGGGAGGATAGAACGGAGAAGTGTGACGGTCGTCACCGATGTGGACCGGCTTGAAGGAAAAGGGAACCGGAAAGATTTGAAAAGTATTATCCGGTACCGGTGCCGGCGGACTATCGGGGAGCAGACGACGATAACCTATCGGTAGTATATCGGCAACACGACTGCCCCTGCCGAAACCATGGGCGGCTATCTGCGGGGGCATTGGTCCATAGAAAACCGGCTCCATTGGTCCCTGGATTTCCTGTTCCGGGAAGATGCTTCTCATGCACGGAAAGACCACGCCCCTGAAAACTTGAATGTTCTGAGAAAAACAGCTCTGGCCCGTTTGCGCGCCACAACGGTTTCGGAAAAACGGTTCAGCACAAAACGCAAGATATTCAAAGCGTCCGTTAATCCTGAGTTCCTCTATTCCGTCTTATTCGGAAAGTAAATGCTTTTGCCCTGCTACCCAAGCAGCTTCGGCAGTACCCTTTCAATGCACAGGTACACCAGGGTGCCGCCGCAGATACTGAAGAGGGAATTGCGCTTCCACAGATGCACCAGGGCGGTAAAGCCCGCGGCAATGAGCGCCGAGAGTCCCTGCAGCAGATCCGCGGTAAAGGGGACGCTTATGGCATTAACGGCCAGTACCGTCATAGCCACCGGAGGAACGAGCTTTTCCACAAATTCCAGCAATGGTCCAAAGGCTTCCCCCGGTGCAGGGGAAACATCCTGCCTATGCCGGAAGAACAAAAACGGCAGCACCCGGCAGAAAAAAATACCCCCCCCCATAAGCACCGTTAAAATCAGGGCGCTGGGTACACTGACCATCACGGGGCCTCCCCCGCGGGACGCCTCTGCAGGACTTGGACCAGGGCAAGGGAAACCCCCAGGGCTGAAAGGAGCGAAAGCCGGGAGGGAAGCAGGAAAACCGCCAGAACCGCGACCAGAGCAGCAATCAGGAAAATCCGGGCCTGCCGCACCCGGAGGATCTGTTCGATCATGAGGACCACAAAAAGGGCGGTCAAGGCAAACCCGATGCCTTCCATAGTAAAGGGCAGCAGGGAACCCGCCCCCGCACCGATCACCGAACCCATAACCCAATACCCTTGATCCAACAAGGCTACCCAAAACATGAACCGCCGCCGCCCTTCCGGCGTATGGGCTGCAAGGCCGGAAACGCCGCAGAGCCCCCGGGGTTCAGGCAGGGACGAGAGCAAGGCAAAGGTTTCATCGGTCAGGGCAAAGATGAGATAATACTTAAAGATCCCTCCGGTCTTGAAGCGCTTGTACATGGAAAACCCATAGGCGATATGCCGGGCATTCACCACGAGCTGTACGAGGACCGCTTCCACCGGGGTGGTTCCTGCAGCAAAAAGGCCTATTGCCAGGTACTGGCCAGCCCCAGCATACATGATAAGGCTCATCACCAGGGAGAGCCACCAGGGGTACCCTGCATCCACCAAAAGCAGGCCGAAAGCAATCCCTATGGCTAGATACCCGAGTAAAACCGGCACCGAATAGCGAAGGGCCTGCACGAATATTGGTGAATGAAACCAGCGATTCATGAACGATACAAGTATACGGGTAAGGCCAAGGTTTGTCCATGTTCTCATCGGGGTGGGGGCGTCGCTTCGAGGGCTTCCCGGTTCTTCTATAAAGTACCCATGCCAAACCCCGTCGGTATCGGGGAAGGGCAAATTTTGCATATACCCTAATTTTTAGTATTGCCGGGATGCCTGCTATTTAGTATTTTATAAAAGAGCCTCAGACACGACACGAGGCGATACGATATTTCATACCATACCGGTTTATTCGCCAGCAGGAGAGAAGCACCGTAAAGGTGGTCCTGGTTATGGGGAAGGTGCAGAGATGTTCCTGTTGCATCAACCGGTAAATACAAAAGAGGAGAAAAGAAAAATGGCGAAACAGTTGTTGTTCAACGAAGATGCCCGCCGTAGGTTGCTCGCGGGGGTTGAGCAAATTTCCAAAGCCGTCAAGGTTACCCTCGGTCCTAAGGGGCGGAATGTTCTGTTAGACAAAAAATTCGGAGCCCCTACGGTTACTAAAGACGGTGTTTCTGTGGCAAAAGAGGTAGAGCTGGAAGACCCCTATGAGAACATGGGAGCCCAATTGCTCAAAGAAGTAGCCACCAAAACCAATGATGTAGCAGGAGACGGCACTACTACCGCTACGGTACTGGCCTATTCCCTGGTGAAAGAGGGACTTAAATCCGTAGCTGCCGGGATGACCCCCATTGAATTGAAACGGGGTATTGACAAGGCCGTAGAGATTGCCGTTGAAGAAATCAAAAAAAATGCCAAAGAAATCAAAGACAAAGAAGAAATTTCCCACGTTGCTTCAGTTTCAGCCAATAATGACAATGAAATCGGTAAAACCATCGCAGACGCCATGGAAAAAGTCGGTAAAGACGGGGTTATTACCGTAGAAGAGTCCAAAACTATGGATACCAGCATCGAATTTGTGGAAGGCATGCAGTTTGACCGAGGCTATATTTCCGCATATTTCGTAACCGACCGGGATACCATGTCCAGCGTATACGAAGATGTGTATATCCTCATCCATGACAAGAAAATTTCTTCCATGAAGGACATGCTGCCCCTCCTTGAGAAGGTTGCCCAGAGCGGCAAACCCCTGCTCATTATTGCCGAAGATGTGGACGGAGAAGCTCTTTCTACCTTGGTGCTGAACAGCTTGCGGGGTACCCTGAGGACCTGTGCGGTTAAGGCTCCTGGTTTTGGCGACCGCCGCAAGGCTATGCTGGAAGACATTGCCATCCTCACCGGCGGAGAAGTCATCACCGAAGAACTGGGGATCAAACTGGAAAATACCGAAATCTCCCAGTTGGGTAAGGCCAAGACCGTCAAAGTTGACAAAGACAACACCACCATCATCAACGGTGTGGGAAAACCCAAGGAAATCCAGGACCGGATCGCCCAGATCAAGGCTCAAATTGAAGATACCACTTCCGACTATGACCGGGAGAAACTCCAAGAGCGCCTTGCAAAGCTGGCCGGAGGCGTGGCGGTAATCAATGTGGGGGCGGCCACTGAAGTAGAGCTGAAAGAGAAGAAACACCGGGTCGAAGACGCCCTTTCCGCCACCCGGGCCGCTATTGAAGAAGGCATCGTCAGCGGCGGTGAAATTGCCCTGATTCAGGCGGCTATTGCCTTGGACAAAGCGGATACCGCAGGGCTCACGGACGATGAAAAGGTGGGCTTCAAGATCGTGAAACGCGCCCTGGAAGAACCCATCCGGCAGATCGCAGAGAACGCAGGCCTGGACGGCGCGGTCATCGCGGATAAAGCCAAGACCGAAAAGAAAGGGATCGGCTTTGATGCGGCTAAGATGGAATGGGTGGATATGATGAAAGCCGGTATCATCGATCCCGCGAAGGTAACCCGTTCTGCCCTTCAGAACGCCGCTTCCATCGCGAGCCTCTTGCTCACCACCGAATGTGCCATTACCGACATTCCTGAGAAGAAGGAAGCCGCTCCTATGCCGGGCGGCGGCGGAATGGGCGGTATGGGAGGAATGGACTACTAAACCTGTAAGTCTCCACCCCCAGGAAGGCCCTGGGGGTAGGGTGGAGGGGTTCTTACAGATACCCCTTCACCCTATCTCACCCCGAAACCTCAGCGCTTAGCGACAACTTTTTCCTTTTCTTTAATTATCTTGGCGTCCAGTTTATCAATAAGTTTATCAATAGCCGCATTGAGTTCAAAATCGGTTTCTTTGAGATGAACCGATACGCCCCAGCGAAAATTGACCCTTGCTTCTACGGCGAAGTTCTTATCTTTAGTAAGGGTAAACAGGAGATCAATAATCATATTTTCTGCATTATGTATGCGGCCCAGTTTACGATTCAGGTACTCCCGGGCATCATCCTTTAAGGTGAAATGAACGGCCTTGATGTCAATATTCATAATAACTCCTATACATTAAGAAAATAGAGAGGCTTTTTCACCATGGCATATGGTGAGAAAGGCCCTCGTCCAAAGAAAACCATAAACCCTCAATACAGCTTACCGGGTATATGATGACCCCAGATCCAGCTCGTTCCGATACTTGGCAACGGTTCGTCTGGCTAGGGAAATGCCCCGTTTAGCCAGGAGTCCGGCTATTTCCTGATCTGAGAAATGCCGCTCCTCCCCAGATATGAGTTCTCTGATTATTGCCTTGACTCCCTCCTTGGAAAAACGGGAACCCGCGGAACCTGCCCCGCTTATGGAATTGGTAAAAAAATGACGGAGTTCAAAAATACCCCACTCGGTTTGCATGTATTTACCATTGGCAGTCCGGGAAACCGTGGTCTCATGAACCCCCAGTTCTCCAGCGATATCCCGCAAGGTAAGGGGAGCGAGGTACTGAGGGCCGTTCACGAAAAATGAACGCTGAAATTCGACAATGGCCCGAGAAACCCGAAGGAGGGTATGGTTCCGCCGATTGATGGATTGGATAAACCAGCGGGCCTCTTTAATGTTTTCCTTGGCAAAATCTCGGGCAGGCTTATCTCCCGCTTTTTTATCGGAAATCCGCATAAAAAAGGGGTTGATCCCCAATACGGGAATTTCCTCATGGTTGAGGAGAATCGCGAATTCCCCTTCTTTCTTGAAAACCTGCACATCAGGAACCACGTACCGGGTATCTCCAGAAGCGAATTGCCGGCCGGGAAAGGGGGATAGGGCCCGGATCCGTTGAAAAATATACCTGGTCTCTGCGGGGGTACGATGTAACTTCTTCGCAAGATCCGCAATTTTCACTCGTTCCAGGAGTTCCAGGTATGAAAGGGCTTCCAGTATACCCTCTGGGGCATCCGGGAGCAGGCCAATCTGTACCCGCAGGGATTCCCGGTAATCTGTAGTACAGGTGCCCACCGGTTCCAGGGACTGCACGAGCTGCATGGCTGCCTGTATTCGATCCACCGGTTCTCCCGGTAAAAGCTGCTCCACCGGTTCCTTATGGAAGCCATCGTTATCCAGGTTTTGGATGAGCAGTTCTCCCAGACGCCGGATTTCCCCGTCTATCGGTTCAAGCCGCAACTGCCATAACAGATGTTCCTGAAGGGTTTCAGATCGGGTGAGGGCGCCTTCGATAAATTTATGCTGTTTATGAGCGGCTTCATCACCATTACGGCGGATATAGCCCGAATCAGAAGTGGCCTCAAAATAGTCGTCCTCTTCTTTTTGAGAACCGGCTGTTCCCTCAAGGGAAACCATGCAGGGGTCTTTTACGAGCTCCAAGGCAGGGTTCCGTTCAATTTCCGCTTCTATCGTTTCCCGGAGTTCGACCATAGGAAGCTCCATCAGTTTGATGGACTGATAGAGCTGGGGACTCATCTTTAATCGTTGCTCCTGAACCAAGGCGGGACGTAACTGCACGAACAAACTCCTCTATAGAATAACGAACCCTTTTCTAACTATCCTGCCTGAAAGGAAATTTGTCAAGAACGGCCGCCGGTTTCTAGGATAAACCCATAGAAACCTTCGGGACATGGGGCCCTCGTCAGCCCATGGCGGTATACATCCTCCGCAGGGTGCAAAGGTCCGGCTCGTTCCGCAGGAAGGGCCCCCGCCTAGGGTTCGGTCTTTACCCCCTATACCGCTACACGTGACTCACAACATTACCGGGGTTTGGAAACCGGAGTTCAGCGCGGGATTACCGGGATCCCGTGATTCTGCAGGTCTCGTTTAGCCTATACCGGGTTCCATACCTGATAAAAATACCCCCTAGCCATTCCTATTGCCCTATAGGAATAAGGAGTACGGTAAAAGGGAAAAACCAGGCCCTGTTGGTTAACGCATGAGTACCCTATAACACCAGGGACTTTCCAAAACACCCATAAAAACCACGTAAAGTACAGGGAAACGGGTTACCGCCATCCTCCGGCGCTGTTTCTATGCCTGTATCCTGAGCCCCTCTTCATGAAAATCCATCCAGGGCCGGGGCATGATCCCCCATGCCTCTTTGTAAAGACCCTTGTATTTCCCGTACCGAATACCTATACTAAGGCCGTGATTGATGTATATGTATTCCTGGGGATGATGGGGCGATAATGGCGCTTATCATCTGCCGAAATGTAGCTTTTGCCTATGATGGTGCTCTGGCGGTTCAAGGGATCACCCTTGAAGTGGATACCGGGGATTATCTTTGTATAGCCGGCGAGAACGGTTCCGGTAAGAGTACCCTCATGAAAGGTATGCTGGGCCTGCTGCCGCCCCGGGAGGGAAGCATTACCTTGGGAGAGGGGCTTAGAACCAATGAAATCGGGTACCTCCCTCAGCATACCGCAGCACAGCGGGATTTTCCCGCAGGGGTTTACGAAGTGGTATTGTCCGGACGGCAAGGAAGACGGGGCATCCGGCCCTTTTATGCCAAACAGGATAAAGCTGCGGCAGAAGAAAATCTCATCCGCTTGGGGATCCGGGAACTGCGGAACCACTGTTACCGGGAACTGTCCGGCGGTCAGCAGCAGCGGGTCCTCTTGGCCCGAGCGCTCTGTGCGGCCAAGAAGCTGCTGCTTTTGGATGAGCCTGCAGCAGGACTCGACCCTTTGGCCGCTGCGGATCTGTACCGGTTAATCGAAGGGATAAACCGGGAAACCGGGATTGCCGTGGTTATGATTTCCCACGACATTAAACGGGCCCTCACCTATGCAGGGCGTGTCCTCCATTTACAGGGACTACCCCTTTTCCTGGGAAGTGCCGAGGCCTATGCCCAATCCTCTATGGGGAAACAATTTTTGGGAAACTATCAGGAGGAACCGAATGGATAAGGTGGGCTTCGTGGTGATTTTACAGGATATGTTCTCCTACACCTTCATTGTCCGGGCAGTACTGGTAGGTTTTCTGGTTTCCCTCTGCGCCAGCCTACTGGGGGTGAGCCTCGTCTTGAAACGGTATTCCATGATCGGGGACGGCTTATCCCATGTGGGATTCGGCGCCCTTGCCATTGCCGGTGCAGCGAACCTGGCGCCTCTTACGGTTTCTATCCCCATTGTGGTTTTGGCGGCCTTTCTCCTGCTACGGCTGAGCGAGCATGCACGGATCAAGGGGGATGCTGCCATTGCCCTGATTTCCACCGGGGCCTTGGCTGTCGGGGTAGTGGTAATTTCCATGACCACCGGCATGAATACGGATGTCTGCAATTATCTGTTCGGGAGTATCCTGGCCATGAGTAAAAGCGATGTGTATCTCAGTATCATCCTGTCGGCGATTGTATTAACCTTGTTTATCCTTTTCTACCATAAAATCTTCGCGGTAACCTTTGACGAGACCTTTGCCAGGGCAACCGGTACCCGGACCGGGACATACAACATGCTCATCGCGTTTTTAACTGCGGTTACGATTGTCCTAGGCATGCGGATGATGGGGGCCCTCCTCATTTCAGCGCTTATTATCTTTCCCGCCCTCACCAGTATGCGCCTTTGCAAGCGTTTCAAGACCGTTACCCTCTGTTCGGGGCTGGTTTCCGTGGTCTCTTTTCTCATCGGCGTGGTAATTTCCTATATCTACGCGACCCCCACCGGGGCCAGTGTGGTTATCGTCAATATGGCGGCCTTCTTGGTGTTTTGGGGTATCCATGGGATACGTTCACAATGCCGAAAGCCGGAGAATCCGTTTCACCCAGGGGCCTTTTGAAAAAGCCTCTTTTTTGTGGTATTTTTACTAGTAAGCAAGGAGCATAAAACGATGCAACAGATACAACGATTACTCCGGGTAGGAGGCCTGGGTCTCCTTTGGACGGTCGGTATGCTTTGGGTAAGCGGATGCAGCACCAAGCAGGGTTTCCCCTTATCAGGACGGACCAACAAAAACGGCACCCTAGGGATTGTCATCCCCGGCTCAGGATCTTCGGATCCGGCAAGTGCCGGGGGGCTTCTCGTGCCTGAATCACCGGCGCTTTTATCCGACGGGCCGGCGGTTTCGGTTTTGCAGGCGGATACGCAAGACTCCGGTAAACGGCTGATTAAGGTGGATCCCAAATATCAAGCCAATCAGGGACTCATCGAAATCAAAGAAAAAATGTTCATAGCCCAAACAAACGATGTGTATCTCAATCCCGAGGAGTATCTCGGTAAAACCATTAAATTAGAAGGCATCTTCCAGCGCCAATTCTATTCCAGTACAGAGCCTCCCTACTACTTTGTGATTCGGTATGGCCCTGGTTGCTGTGGAAATGACGGAAACGCGGGTTTTGAGGTGATGTGGGAGCAGGGGGATGCCATGTATCCCGCAGAGAACGACTGGGTCGAGGCCATCGGCGTACTGGGAGCCTATGAAGAAGATGGGTACCCCTATATTTGCATCAATCTCTCTTCTTTGAAGGTATTGGAAACCCGGGGGCAGGAATTCGTTACCCAGTAAAGGACCCTGGGGCAGCATGGGAAAGGTGAAACCTAAAGAAAACGAAGGGAAACGCCAGGGCCCTGAGGGGTCTTCCAGAAAGGACCACAAGCCCGGCGTGGTACACGCCGAAAAATCCCTTCCTGAAGATGAGCGGGATCTTTCCCTGCGACCCCAGACCCTCAAAGAATTTCTGGGCCAAGCCGCGCTCAAGGAAAACCTCGGGATTTTCATTGCCGCCGCTCAAGAACGAAAGGAAAGTCTGGATCATCTCTTTTTAATCGGCCCTCCAGGATTGGGAAAAACCACCCTTGCCCAGGTGGTAGCCCATGAGCTGGGGGCGGATTTTAAGGTTACCTCTGCCCCGGCCCTGGATAAACCGAAAGACCTCGCGGGGATCCTCACCACCATAACCGATAAGACGGTGTTCTTCATTGATGAGATACACCGGCTCAAACCGGCCATGGAAGAAATGCTGTACATCGCCATGGAGGATTACGAGCTTGACTGGATCATCGGCCAGGGTCCCAGCGCCAGGACCATCCGGATCCCTATCCCTTCCTTTACCCTGGTGGGAGCTACCACCAAGGCCGGGAATGTCTCAAGCCCCTTGGTCAGCCGTTTTGGCATAAGCTGCCGGTTCTCCTTCTATGAACAGGAGGATATGGAAGCGATCATCCGCCGTTCTGCGGGCATTCTCAAAATTACCATCGACGATGAGGCCGCCTCGCTTCTCGCCAAATCCTCCCGGGGAACCCCCCGGGTGGCAAACCGGCTGCTCCGGCGTATGCGTGATTTTGCCCAGGTCTTGGGAGGCTCTTCCCGTGCTTCCATTACCCCGGCGGTGGTGCGGGAAGGGCTCACCCGGCTTGAGATAGATCCCTTGGGCCTTGAACAGTACGACCGGGAGATCCTGCGGATCATCATCGAACGGTACAAAGGAGGACCCGTAGGGGCCGAAACCCTGGCCATATCCATAGGGGAGGCAGTGGATACCCTGGAGGATTACTATGAACCGTACCTCATCCAATCGGGACTCCTCAAGCGTACCCCTCGGGGCCGGATGGTAACGGATCAGGCCTATGAACACCTCCGGCTTACCAAGCCCCTGCCCCAGGATCGGGATGAAACGAGCGGATTTCTCTTTTGAATTACCCGAACACCTCATCGCCCAGTTTCCGCCGCTAAGCCGGGGAAGCAGCCGGCTCATGGTGTTGGACCGATGGGGGGGAAACCCGAGGCATCATCAGGTGGCGGATTTACCGGCCCTCTTGGAACCCGGTTCCCTTTTGGTGTTTAACGACTCTAAGGTCCGCAAGGCCCGGATTGTAGGGATCTCCAAGGGTACGGGTACGCCGGTGGAATTCCTCCTGCTCAATCCTTTAAAACAGGGGGATGCCTGTACCTGGCTCGCCATGACCCAACGGGCCAGGCGCCGCCGTTTGGGAAGCCGCTACGTCTTTGCGGATGCAGGGGAAGGGGAAATTACCGGGGAATCAGGAGCATATCGGCTGCTTCGCTTTGACCATCCGGTGGATGATCCCTGGCTTGACCGCTACGGCCATATCCCGCTCCCCCCTTACATCAAGCGCGCCGATACCCCCCTTGATGAAGAACGGTACCAGACGGTGTATGCGAAACCTGCGGGGTCCGCTGCCGCGCCCACTGCGGGTCTCCATTTTACCCGGGAACTCCTTACGGAACTTTCCCGGCGGGGGATGGAGTACGTCTTTATCACCCTCCATGTGGGATTGGGAACCTTCCTTCCGGTACGCACTGAGCGTATTGAGGATCACCCCATGCACGAGGAAGTCTTCAGTATGGATAGCCCCAGCGCCAAGAAGATCCTCCAAGCCAAGGCCGAGGGCCGCAAGATCATTGCCGTGGGGACTACCAGCGTCCGTACCCTCGAATCAGCCTGGAAGCACGGAAGCCTGGAAGCGGGAACCGGAGCCACTGCGCTTTTTATCTATCCCGGCTATACCTTCAAGGTGGTGGATGCCCTGTTTACCAACTTCCACACGCCTGAATCCACCCTGCTCATGCTGGTTTCCGCCTTTGCAGGCCGGGAACGCCTTCTTGCGGCGTATCAGACGGCGGTACAGGCAGGGTATCGGTTCTATAGCTATGGGGACGCCATGCTCATCCGCTAAAAAGCTCCGGTTCACCCCTTAGGCCCTGCAGGTAACCCGCAACAGTACCGGGGTTCGGAAGGGAATTATTTCTGTTCCGAGGGAGCTTAACTGTCAACACGGTAAGGAATGGTGTCCACCCATAAAAAATGAGGAAGCGCCTCAGGGATGTCCGGGAGCGCCTCAGGAATATCCGGGAGCGGCTTAAGAATGTCCGGGAGCGGCTTAAGAATGTCCGGGAGCGGCTTAGGAATGTCCGGGAGCGGCTCAGAGTCGAACCCCAATCACTCGGCGTCGAACATAAGCGATATAATCCTGACTCTTCCCTCGGACCAAAGGTCCGAGGGGATCTCGTTTGTTTTCTAGCCTCTTACCATGTGGACAGTGGGAATTACCGGGTTTCCGAGGTGGGAACAGAGGGCTTATGCAGCTCTCGTCCTGGGGTATACCGGGATCCCCTGATTCTGCGGGTCAAGGGCAGCTGAGGCCCCGGTGGTTTTTAGTTTCTGTACGCCGCCCCTTTATAGGAAACCGGGAAACCGGTGATACCCGGCCTTGCTTGCCATAGAAAATCCCGGAGTTGGCAGCCCTCCAAAGGCCGCACCGGAAGAAGCGGGCATCCTCCTTATGCGAAACCTTTGGGGCGCGAAGGCTTTAGCCTACCGGCTGCCCGGATAGGCCTCATGCAACCGGTGCGCCGCTTCAGAATAGAATTACTTTCGGCTCGCCGGTAAAAGAGGAGATAGTCGCCCGGGCGTCCCTGAGATACAGCGCCTGGGTATTACCATCGTCAGCGGCATACCGAGCTTTCAGTTGAGGGTATGCGTCCAGCATGTGCTGCCTTGCTTCGATCCGGTCGTCTTCTACTGCCACGGCTTCTATACGAATCCATGTGTCCTCAACCATAGCACAAATCTCGATATGGGGATTCGCCTGTATTTGTTTCGACACGTTTTTAACCTTTCCGGTCTGGATATACAATTTACCCTCAAATACATCCACCGTTCCAAAGGGACGAACCCGAGGCTTATTACCCTCGACGGTCGCAAGATAATAGGTCCCGCTCTTCTTTAAAAAATCGTACACTTCTTTCATCGGTCTTTCCTTTATATATGGAGTTTATGCAGGCCCTAACGGCCTCCCCATGACCATACCATATATGCTTAAAAAAGCAAGGGGTACACTCTAAGGTTCTATCTCTACGGTTTCGCCATAGAAACGCGGGGGCGGCCTTTGTGCCGGGTACCTGCGGGGAGAACACCATCAAGATGGGTTTCGTGGACCGGATATACCCTTGGCCCGCATCAGGCAAAGACCGGCATCCCGCTCCGGATGAAAAGCCGGTTTTCTCGAACCATCGGGCCGAGGGGGTTTTGGAGAGCTTCCCCCGCTCCCCTTGCTTCCGCCTTCCCAAGCCTGTTTTTTGGCGGCTCCTCAAAGCTCAAGGCCGCGAGAATCCCGGCCTTAGGGCATATACGGTCAGGGAAGGCCCTCGCAGAGGTGGGCCTGCTGCAAAAAGATACCCATAAGACCCTCGTTTTTGCGGGAGATACCGGAGGATAACCGGCCCCCGTACCTCAATCGCCGGTGTATTACCGAGGAGTTTGTGGCGCGTCGCCCATAAAATCCTATACCCCTTCACGAACCGGTACCTTAAACCTACTCCTTTGGCCGCTTCCTGAACCAGGTAAAACCGGTCAATCGCTCCCGGCATCAAGCTCCATCTAATCCAAAGGGGTGCAATTATCCCTGGTGCATAACCCGATCGAGGCTCAATACAGGATGTACGGGCAACACGGTAAGCAATGGAAAGCGGTCCACCGATTACACCGATTGCTCGTTCCAAAGCCCCCGTAACCGGTGAATATCCAGGTACCCGGTGGACCCTTTCTTACCGTGTTGAGCTCGTTTCAAAACTCCTCCGGTTCTGAAACAGCCTCTGGGGATAGTATAAAAAATTTGACAAAACCACCCATACCCCGCACAATAAACCCTATTGAATGGGGGGTTAGTATGGTCTCAATTTTTGTGGACGACGCCAGGTGTCTGGGCTGTAAAAGCTGCGAGCTTGCCTGCTGCATCGCCCACTCGGCATCAAAAACATTGTTCGGGGCGCTTGGGGAAGCGGTTC
>JAITRH010000007.1 GCA_031288495.1 Treponema sp. | reverse complement strand
TCCATCCTAAGCGGTAAAGCCCCGCGGATTGTTTCTATTCCGGGCAGCTCATGGGAAGCGGCTTGCCCGGGGGGGAAAGCCCGGATGACCCCGTATTCCCCATCATAGCCGGGTTGTATGGAAACCGCTCCCCGGCGCATCCCTTGGATTGCCAGGGCCAGCTGTTCCCCGGATAGGCCCGGCGCACCGAGCCCTGCCAGTACCTCCTGAGGGGTATCCATGAGCAGGGAAAGCTCGCTGCCCCCTTGACCGATGAGGCTCCGGTAGGCCGCTTCCACCTTCTTTGAAGCGCTGCCCACTTCCAGCAGTTCTCCCAGGAGTTCTTTTAAGGGAATGAGGGAGCGGTAGGGCCGCCGGTTGGTGCGGGCATACTCCGCAGGGCACGGGGCCCATTCATCCACCGGAGAATCCGCCAGTTCCAGAACCCTGCCCATCACCCCCCGGGTAAGGGGCTTATGGCAGACCGGACACATCCCCGAAGCCGCTGCAGCCGCTTCGGGGGTGAGATAGACCGCGCATTTCCGGTGGCCGTCATAATGGTACTTGCCCTCTTGGGGGAAGAATTCTATGGTTTCCAAGACCCCTGCGTCCCCGTGGTCCCGGCGCAGGGCTGCCGAGAGGGAGGAGAGCCCCATATCCATGGCAAAGACCGTGCCTTCCCGGCCCAATTTTTCCGGCGCATGGGCGTCGGAGTTGGAGATAATCGAAAAGGGATCCAGGGATGTAAGCGCCCAGTTCATGGGGGGATTGGAAGAGAGGCCCGTTTCAACGGCGGCGATGTAGGGCGTAAGGTCTTCATAACACGCGGCAAGCGAATCAAACCCCGACTGGGCCCCTAATGCCGAGAACCAGGGGGTCCAGATATGGGCAGGAATGAGCAGGGCCTTGGGGTCGGCATCCAGCAGCAGGGCAAACAGATCCCGGGAATCCATACCCAAAATAGGCCGCCCGTCGGATCGGATGTTCCCGACCCGTTCCAGGGCGGTTTGAAAGGCCGCGGCGGCGGTGAAACCGCTCAGGATCACCAGGTGGTGCACCTTCCGGGTCTTACCTTCCTTCTTATAGATGGTACTGATCTCCCCGGTGAGGACAAACCGGGGAACCCCGGCCCCCGGCGGACAGGGCAATCCCTCGCTTACCCCAGGGCCCACCTCAAAATCCCGGCGAATCCCGGCTTTTAAGGTATACAACCCCTCTTCCGCATCATCCAGGTGTTCCCGTAAGGTTTTGAGCCATAGAGGATGGGTACAATCCCCGGTACCCACAAGCTGTAGTCCCTTGATCTGAGCCCAGCGATCCAGATAGGGGGGGGTGAGTTTGGGGCTGGTAGCCCGGGAAAAGTGAGAGTGGATATGTAAATCAGCGATAACCCGCATAAACCTTCCTTACGCCTGCCCATAGTGCTCATAGTATGCAGGAAAGGAGGCGTTGGTACAAGCCCACCCGCGCAGGCCCGAAAGGGGCAAAGCCGCCCTGTTTCGACCGGGGAGGGATCAAAAACCCGGGAAGACCCAGAGCCATCCAGGTCCCGAATACCCCCTTCGGAACGCCGGGCCTTGGTGATGCGGCTTTCCTTTTTATGTATACAGAGGTATATAACCGGTTTTTTCCACCAACCCCTGCCCTTGAACAGAAGGTATCCAGTAAATAATTTTTTTGTATTTTCACGTTCGTTTCCGGCGGTTGCGAACCTTCGGTTCGACGGCGTTTTGCCGACCTGAATAAGCAAATGCGGAACAACGGTGTGGGAATGCCGGCGAAGTTGGCGCGTGCAGCGGAATGACCTAGCAAAACCGTAGCCCGAGCCGGCGTCAGACCCGCTTTGCGGGTCTGCGCGTAAACAGACCTATTAGGCGCAGTGTACCCGTACTCCATTATTATATTACCTGTATTTTTTATATAATTTTTTATTTATGCCATTATTCTTTTTCCATAATACAAATGTCCTGCCTCTATAGTATCAAAAATTGCAATTTTAGGTAAATGTCCCCATTTTTTATATCCACATTTTTCTATTACTTTTATACTTGCTTCATTAGTATCTATTATTATTGCAAATAATGTTTTTATGCCTAAATTACTACATTGGGATTCCATGAATTCAATTAATTGTTTTCCTATTCCCCTCCCTCTATAATTTTTATCAACAAAATAACTGATTTCGGCAGTTTGTTTTAATGCTGCTCTTCCCGGCCTGTAAGGATTAATATATACAAAACCGGTTACAATACCATCTATTTCTGCGACATAAACCGGATATTCTTTACTATCATGTCCTTTAAACCATTCCACCATTATATCATTTGTCCATGGTGTTAAATAAGCAACTTTAAATTTTTCATTAATTGCCTGATTGTGTATGTCATTTATGCGATCCATGTCTTTTAATCTTGCATTTCTAATATGCATAAGATTTATACTCCTTTTAATTGTATATTCCATATTGTTTATCAATAAAAATTAAGGTTTTGTCGATAATTTTTAAATTGTCTATATTTCCAAGCAATTTTAGTGCACTTTACGCATAACCTTCCAACGTTCAAGCTATTTACGACGTTTTGCCACCCCGGATAAGGGCTTTACGAAGCAGTAACCCGAGCCGCCTACTGGCGGCAAAGTGCATACCGGCCTGTCTGTGCTGCTCATCCGCACTCCATTTTATAATGTTATGCTATCTATCTTTTTATTCAATAGCTCAACCATTATGATTTTTATTAGTAATATTATTCCGATGAATACCGGAAATATATTAAAGCCTATATATGAAGCAAGCCATCCAAATAGGGGAGGCATTACTGTAATTCCAATATAGGCGCTTGCCATTTGTATTCCCATTATAGCCTGCGAATATGCTTCTCCAAAATTTTCTGGCGTTTCATGCAATAGGCTTGGAAATATAGGAGCGCAGCCAAGCCCTATCATAAAAAATCCCGGCCATAAGGTGCTGTTTCCAAAGGGTAAAGCTAACATAATAATTCCGCAGCCGATAATCATCTGCCCAAACCGTATCATTCGCCGGTTGTTTAATGTCATCGTTATAAAACCGGAGATAAAACGCCCGAAGCTTATCCCGATATAATACAATGCTATCCATTGGGCGGCAAGTTCCGGCGATATTTTCTTTACAATTACCAGAAAACTTGCTCCCCATAATCATGTTATTGTTTCTATGGTACAATAACAGAAAAACGCTATAAGGGCCTGTTTGACTCCGGCAATGGAACATAATTGCTTAATGGGTATTGCATTATGCCGTATTGCTGTTTCAGGGGTTTTATTATTTTTCCATAAAGGCAAAGAAAGGAACAATAACAGAACGAGGCAAAACTGCATTATGCCGATGGTTCTATACCCTAAATTCCAGGAATTTCTATGTATTAAAAATGCCGACATAATTATTGGACCCATAGAAGCGCCAATGCCCCAAAAACAGTGAAGCCAACTCATATGCCTTGCCTTATAATGCAAGGCCACATAGTTATTTAATGCGGCGTCAACCGAACCGGCTCCTAATCCCAAGGGAACCGCACAAAGACATAGGTATACGAATTTATGGGAAAATGAAATCCCCATAAGGGCGGCGGCGGTCATTAGAACACTCACCGCCGTAACCCGAGCTGTTCCAAAACACCTGATAATTCTTTCGCTGAATACACTCGAAATTACCGACCCTCCGGCAACAAGCATGGCAATAAAGCCGGCATAATGCAAAGGCACCTGTAATATATGGTACATTGAGGGCCATGCGGAACCAAGCAATGAATCCGGCAGCCCCAGACTGATGAAAGAAAGGTAAATTATTATCAAAAGCAATACCCTGATCATAGAAGCGTTCCTTTCAATTCACGGTATACCCGCTCTATGTTTTATCTGCTGGCGGCAAAGCATATACCCCCTCCCCCGTTATGCGATGCGCACACCCCTACGAAGCGCCGCGCCACGGATAGTGTGACGTGTTTCATTGCACTCATATTAAGCTTCAAGTATTTTTTCCCTTTTATAAAATTCATTCACTACTTTTTCTGCAATATGTTTATATATCTCGATATAACTATCTTGTTTTTTAATGGACTCATGCAATAATCCTTTTGAAATATACTCATTTATTTCATTATATTTTTCTGTAGCTTTATCAAGTTCTATATTTACATATGAATTCAATATCCACATGAGTTCTTCTGAGGAAATACCTTGTTGTATTGATAAAACAGCATCTTTCTGTATATTTTTTAATATTTTTCGCTCTTTATCTGTTTCAAGATTTATAATATTGGTTAATATTTTGTCTATCAGTTCAGGTACTCTTCCGTCCTTTACCAAACACATACCAAATTCAAATACATCTCTTTGGTTATATTTCTTTTTATCCAATAGATTTTCCAAGGATACAAGCCCCATAGAACGCGATACTATGGAAAATAGTAATGAACGTTCAAATATGGCGCTGTATTCTTCCAAAAAATCAATTTCCTTCATTATTGTTATCTCCTCTGATGTTTTTATATGATTATGATACTAAAATATGCTAGATTGTCAATATCTATCAAATCATTCTGAGTTTACAGGCTCATTCCAAGGCTGAAGGAAAACTGCGGCTGTTTTGCCGGTACATTGTAGGCCATACTCAGCGCCATCGCGGGAATCGCCAGCTTGCTCAGATAGAAAACCACGGCGCCTGCCACGCCGTGGTCGAAGCCGCCGCCTAGAATCGGACCCTCGGAAAAGACCGCCTGATACGCCATAAGAGCGGACAGTGAACCTGCTTTTATCGTAAAAATATGCTTTTCAAGCCCGGCGGAAGCCCCGGCGTACCTACGGGCAGTGAAGGTGCCGGGCAAAATCTCAACCTGCGCCACCTGAGGCGGGGACTCAAACAGCGCGGGGGCCTCCGGTGCATAGAGCAAACCGGCGCGCAGGTTGACCCGAAAACCCGGCAGCAGGGGCTTTTGATACCCTGCCTGCAGGCGTAGTTCATGAAAGGCGGGGGTTCCCTGCCCAAACATAAAGGTATAGTCCAGGGACAGCCTTTCCTCGGACAGCAAAAAACCGTCCCAACGGCTTTTCCGTAAGGCGGCGTTTGCCCCAAGCCCGACGGCGCGGACGTCCGATTCCGGCGGAGCCAGCGGGGAAGCACTGTCTTTTAACCGCATCTGCCGGTAGGAGATCTGCGGGTTTACCTGTAAGGCTTGGGTAAAAGGGTAGGACAGCCCCGCGGAAGCGCTGAGTGCGGCAAGCCCAAAACGGCGTATATCCCTCTCTTGCTGATCGGTATTTCGCCGTTCCGATTGCGCCAAGGCGGTGGAGACATTCCAGCCGGGAAAGCCCGGCCCCGGCGAATGGGCATATCCCCCTATAAGCATCCAGCCTCCGGTACTGTACATGCCCCCCACAAAGAGTTTGTCGTTCAGTCCCAATGCGTTGGAATCAATGAAGAAAAGCCCGCCGTTTATCTCTCCCGAAGTGATGAAAAACAGGGGCAACGGAAAAATGGACCATTTTTCGTGGACCTTTACGGAAAGGATCTTCCCGTTTCCATCGGGGGCGTCCTGTATTTCGACGGCCAGGGGCTCAAGGATGCCGGTATCCAGCACCGCGGCATGGACCGCGTTCAAATCCACGGTATCGGCCCGCTGTCCCATGAATTGCTGTAAGGGGACTTCCGCGATCTGGGGTTTTGTCCGTTTAAGGCCATGAACGGCGATACCGGTGATATGCTGTCCAGGTTCGGTTTCGTGCGCATACGCGTATATCACCGAAATCAGGGGCAAAAACCCGCAAAGTATAAGCAGACAGGTGTTTTTCATGGTTTTCCCCACCGCAGGGCTGGTACAAGGGACGATGGAGGTTGAATCCATGACCGCACGGGTATAAAACCCCGGGCTCTGCCAGCCAAACCGCGCTCCTTTACGCTTAGGATAAAGGGTACGGGAAAAAGCGGCAAGGGGCCGGACCCGCCGGCGGTCCAACAGAGGCAGGGTGATGTGTCATGGTCCCTGAATTTTCCAAGCCCCGATTGCTCTTGAGTGGTGGGGGAAGCGCCATTTCCAAACCCGCGGCGGCATCCAGCCGCCTAATTCCAGCCCCCTTCCCCGGACCTTCCAGTACCCCAGGAGCAGCCTTCTCGTGCATGGGGCATTTTGGGAATGCCCTAATCAAGGTCGGAACTCGATTAATCCAGCGCAGAACTACAATGGGTCGGTTTCTGGCACTGTTTAGCGCAGACCCCTTATTGGGTAGGGAAAAGCAGTCCCTAGGGATAGAAGGGACTACGTGCCGGATGAGGCACCGGATAGGGCGGCATTTCGGAGGGCCTCTTGGTTTTCCAAGGCTTGTTCAACCGCTTGAACGCCTTTTTACCTTCTGTCTTGCAGCAACCGAAAAGGGTTCCCCTCCCGCAGCCCTAAACTTAACCCACAACATTACCGGGGTTCGGGACTGGGAAACCGGAGTTTAGAACTGGGAAACCGGAGTTCAGAGCTCGGAAACCGGAGTTTGGAACTGGGAAACCGGAGTTTAGAACTCGGAAACCGGGGTTTGGAGCTCGGAAACTGGAGTTTGGAACTCGGAAACCGAAGTTTAGAGCTCGGAAACCGGAGTTCAGAGCTCGGAAACCGAAGTTTGGAACTCGGAAACCGAAGTTTGGAACTCGGAAACCGGAGCTCAGAACTGGGAAACCGGAGTTTAGAACTGGGAAACCGAAGTTTAGAACTCGGAAACCGGAGTTTGGAACTGGGAAACCGGAGTTCAGAGCTCGGAAACCGGGGTTCAGAGCGGGATTACCGGGATCCCATGATGCTGCGGGTCAAGTTTAGCCCCTGAGGGTTCGTGCTTTTATAACTTGTCGATCAGCATGGAGCACTTTCCCGAGGGAATGGGGAGGGTCTTTTTTTTCTTCCCCAAGATATTAATGGTAAAATAGTACAGCTTCTCACTTTCCATGTGAATTTCCCAGCCCCTCCCGCTCTTATTGGACAAAATGGTGATCATATTCTTTTTCAGGGACAGGTTTTCCACCCCCATGATCTCCAAATTGGGAATAATCCAGTCCACGGTCTTCCGGGGCAGGGATATGAAAAGCCCTACGATGTTTTCAATAGTAAGGCAAATCGTGGAAAGCGCGTCATAGGTGAGGTATTGCACCCGGGGGAAATCCGGCCGGTCCGGCCATTGAGCGGGCCCCTCTTTTAAGGGAAGATAGGCCTCCCAGAGATTTCCCTTGTGATGATTGAGGGTATGATGCCCGGTATGATTGGTCCCATCAGGACTCATGGAATCCAGCACAAAATACAGGTGCCGAATGGCGCAATCCCGAGCCAGATCCCAACGCTGGTACCGTTCAAGCCCTTTGATCACCATGAAGGTAAGATGCGGAAACACCGAACCCCGATACCCCCCTCCGGTCTCGTCAAAAGCAGGATCGCTCACCGCTACCGAGGGGAAGGGGTGGGGAGCGCCGAAGAATTGGGGATCTTGCAGTTTATGGATGAGCCGCTCTGCCTTATCATCATTGGGAATTTCCGCAAGGAGCGCCCAATACCCGGAAAGCATTTTTACCGGAAGGCGCTTTTCATCTTTATCAATATCGTAGTAGAACCCGTCTTCACTATCCCACATGAGCGTATTGATCCGGGTCTTGAGGGAAAAATACTGCCGTTTGTATTGAAAACTGGATTCCTTATCGTTGAGAATATCCGCCAATGCAGACAGGTACAGCACATTTATCGCCATCATGGTATTGAAATCCATAGGATAGGCCACGTTCTCTCGCGGGGCATTCACCATACTGGTAGCCCCCAAGGGCGCCTCATAAAGCCCATTAGGTCGCTTACAGATCGAATCTATCCATTCGGTATACCGGTGCAGTATAGGAAGCACCTCCTTAACCCGTTTTTTGTTAGCAGACTTATGATAGAGGTTGAATTCAGCCCAGGCAAAGAGGGGCAAGCCCACGCCTTCAGGATTATCTTCCTCCATCACGGGAAGGCCGGTTTCTATCGTATAGGCGGATCGGATGGCCCCATTCGGCTCCTGACGCTCATAAAAAACATCCAACGTGGTATGGGCCTGGTAAATCCGGTTTGAGTATACCAGAAAGAACGATGAAAAAATGGCATCTGCCTGCTGTACCACCAAACTTCCAGGGTATGAAAAAAATTTTCCCTGAATGGTATTGGCCTTTTCCTGCATCCCTAAGGGGCTTGCATCCGGTACGCTCTCCGCCTCCGCCCCAGGATGATGTTCCGGTATTTCCATAAGATCCGGTCTTTCAGCGGATGAAAGGATGCTCTTTTCCCCGCCCATATTCCAGCAATCCTGAATCCATGCCCAAGTTTTATCGTATACGTCAACAAAGTCCTGATCATAGAAATGGATCTTAGGAAAATCACGTTTTATCACAAAAGCTCCTTAGGTTCGTTTGCTCCTTATGCAATCGAAACTCCACACTTGAGGTTACTTAAACCAGGGATCCGAGCGCCTCACCGATAACTGCCTGCTCAACCCTGGCTCCGGACTTCAGGTTCCGCATAATTGCGTCAAAGTCCTGTTTATTATACAGTATTATATACTAATAGTAATACATTTTTTTAGAAAAAATGGGTTCTTTGTTATAACTGCTTTCAAACCCCAGGGGGTTTTTGAAAAATTGCCTTTGCCGTATGCATGAGTGAGGTACAACCGGTGTTTAAGTCCTATATTTCCTTGGAGGTTCGCATTTTACTCCCGGGGGAGCGGAAAGCCTTCTGTTCCTGCGGGCTTGATGTTCCTGCTGAGCCGGGGCATGGCTTTATATCGTGTCCCGTGTGCAGAGCGGAACCTGGAGCCCTTCCGGTTCTCAATTTCCCGGCTCTGAGGAAAGCATACCTGCTTATCCAGGGATTGGGGGGAAAGATCCTCAAGGAGGTTCCTTATGAACGCAACCAGGCTACGCCGATCATGCCTGAAGGCCATGCGCTGTCCCGTTTGTCCCTCAAGCTGGGGATAGATGCGGCTATGGATATCATGTTCCACCATCGGAAAAAACACATCCCTATTACCGATATCCGCCTGGAAGAAGCTGCAGGGCGGCTTATCCATGGCAGTTCCAAGGATCCCCTGCACCCTCAAGAAACCTGGATGGACTATTCCCGGGCCGGTATGCCGAGTCTACGGCTCAAGACCGGGGCGAATTTTGAAATCGGCGAAGAGGCGGAGGTCTTTTTATTGGATTTGAAAAGACGGATTCAGTATTTGGAACTGGTTCCCGGTACGCCATTGGAAAGCCTCATCCGTTGTAACGCCTATGTAGCCATAGCGCCTTACCCTCAAAAACCGCAATCCGTGGTTAAGCTACGGAACCTTAATTCCTTTAACTTCGTTACCAAGGCGGTTAATGCGGAACTTTCCCGGCAAGAAGAACTGGTAACCCGGGGAGAAAGGGTGCTTCCTGAAAGCCGCCTCTGGAACGAGGCAAAAAACAGGGTGGAACCTTTTCACCGCCGCCACCAGGAGGAAAAAAAACCGATGACCCTCGCGGAAGCTATTCCCCCCTTCACGCCTGGACCGGAGATATTGGAAGCCCTGGATAATTTTACCCTGGAACTGCCGGAAGCCCGGAGAAACCGCCTCATGGATACCCGGGGGCTTACCCTGTTTCAAGCGGAATTCGTCTGTGATGAAACCAGCAGAGCCGACTATTTTGAGCAGACCTGCTCCCATGGGGCGGTTCCCAAAGAAGTCGCCCAGTGGATGGCTTCGTATGTACTCAAGGAAACAAAGCGCCTGGGATTTACCCTTACCAATACCCCCCTGGGGCCGGAGCGGTTTGCCGGGATCCTCCGCCTGCTCTCGGAGCGGCGGATCCACGGAAGTATGGCAAAGCAGGTGATCACCGCGGTCATCGAGACGGATCAGGAGCCTGAAAGGCTCATCAAAGCCCGGGGATGGGAACAGCTTACCGACCGGAAGACCATTGAGGCTATCGTAGAATCGGTTATCCAGGGTAATCCTCAGGAAGTGCGGCGGATCCGGGAAGGCGATGCAGGGCCCATTCAGTTTCTCACAGGGATCATCATGAAGGAAACCGGTGGTCTTGCCGAACCCACTTTGGTTAAAGAAGTGCTTAAAACCCAGCTGTCCGTTTCTTTAGTGTACGTCCTCTCCATGGGCGGGGCCATCTCAGGCCGGCTTGGAGAAGAGGGGGCGGTAGAGAGCGGTGATGAACGGGTCCTTCGGGAACTGCTTACGAAATACGGAGATACCGCCTCCCTGGATGATACGATTGACCCTTCCAAGATCCGGTATGAATCCATCCAAGTGGGACGGATCCTGTCAGAAGAGATCGTCCCTGCGGACTGGGCCTCCCTTATCGAAACCATTGCGGATAAGCTCAATTCAGGGACCGCCAATGGTATTGTGGTTGCCCACGGTACCGATACCCTGCCCTACACCGCCCCCTTGCTGTACTGGTTGTTCGCGGATGCCACCGCCCCCATTGTCCTGGCCGCTTCCTCCACTCCTCCGGGGGTTTCTTCCGAGGCAGCCCGGACCATGAGAAAGGCCCTTACCCTGGCTCTGAGTAAGCCCAAGGGGGTCTATGTGGTACATGGAGGGAAGGTTTTATCGCCGCTGAATCTCAAATTCGAACGGATCGGCGTAGACGGATTTCGGAACTGGAACATGGGAGGGCCGGTCTTTTTCGGCAGTTCCCTCCTCACGGGGCCGCTGGAAGCGGATCGCTATGTCTTATCCCAACTCCTCGAGGAAGCGGTCAATACCATGTGCGTCATCCGGATCTATCCTGGGCTTCGGTCAGATTACCTCACCTGCCTCATAGACAAAGGGGTGAGCACGTTTTTTCTTGAACTCTACGACACAGGGACCGCGGGATTTCGGGAAGGACCGTACTCCCTGAAGCGGGTGTTTACCGTGGGCAAGCGGCGGGGGGTCCGGTTTTATTGCAGTTCCCAACAAGAAGGGATTGTGGATTTTTCAGGATATGCCAGTTCCCGGGAACTTTGGCGAGCAGGGGCGGTTCCTATGGGAGCCTACACCACGGAAACCGCGGTAGCCCGCTTCCTTGCGGCCAGTATCATTGCAGACCATGAAGAGGAACGGGCGGCGTTTATGGAGCCTGCGGGATCGGAAAACCTGGAACCGCTATAGAGGAGTTTAGTATGGGAACCATGCAGCACAGCGCCACGAAAACCGTGGGAATTCTCACCGGCGGCGGGGATTGCCCTGGTTTGAATGCGGCTATTCGGGGGGTATGCCGGGCCGCTTATGATCGGTATGGGATGACCATCCTGGGAATCGCCAACGGGTACCGGGGACTGATTGAGGGGGATGTCCGGTTCCTCAAGCCGGAAGATTTTTCCGGGATCCTCACCCGGGGAGGAACCATCCTCGGGACGAGCCGGGAAAAGCCTTTTAAGCCCGGAGGCTTCGAGGATCAGGACTTTTCTTTCCACAGTGAAGATAAGGTCCAGGCGATCAAGGAACATTACCAGCAATTTAACCTGGATTGCCTTGTAGTCTTGGGAGGCAACGGGACTACTACCACAGGATACCGTCTCTCCCAGGAAGGGCTCAATGTGATAGCCCTTCCCAAGACCATTGATAACGATATGGTCGGTACCGACCGAACCTTTGGGTTCCATTCAGCCCTTTCCATTGGGACCGAGGCCATAGACCGGCTCCATTCCACCGCACAAAGCCATAACCGGGTCATGATTATTGAACTGATGGGCCATAAAACGGGCTGGCTTGCCCTGTACGCAGGGCTTGCCGGAGGGGGGGATGTGATTCTCATCCCGGAAATTCCCTACGATATCAAGGCTATTGGCCGGCACCTCATAAGACGGGCCCAAACGGGCAAAACCTTCTCCATTGTGGTAGTAGCCGAAGGGGCCTTGTCAATTGAAGAAGGGGAAATGGAAAAAAAAGACCGTAAAAAATACCGGGAAAAGACCGTGAAGGCCACTATTGGCTATCGGGTGGCCCAGGAGATTGAGCTTGAGACGGGTATGGAAACCAGGGCAACGGTTCTAGGGTATGTACAGCGGGGAGGGATCCCCAGTGCATCGGATCGGGTTTTAGCCACCATTCTGGGTACTGCCGCAGCGGAACTGCTCGCCCGGGGGGAATACGGTAAGATGGTGGCCCTTCAGGGTCCCGGGATCCGCTCCGTGGATCTCAGTGTTCCTGCGGGAAAGATTAAATCGGTACCGCAGGATTATTATATGCTCGACAGCGCGGCAGCGGTGGGGACATGCCTTGGAAGATAAGCGTCACGAGAAACCCCGCATCCTGAGAACCTCGGCTCCTTAAGCCCCAAAACCTTAGTGGATGGTTTTAAGGGAACTGATATTATCCAGCACGGTCCTGCCTGATTCCAACAGCGCGGTAGACTCTGCTTTTATCTTGGCTATTAAGGCGTTCACCTCACCGAGGGATTGCATGATCTGCTGTCCTCCATTATTCTGCGTTTCCACCGCCTTTCTTATATTCAGTTCCTCATCTTTTACCGAACCGACTAAGGATACAATAGTATCAAACTGGACCTGGGCGTGGGTAGAAGACTCGGTGGAGGTATCGATGAGGCGTTTAATATTCTTGAGGCTTTTTTCTATTTCTCCGGCATGATGCCCCGAATTGTCCGCCAAGTGCCGTATCTCCCCGGCAACCACCGCAAAACCTTTACCAATAGTATCCCCTGCATGGGCCGCCTCAATGGCCGCATTCATACCCAAGATATTCGTCTCATCCGCGATATTGCTGATTACCTTACAGGCTTGAAGCAGCACATCCGATTGGGCGGATACGTCGGTGATCAGTTCCCCGATTTTCGTAATGCGGTTCTTGCCTTCAAGAGAAGAGGCATTGAGTTGCAAGACGTTTTCCGCGTTATGTTCCAGGGTTTTATGGATAGACCGGACATTCTCTACCATGGCTTCAATCACTGCGGTGGATTTAATGACCGCCGTGGCCGTCTCATTGATAAGCGTGGTCAAAGACTCAATACCCTGAATGCTTTTATTCATCTCCTCTATCGTATGGCCATAAACCGTGGTAACGGTACGCTCAATTTCTGCCTTGTGTTGTCTATTCAATAGGTCTTTCTCGATTTCAAGGAAATGCCGGCAATGATCAGGACGGCTGAGTCCATTAATAAGGGCTATAGCCATCTGTTCACAGTTTTCATACCCGCAGGCAGAACAGTTAAGAAAATCCCGTTCATCTTTTTTATACATTTTAACATGTACGGCCGCTATATCCTGCTGGGAGGGAATTTTGATATTCCGCTTGAAAATTGCAGACCGGTTGATGTATGAACGGTCATACAGACCCTCTTCCCAATAATCGTCCAGGAGTTTTTCGAGTTTACGCTTTGCTGAACGCTCATTTCGATGCTTCCCATAATGCGCCCTGGCCGCGAGATTCCGTTTTTCCACCTTCATTTCAACTTCATCAATTTGCTTCTTTCGGTTTGGTGTAGCAGGTCCCCCGTTGCAGCCCATTTTACAATTAAGGCAATCCACCAGATTGTACTGGAAAATGTTCTTGTTCTTGATAGCCTTCTCTAAATGCGCGAGATAATGGTAGACCTCTGGACTTCCCTCTATCTTTCTTGTATGACTTGCAGCGGTACTATCATACCGTTCAACGGTACGCATGAGGCCTCCTGGGGAAGAAAAAAGCACAGCCCGTTCTGCCGCAGGATTAACATAGGGAACGGGGGCATAACTAGCAATTTGGTCCTTGGTACTGTCTATATGATCGAGAATGGCCTTAAAGGTTACATTGTAATCCCCAATGCCCACCGCGTCGAATTCCCTTCGTTTGGCATAACAGGGAGAAATAACCGCGATTTTATAGCTTGCATACTGAGGATAGAACCGTTTAATCATCTTCATCGTATGCACCATGGGGCTATCCGCAGGGGCCAGGTAGGGAATGAGTCCTGGCCGGTATATTTCAATGAATGAAACCAGACAGGGGCAGGGTTGGGCTATGATAATAGAAGGGTTCTTTTTTTTCCGGTACGCAAGATAGGACTTAATCGTGAGCTCTGCCCCGAAGCTGACATCAAAGACCGCTTTGATCCCGATCTTCTTGAGATACCCGTTAAATTTCAGGTACTCCCCGTCAAACATGGTGGCAATAGCAGGGGCGACTATGGCCACCATATTGGTTCCTGCCTTGAGCGCTTGCATAAACACATCAAAGTCATCAATGCCGATCCGGGCATGATGATCGCAGGCATAAATACATTCACCGCAACCGAGACAAAGATCGCTGTTAAAGTCCACCGTAGATCCGGAACCATTATTGCACATCTTCACCGGACAAACCATGATACATTTATGACAATTAACACACTTTTCTTTGATCACCCGGATCACCGGCCTCAATGCTGTCTCACGCATTCGATTCCTCCCTAGAAAACCACAGGAACCAAGCCTACTTGCTTACTATGCTTTTCTTAAATGTCGACGTATCTTACGATTTCTGCAAATTTTCCTTACGCTTAATTCTTACAAAACTTCAATTTTGTAAAAAATACCCGACTATTTGGCGTAATTTCCCCACAACAAATGACATTTTAAAGCAATCTCCCTATCTCTTGATACTTACGGGGGCCTTTTTCAAAATGTGGCATTTTGAAAAAACTATAATGGTCTCCCTTCCATGCATCAACGCTCTCTGCGAAGACAAACATATGCCATTTTTCCTCAAAGGACTAGATGCCCAGAAAAGGAGCCGGTACCGTGCTATATCCCGGGCATGAAGGCAAACCGCTTGAGCTCTTGGATTTTTTACTCCTACTATACCGGTATATATATTTTTAGGGGGGGGAGGGGCTACTTACATGCTGCCATTTGAACTTCATATTCCTCTATAAAAGCATAAAATCCACTTTATGCAAGCAATACTATTGTACACTCCCCTTATACCCTCCCCTCGGTCCTCAAGAGCTCACTATTCTACTAGTATGTTGATAACGTATGGAATTTATTTACGATGGTATGGTTCTTATATCTTTATTCAGAGTAACCATTACTTTTAAACATACGTCAAATAAATAGCCACTTGAGTAGATTATACTATCTCAACGGTAAAAAAACAAGAGGGATTTAAAATTATGGAAGAAATACCTCAATCCGGGGAATCCGCGAAAAGAGGCATGCCCTGTCTTGAGGCTTTTTCACAAGCCCTCCTCAAGCACCGCCTTCATGGTATGGGCCTTTTCCCGTAATACCAAGGCACGAGCTCTTTCCCTTAGCTAGGATATACCAGGGTATCTTCCATGAAAGTTGAAGCATGAAGGATCTCTTCAATTACTTCAGGGCCGCTCCGTTCCCCCGAAGGCCCCAGGAACATGGCTTTGAGCCTGCCACGGATAAAGAGATGCCCTGCGGGATCCAGGAAACCCACATCCCCGGTTCTAAACCACCCGTCCGCGGTAAAGGCTTCCCGGGTACCTTCCGGATCCCGGTAATACCCCGCCATCACCTGAGGTCCCCGTACCTGGATTTCCCCTTCAGTATACCTCGAATCCGGTGAAGTTCCCGGATGCGCTTTACCGCTAAGCGGGACAAGACGAAGCTCTACCCCCTTGGACGGCTTACCCATAGAACGGAAAGGGAAACGGTACGGCTCGGTCCCAGCCACGAGGGGAAGGGCCGCTGTAAAGCCATAAGCCGGGGCATAGGGAAACTGCACCTTCCGCAGAAAGGTTTCAACTTCCTGGGAAAGGGAAGCCCCTCCAATGCCGAAGAAACGGATGGAAGACCCCAAGGCGGCCATGAGTTTATTCCCCGCAACTTTGATTGCCAGAAACCGGGTTGGGGGGAACCGGTAAAGGGGATTGGCTTTGAGGGCTGGAACAATACGGCGGCGGTATAGGTTTTCGATAAAAAAGGGCATCGTTACCATGATGGTTGGCCGTAGAGCCTGTATAGCGGAAAACAACTCCCCCTGAGGAACCGGGTACCGGTCCAGATAGGTGATCGAAGCTCCGCTCATCACCGCCGCCAGGAGTCCCAGGGTACATTCATAGGTATGGGCCAAGGGAATCACCGAGAGAAGCCTATCCCGCGGAAAGATACGCATGAGAGCACAGGCGGCCTGAGCCATGAAAAGCAGATTGCCATGGGAAAGCATCACCCCTTTGCTATGACCGGCAGTGCCTGAAGTATACAAGATGGAAGCAAGATCCCCCTCCTGAATTTCAGGAAACCAGGTTTCAGGTTCCCTGCCAAGACTCCCTTGCCACAGGGGAAGTCTCTTTTGCCGTCCATGAACGGAAACCAGGATACTTGCCACGGTACTGCCCTGTTCACTGCGGGTTTCAGTGCCACTATCAATATAAATGAGCGGTATGGCTTGATCGAATCCCGCAGGGGTAAGCTTAGAACCGGTCTGTTCAGTGATGCAGATGGCGGCAATGCCTGCATGGTCCCCAATGGTCTTAAGCTGTTCGGAGGAAAAATCCGGCAACACCGGTACGCTTACGAATCCCCCCAGGGCGGCACCGAAATAAGCAATGGACCATTCCGGACGGTTTTCTGCGAGGATCATCACCCGATCTCCCCTATCAAGCCCCAGGGTTCGTAAAAGGCCGCCAAACTGCCGAGTTCGGATCCCCCATTCCCGATAGGTGATCCGCTTGTAGCTATGACCCTCTCGGTATGTGGCAAAGGCTAATCTATTCTCGAATTTCGCCGCTCCCTTATGGTGTAATGCGGCGAGGGTCAAACGCTCTAAATCAATCATTACCGGTTCCTTTTTACTTTGACCGGAAAACCCCCCTAAAGTTGCACAAACCTAGAATAACGGGATCAATCCATAGAAACTGCTCGGCGCTTTAGGGGCGGTGTCTTGGCCGGAGGCTGTACAGGGCTTCGCCCCTTTTCACCGGCCTCTACAAACAACACGTCCCCGGGACCTTCCCTACCGGGCGTCCCCGCCGGCCAGTCCGGGGCTATCTTGGGCATCGGTACTTTTCGCGGGTTCCTTTCCCCCGGATGGTCGCTACAATGGTTTCCGCGTATTCATGGCTTCCGCTGAAGAAGAACAGGACGGCAAAGCGGGGCTTTGCCTGGGCGGAAAGGGATACTACAAAGAGGGGCAACCGCAAAAACATAGTTTCCGTTACAGGACATAGGTTCTTCTTTATAGGGTTCTTCCTTTCGCCGCAAAACGAGGGCGGACAAGCCGGAAGCCGAGGATGCCCCTTACGGGAGTGTGCAAGCCCCCGCTGCTCTGGTCATACCCCTTCCTCGGCCCGGCCTTCCGGCAGAACCCGCAAGGTTTACCATTCCCAGGCCTTGAACCATTCGGGCCGTTCCGCAAGCCGCACCGCATCTCCGGATTGTTCAAGCACGTATATCCCCAGCTCGTCCGCTAGGTCTTTCGCATCCCGGTCTATCATAAGTCCCGCAATCCCTCCCACTACTTTCCTCCCCTGGTACTGAGCCGGCGGATACCGCTTTATCTGTTCCAACCGCTTCACATGGTATTCCACATTCTTTTTCTTTACATGGCTCTTTACCTCAATGGCCATGGCGTATTTCGCCGTTAAGCAGGGTTATGTCGACATCTCCCAGGAGCTTATTGTGTTCGTCGAACAAGGGCAGGTAAGGATAGAGTTGCTGAAACTCGTATTCGAACCCTTCAAAATGTCTCCACAAGTCGGAGCTGAAAAAACACTGGGCCACTTCCCCAAGGCGATTGCTGATCCCCCCCACCTCTTTTGAAAGTTCCCGGACTACCCGTTCAGTCTTCTGATGGGACTGCTGTAAGGCGTGGGTGGTCTTTTCCAGCTCGTGCTCGGTCTTTTGATGGGACTCCTGTAAGGCTTGGACGGTCTTTTCCAGTTCCCGCTCAAACTTCTCCCCGGATTCCCGAAGGGACCGTTCCGTCTCCTCCCGAGATTCCCGAAGGGACCGTTCCGTCTCCTCCCGGGATTCCCGCAGAGACCGTTCCGTTTCCTCCCGGGATTCCCGGAATATCCGGTCGTTTTCTTCCCGGGATTCCCGAAAGGACCGTTCAGTTTCTTCCCGGGATTCCCGCAGAGACCGTTCCGTCTCCTCCCGGGATTCCCGGAACAAGCGGGCGGTTTCTTGTTGATATTCCTTAAGCTCCATCAGCGCAGCCCACACATCCTCGAAAGTCAGGCCCCGCCGGGGCTCATAGCGCGCGTTCTCTCCCATAGCTACCTCTGTTTTTAACGTACCCCGCCACGGGAATTTTGTCCACCTTCGGCGTTTATAAGCCGCCCCTCGCTGAATCTCAGCCGCTCCCGCAGCCCCGGCGGGGCCGGGCAGGGGTCATCCCTGAACAAACCGCTCAGGGGCGGACAAGCCGGAAGCCCAGGTTGCTCGCCCGGAACGACGGGGCGCTGTAGCTCCGAAAGGCCGAACGCAGGGCCCTGATGCCGCTGCCCCAACTGCCGCCCCGGGCGATGCGGTTCGACCCCGAGGACGGGCCCATAGGATCGGTCTGGACCCCGCCGCTATAGCTCCCATACCAGTCCCAGCACCATTCCCATACATTCCCGCTCATGTCATACACCCCCACGCCGTTGGGCTGTTTCGTCCCCACAGGATGGGTACTCCCACCGCTGTTATCCCCGTACCAGGCCAGGCGGTCCGGGCTGTTCCCCCCCGGATATTCGTAGGATGACCCTCCTTTATTTCCCCCCTTCGCCGCGTATTCCCACTCCGCCTCGGTGGGCAGCCTGTACCCATTGGCGTTCCGGTTCCAGGTTACCCTATCCCCGTTCCGGGTATACGCCGGGGTCAAACCTTCCTTCACACTCAGCTTGTTGCAGTATTCCACCGCCTCGTACCAGCTCACGTTTTCTATGGGAAGGGTATCCCCCTTGAAATTGCTGGGGTTGCTCCTCATAAGCTCCACCCATTCCTTCTGGGTTACTTCATACTTCCCTATAGAGAAGGACTTCACCGTTACCCGGTGCTGCGGCCCTTCATCATCATACCGCCCCGCTTCCGAGGCGGGGCTCCCCATCTGGAAGCTCCCCACGTCCACCAAGACCATGTTCTCAGAAACCCTCCCCCTGGAGGGCCCCTTTGTCTGGGCGAAGAGAGCCGCCCCGCACAGGGCCAAAAGCCCCACAAGCGCCGTTCTCATACCGAACATACCATCCTCCTTAATCCACAAATTGCGGGCTGAAGCCCGATACCTGTACCTATGCGCTTTGTCCACAGATGACGCAGATGTTCACCGAGCATCCTCATCTGCCTCGGACCTTAGTCCGCAAGGTGCGGACCCTTTTTATAAACCCGGCCTCACCGCTTATCCCTCATGGGAACCGGCCCCGGCTGCGGGTTGATCCCCCTACACGCTAGGAGGCCCCGGCCCCTTGGGGCTAGGTGGGTGTGCCCCCACACGCTAGTAGGCCCCG
>JAITRH010000226.1 GCA_031288495.1 Treponema sp. | reverse complement strand
ATCTCCCTCATAAGCGCGTCATCTCCAGTTTTGGGGTTCGATTTAGTATCCAGCCGTCGCTGTTCGCTTGCCGCCTGAGCCTCAGCGCCGGTGTACACGCCCCCTGACCCGTTGCGGTTGAACTCCCGGTATATGCTGCTGTGGTGCTTGCCCACTATCACCGACATAAAGCTTTTGGGCAGTCCCATGCCCTCCATTGCCGGTAGCGCGTTCCGTTCATCTGTGGTATAGTGCGTATACGGCATCGTTTGCCTCCGATAGTTTGGTTGTGCAACTTTATACTACCGTGTTTACGATGCCGTTTCTATGCCTCCCTACTTTCGCACTTCAAAAAAAAATCGGCCACTTAATTCACTATATCTTTAAGAATCTGGAAGCATATCAGGATCTATACCGTTATATGTATACCTTGCTTTTTTGGGGTGAAGAAAAACCCGGTACCATAGACGCTCCAACTGTTGATTGGGCCTTGATGTTCGGATTTGTGAAGAAGCAGGAGGGTACGATAAAAGTGGCTAACCGGAACCAGATATTTGAGATAGGGATGGCTCATTATGTTATGTTTAAAGAATCGGGACAAGAGGATCGGAAACAGGTCAAGGGGGTTTTCGGTACGATGTGGTGAAGGATGGCCGTTTTGATATGGAACTATGCCTGTGCCGCTTTGCCCACCATTACCGGCAGATCTTTAACAAAAAGGATGCACCCTTTCTGGAACGCCACGGCAGACTGGTTTTCCTTTCATTTTTGACTAGCTTGATAAACGGAGAATGGTTCTACTACATCGAAAGCGAAACGACCGATGCGCTGAGGATGGACCTGGTGGTCAGTTACGGCACGGAGGAATTCATCATTGAATTGAATATCTGGTGAAGAGATGCAGACCACGGAGCAGGTTATGAACAGCTTGCGGAGTACTTGCACAATCAAGGAAGGAAGGGTATCTACTCACCTTTGACTTTCGGAAGGAAAGTAACCGCGAACCGCAAGAAGTATGGCTACCGGTAAGGACAGAGGGGTGGGAGGAGGAATTGCGGATATTCGATGTTATCTTGTGAGAACTCGTTATGGGTGGTTAAGACCTCCCGTTACAGGATAAGCATACCCCAGAAACCTGGCATCTCCGGGTAATACCAGAAACCCTTGAACCACTGATAGCCCGGTAGGCCGAATTCCTCCATATCCGCCACTTTGGTCAAACCGTTAAGGACGGTTGTATAGAGGACTGACCGGTATAGCTGTGCAGGATATGCTTTCCCCCATCTGGACCGAAATTGCCTCTCATGCCGGGCCGGAATTATCGTTCATTCAGTTTCTCTTACGCCTTGCCTCCTATAATCAGGGGTTCTTGCGGCTATCGGTCTGGCTTCTGGGTTCCCTATCCTTCTCACTGTTCTTGCCCCGCAGCTCTGGGGGACTTGATTTCTCACCCAGAACGCACTATGGTATGCTCATGCGGCGGTACGAGCGGTATTATGGTGATCCAGGGGTTTACAATGCCGATATATGCGGATAAAAGGTTTGAACATCCCTTGAAGACCCTGACGGCCTTCAATAACCAGGGCTTGCTCGCTGCGTTTGAGGCTATAGACGCCTATAAAGACCGGTATTTTCTTCTGGGATACATTCGGTATGAGGCTAAGGATGTTTTTGCCGGTATCCCGGTGGAACAGGACCTGCCTTTGCTCTATTTTGAAGTGTTTGACCATTTTGAACCCTACACCCCCGGAAAGGCCGGGCCTGTGGCGCTGGAGCTGAAACCTGCCCTCTCTTTTGAGGAATACGCCGCGGCCCTCAAGGAAATCCGGGAGGAGATTGCCCAGGGTAATACCTACGAAGTTAATTACACCTATGATTTTCATGTCCTCCCTCACCGGCAGCGGGATCCTGTTGCCCTGTACGAGTATCTCTTGACCCAGCAGCAAACCCCCTACAACTGTTTTATTCAGAACGACTATGATACGGTGCTGTCCTTTTCACCGGAATTGTTTTTTGAGCTGAGTTATGGGAGCGATAATCCTTGCGGGCATCTCCGCACCCAACCCATGAAGGGGACGATCCGGCGGGGAAAAACCCCGGAAGAAGACGCCCGGCTTAGGGAGTTCTTACAAAATGATGGGAAAAACCGGGCTGAAAACGTGATGATTGTGGACCTGTTGAGAAATGATCTGGGCAGGATCGCTCAGACCGGTTCGGTGAAGGTTTCCCGGCTCTTTACCATAGAAACCCACCCGACCCTGCACCAGATGACCTCTCAGATTGAAGCGGATTTGAAGGAAGGCACCTCCTTATATGCGGTTTTCAAGGCCCTGTTCCCCTGCGGTTCCATCACCGGGGCTCCTAAGATCAGTACCATGAGCATCATCGACCGGGTGGAACAGGGCAAACGAAATATCTATTGCGGCGCCATCGGCTTTATCCGTCCTGGCCGGATGACCTTTAGTGTGCCTATCAGAATTTTACAAGGCTCCGCTCATGAAACCGGTTTCATATACCGGGTGGGAGGGGCGATTGTGTGGGATTCAGTGACTCAGGATGAATGGCAGGAGACCCTGACGAAAACAAAGTTTCTAAGCGCCGGTTTTCTGCTGATTGAAACCATGAAGGTAGAACAGGGACGTATCCTGTTTAAGGAGGAACATCGAGAGCGCTTACGGAAGTCTGCAAGGTATTTTGGGTTTGCCCTGGATGAAAGTATCTGGGCTATACAGCCTGAACAAGACGGGATCCTGCGGCTTGCCGTGGATAGGCAGGGACAAAGCACCTGGGAATATAAAGCCCTCCTGCCTGCCTCTAGCACCCGGGTAAGGATTTCCCCGGTACCGATGGATAGCACGGAGGTGTTTCTATACCACAAGACCAGCTATAGACCCTATTTCCAGGTGAATTATGAGGTCTTTTATGATGAACTCTTTTGTAACGAACGGGGGGAACTCACCGAAGGTTCCAGAACCAACATGGTCCTTGAAATCCAGGGGCGCCGGTATACGCCCCCCGTATCCTGCGGGCTTTTGAACGGCCTGTACCGCCAGGGTATGCTGGATCGGGGGGAATGCAGTGAAAAAATTCTCTATCCTGCGGATCTGTTCCGGGCGGAACATATCTATTGTGTGAACTCGGTCCGGGGACTTCAAGAGGTTACGCTGGTATGAGTGAAAAGGTCCTTTTAATTGATAATTACGATTCCTTTACCTATAACATTGTGCAGTACCTGGAAGAGATGGGGGTGCTGTTACAGGTATTTGAAAATGACCGGATTAGCCTGGAAACAGTGCGTACCCTGGACTTTGACGCCGTGGTTCTTTCTCCCGGCGCGGGAAACCCTGAAGGGGCGGGGATTTGCCTTGAGGTGATAGGGGAATTGTACCGGCGCAAAAAAATCCTGGGGATATGTCTGGGGCACCAGTGTATCGCCCATTTTTTCGGTGCTCAGGTGGTCCGGGCAAAAGAACCGGTCCATGGTAAGGTGAGCGCTCTGTTTTTTGATGCCCCTGAACCGCTGTTTGCCCAGATTCCCCAAGGATTTCCTGCCACTCGGTACCATTCCCTGGTGGTTGATCCGGCCACCCTACCGGAGCATCTCCTACAGATTGCCTATACTCAAGATGGAGTCCTCATGGCCTTAAAACACCGGCGTTACCCGGTATACGGTGTGCAATTTCATCCGGAATCCATATTAAGCGGCTACGGCAAACAAATACTGCACAATTTCATGTACCTGTTGTAAGGTGAAGGATGCAAGCGGTATTTTTGCCGGCGCCAAGGGCCCGGTTCTTTTGTATGTTCTGTTTTCTTGAGGGCCTTGTTCAAAAGCCCCTTAGTTTACACCGGGGTTTTGCGGAAAAAGGTCCGGGAAACGAGATCAAAGGGACAGGTTTTTTCTTTATCGGTACGGGGGCTTCTTCAAATCCGGCTTCTAGGGAACAGCTGAAACCTGCAGCTTTAGGGAGCACCATGAGCTGCGGTTTTCATACCGTCTGGAGTACATCGCCTTATCGTAATTTCTTATACCATGAAAGCGTTAGTCCGCTTTTCCTTCGGCCTGTGGCCGAAACTAAGCCCCCAGGGGCTTTCCAGCGGTACCTAAACCGCCGGGTAGGTGCGCCGGAGGCGATGAAGTTTTCCAAAGCTGCTGCCGAGCCGTCTGGTGCGGCAAGGTATACACATTCGTACATATATATACGGTCTTATGCGAAAAGCACAGCAAACTGCTAGCATGGATGCAAAGTACTGAACAGGAGGTACATCATGAGGATTTTTACCGGTATTGGGTATCCCCGGGGCTGCTCCCTCCGGATTGCCCCGGAGCCGAGGGAAGCTGCGGGCCGGCTGGCCATTACCGGCAACCGCTGTCAGAGAGGAACCGTCTATGCCCAAGAGGAAGTCCGGTCTCCCAAACGGGTGGTAACCGCGACCTGCGCCATAGCCTGGTCCTCAATCGAGGGTAAGGACGCCCGCAAGGGCAGATCCCTAGGGGCGCCTCGGCGGTTCCCGGTAAAGCCCGCCCTTCCCTGTCCCAAGGAACGCATCCCCGAACTCCCTGCGGATAGATACCGGATCCGCCTGAGGATGCCCGTTAAGACCGGGGATACGGTTATTGCCGACTGGCGGGGCACCGGAATACGGGTTGTGGCGGTTCGGAGTATAGGGTACCTATGGCAAGACTAAACACCAAGGATCCCCAGACCTTCTGGCGGGACTATGAAGCGCAGCGAGGAGAACAGGTCTTAGCCTATGCCCTCGGACGGTACATCCGGGGCTTTGAGGGTTTTAACGCGCCCCTCTGGGGGCTGCTCATCGCCACCAGCGGTGGCTTTCGGTTCCATCATTTTCCCCATGAAAGCTGGATAGAGGCCCTATCCCGGACCACTCTGGGCGGGGAGGCTCCCCAAGAGCGGCTCATCTTCATTCCAAAGGAAAAGCTTATTGCCGTGGACTTTCGGGAGGAAACATCCTGGTGGAAAAAACTCTTCACCCCTCAGCCTCCTTTGTTGCTAATCCGTTACCGGGACGAGGCAGGGGGAGAACAGGAACTGGTGGCGGAGACCGAGAAAAAAGCTGCCGCCCTCCTGCCCGTCCTTGAACGGCACCGGAGAGCCCCATGAGGCCTGAGGAAGGGGTGGATGCGATTCTCCTTGCGGCAGGGTTCTCAAGACGATTCGGTACTGTCAATAAGCTGTTGGTCCCTTTCCGGGGGAAACCCCTTGCCCGGCATACCCTGGACCTGGTAAGCAGCCTGGGAAGCTTTCGCCGGATTTTCTTTATTGCTGCTGAGGCGGCGGTTCAGGTTCTGGCTGCAGGTTTACCGGTGAGGGTCATTCAGAATGACCGACCTGAACACGGGCAGCGTGAAAGCATTCGCTTAGGGGTTTCCGCATCCCAAGGAGCGTACTATATGTTTTTTCCCTGCGATCAGCCCCTGCTCAAAGCGGATACGGTACGCAGCCTGCTTGACCTCAGGAGGCCGGGCTGCATTGTTCAGCCTGCTAGTAATGGGATTCCCAGTACGCCGGCGCTTTTCTCTGCGGCTTTTCGGGATGAGCTCCTTTTCCTTACTCCGGGAGCCCATCCCCGGGATATTAAACACCGGCACCCTGAGGCAGTGATTACCGCGAGGATCCCCGAGGGCTCATCCCTCATAGACATAGATGATCCGGAAATGCTTACGCTCCTTAGGTACTCCTTGGATATTCCGGGGCAGCCATAAGGCCGTGCTGCGTCTCAAGGGCATCACCTACCGGGAAGCCGCAGGTTTCCTCTTGTATCATTTCCGTTTTATGAGGCTCATGGATGATTCTGCCGGGAAGTGCGAGGAAAGGGACTTGAACCCTTATGCCAAAGGCACCAGATCCTAAGTCTGGCGTGTCTACCAATTTCACCACCCTCGCATGGTTTAATGCCATAGAGAATGTATCTCATTTGGAGGCGTGCTGTCAATGAGGTGACTTCGTACACAGGATAAAACTTCCGGGGGCGGCTATGGGCGCCCCATAGCCGCATACAGCCTCCACAGGTCCGGCTCCTTCCGCAGGAATGCCGCCTGCCTCATCCCATAGCTAAACTTGACCCATAAATTTCCCCCCTTTTCCTAAAAACCATGGTACAATGAACGAATATTTGGGAGGGCGTTATGTCTGGAGGGGAAAGTTTCAATATGGCGGAAGAATTCGCGAATGTGGATTTTAACGAGGCAAGGCTGGAAAAGCGGTTTGTGAGGACGATGAAAACGCTGTCCA
>JAITRH010000196.1 GCA_031288495.1 Treponema sp. | reverse complement strand
CAGGAGACCAGGGAGAAAAACCGGGTCCGCAAGAGCGTGGAACATGGCATCCGGGGCTTCGTGAACCGGTATCTGCGCTTCCCGCCGGTAACGGACGAGGACCGGGACAACATGGGCATTCCGAACCGGGACGCCACGCTCACGCCGGTCCCGAAGCCCCAGGAGGTGCCGGAACTGGAGGTTTCAACGCCCCTGCCCCGGACCTTGCGGTTCCGGTTCAGGGGTATCGGGGCGAAACATTGGGGGAAGCCCGAAGGCGTTCACGGGATTGAGTTGCTGTGGATTATCGCGGACGCGCCGCCCGGGGATTTCGATGATTTCCCCCATTCGGCGTTCAGCACGAAGAGTCCCCTGGAACTGTCCTTTAGTGAGGCCCAGCGGGGAAAGAAGGTATTCTTCGCGGCCCGCTGGGAGTCCGGCACGGTGAAGAAGGGGCCTGAGACGGAGATTTTCAGCGCGGTGATTCCCTGAGGAGGACGGGCAACGCCGAAGCGCAGCTTCGCAAACCGCCGGAAGGGCATTTGAATTTTCTGTACATGCTAAAAAGGCAGGGACAGCGTATTTTTGCAATGCAATGAGAGGATAGTAGGGACCTTGAAAATAAAACAGGTCCATTTGTTTCACCAGTGAACTATTTCTATAGGATGTAACGAGGAGAATAGTATGAATTTTACCTTATCTTACCCCCCCCCCTCCCCCCCCCACTTTTACCGTAAAGCAGTCACATACCGCCAAAAGGATTTCTCTATTTTTATCTCTATCTCCCGGTACCGGTACGGGAAGGTTCGGGGACATCCCCCTTAAGCTTCCAAGGATGTTCTCGAAGACGACCATGGGTGCATAACCGCGTTGCGGTTGCAATAAACCGTGGAAAAGACCTTCCGGGCACGCCGGCTGAGAGCGTACCGGAGGGCCGGTTTCACACCAAACATTTTTTATGAGAAAAGGAACGGGTATGAAAAGAAAACATGCTACCCTGTGGATCTGCGGAATGGCTCTGATGAGTTCATTGTGGTTTATGGCCTGCCCAACCGGGACGGATCCGGAGCCGGAGGAAACGGCCTATTCCGTAATAACGGAAACTTATTTGCGGTCGACTTCGGATCCCGATGAGTTGAAAACCGATGGAAGTGTTGGAACCATCACCTCCACCCCCGGAAGCGGGCCTACAGGTACCGACGTAACTGTGATCATCAAGTCGGGGCCTGCCTATTACCTGGATCAGGTATGGGTTGATAGCAAGGATGAAGGGAAGAATAATCCCCTTACATTTAAGCTTTTGGACAAGGATGTTACCGTTAAAGCTTACTTCAAGGCGATTCCCGATAATAACTTCAAAGTTACCCTGGAACAGCCTGAAGGCGGGACCATATCCATTATGAGCATTGCCGGTGTTAATGGGCAGGAATACGGCCCAAGCGGCAGTACGGTAACCCTGTCCAACAAGCCTGCCGAGGGATACAGCTTCATAAGATATACCGTTGATGGCGAGGCTATAACCGGTAACACCTTTACCCTGCCGGCTAAAAACGTAACCGTATCGGGGGTATTTGAAAAGCTGGCGGATAAAACCCTTGAGCAGCTTATCAATACCGGTAAAGACGCGCTGAAATCCGGAGAGGTAACGGTCGCCCTTAACGCCTTTGAAACCGCATACGCCAAGGATGCCGGTAATGCCGAAGCCCTGGTGTACTCCACCATCGGCAAGCTCGCCTCCGTTGCCTGGAGCAATGAGGTAGGCAGCTTCTTCAAGAACCACCTGGGCTTAACCTATTATCCCAATACCCTGGACGCGTTGATCCACCCGGAGAGCTGGTTTGCATATAATCCCTCTAAAGACAGGGCCGATAGGTATTACGACAGTACTCTTGGTGAAACCCTTGTATGGGAATCCAAGAGCAACTACACCTGGGAAGGGGGCGCGGCGTATTTTGACAAATACTATACGGAAGGGGACGGTTACTATTACCAGGGGCCCTATAAATTCGTATCCGCAGAGCCACAATATGATACAGATGGCAATAAAATATTGAGTTATAAGGATGATGCTGGCAACTGGATTGGATGGGTGGAGCGTGAAGACTCATGGAGGAGTGACGCTGAATTTAAGAAATATTACCCCGATGGAAACGGGTACTATTCCTGGGACTTCCTGTATATATTCGTCGATAAGGAAGCGCGTTACGACTATACCTACCAGCCGCCCCTGAGTGTTCCAGACTGGATTACGGAGCAGGGCGCCTACAAGGACACCCTGGTTACTATTGGCGACAAATCCGTCATAAGTAGCGCAAGCTGGTCCATTATTCTGATAGCCAACCTTATAGACAAGCATTCCACCGGCCTTAACTCCGCCCTGGATGCCGGGATTACCGCGATATTCGACAACCCCAATTATACGGAAGGGGTACGCAGAACCGCACAACTCAAGGGCAAAGAGCCGGTGCAACTTGACGGGGATATCATCGAAAACTTTGGACTTTCCGGATTCTTCGGGGCTGATGACCTATACATCGGCTGGGCGGAACTGGAACTGCTGCTGAGCGCCCTTAAACTGGTAAAGGCCACCCTGCTCTATGTAGATTCCTACAACTGGACTTATGACATAGGCTTTGTGAAGGACCTGCCCTGGGATGAAAGCGTCTTGAACGATGCGGATATCGATACCATCGCCGCTAAGCTCAACCAGATCCTGCCCCTCAGAACCGGCTTTATGAGCGCCCGGAGCGGCCCTTATCTTGAGGATTCCAGGAAAGCCTACGGTGAAGCCCTCACCTCGATCATCGGTGTGTATGACTACTACATCAGCGACAGCAGCAAGCTGCCGAGCGGGTACAAAGAGACCCTGGAATCCTACAAGTCCTACAGGGAGGATGCGGAGAAAGCTAAAGACGCCATTGACCAGAAGAAATCCATCACCGTGAATATACCGGGGACAGGGGAGCTTACCATCAACTTCGACAAATTCTTTACATCCGGCCAGCTTGCCCTGGAGGGCCTCATCGAAACCGAAGGTTCCGGCAACGTAAAGGCCCCCGTGTTCTACGACCTTACGGGTTCCACGCCTAAACAGATTAACGCCGCCGAGGATTTCACGAATTTTTGCGGCATTAAAATCAAACCTGACAAAATCGGGGACATCATTGGAACGGATTTTGCCAAGAGCGCATTACCTGAATATCTACTCTTGGATGGAACCTCCGCTGTTATTGCCTGGGCTGTCTACCATTGGGACGAGGCAGGGAAAGATCTCAAAGAATTTTTAATCGGCTATGGTACCCCGTAATGGATGAACCCATACCCGGGACACTTTCCCCGGCGGAATTATACCGGGAATGGCGCATGTAACCGTGGTTAAGCCAGGATCCCCGGCCCTTGGGCTGGGGGTCTTTTTTATGTGGTGTTTGACCCTGCCCGTATCCGGCCAGGAAGCGTCCGGTCCTCCGGCGCCGCCTGCCGGGAACTACGCCCTTTCCCCGGAAGGCGGCACCTTGTGGGTCGACGGGGAAGGGGGCTCGGGTTTTTGGGGGGCTTCCTTTTCCCTGCGCCGCGGCCCCCTGTACGGGGCTGCCGGGGCAGGGGGCTTGTTTTCGAATCTTCCCGCCTTTACGGGGGTTTATACCGGGGCCTGGCTTAACGCCGGCCTGGATACCGCCCCCCTGGGGGCGGATCTTGCAGGAGGGATTTTTCACCGGGACACCCTTCATACCAAGCTGTTCGGCGTCCCGGTAAGCAGCGGCGCTGCCGGCGGGTACTTTCTGCGCCTCGGGCTGCCGCTGCGGTTTCAAAACTGGAGCGCCGGGCCGTCTTTTCTTTTCGCCCGGGGTTTCTGGGAGGAGGGAGACCTGTACTGGTTTTTCGGCAAGCCCCAGGTTCCCGCCTTTTTTGCCGCCGGCATCTCCGCAGGTTTCCGGGAAGAACACCGCCTGCATTTCCGGTACCTGTCCCTCGGCCTGAACATCCTCAGCCCCTCGGATGAAACCCTCTTCACCGCTCATTTTGACGGCATCGCCGCAGCCTACAGCCTGAGCCTTAACCGGAAACCCTTCAGCCTGGAGGCGTCCCTCGGCGGGCTTTCCCTGTCAGGAAACCTGCACGGGAGCCTCAGTTCCAAAAACCAGCCCTATTTTTTATTTCCCTACATCTTTTACGACCTCGCCTTTGACGCCGGTTTCTACGGGCTTTTCGGCGTACTGGCTGCGGCGTACCGGCGGGATCTTTTCCGTTTGAATATGACCCTGGCAGCCGCCCAGGTACTGGGAGGAGAACTTAACGGGGGCTTTCATGCAAAGCAAAAAAACCTGTCCTACCTGGGCATCCTGATCTTTGACGGAGGGGAAGAATACGGTTCCTGGTCCCGCAATCCGGGAGGGCTTGGGGCGGCGTTTTTGTCGCTAGAGGGAGGGCTTGAAGCCCTGCCCCTGAGCCGGAACCGGAGGGGGCCCCGGCTGTCCGTAACCGTGAGAAAGCTCTTTGCCCTTCCCTGGGGCTATGAACCGCTCCTTAGTTCCGGCTCTTCTGATCCCGGCGGCCATGGGGGAGGGTCAAAAACTGCTGAGGGCAGTGCCGGAGGCGGCATAAATCCCGCAAGCATACTGCTTTCGGGTTTATCCTTTCGCTGCTCTATCGCCTGGTAGTTCCTGACCCTTTTGTGCCGAAGCCCGTGCAACTTGCACACGCCAGCGCATACAGGCCTTCCGGTATGTGCATATAGAGAACCGCATTACCATTAGAGGCTTTAAGAAGCCCCAACATACGGAAACCAGATGCGTATTTTGGGGCGCGCCTTATTCCTATCCGAGGCCGTGATTGGGTAGTTTCTGGTCAAGGCCTCCCACGGTCAACACGGTAAGGAATGGTGTCCCCTGATGGCGAACTAAAGTTCGACACCGATTGCGGGCTAAAGCCCGACACCGATGAAGCGGATTGTTTGGACGAACCAGCGGTGTAATCCCGGACCGCCGGTCCGAGGGGACCTCTTTTTTCCGTTTGAGGTGCCATAAGGTCGGACCTCTTCACTCCCGCAGAACGGACAGGGTAATGCCCCCTGCCGGGTGATTTGCTCCGCCTGTATCCTGTATAAAGGTTGACCCTCAAGGCAAAGGCATACATACTTATTCCGGTATGCCCCTTCAGGTTTGGAGGGAGCCCAAAGGCGCGGCGGAACCGCGATGTTTGAATGTATAAGGAGGCTTTTTCATGAAGAAGCGCAGTTGGTTTGTATCGGGAATACCGGTATCTTCAGTGCTCTTGGGATCCCTGATGATTACGGGATGCTTCGGTACTGCCCGGCATATCTCCTCCGATTCCTCCGGGGATCTGGAGAGGCTCATGGAGGAAGCGGAGTTCTGCCGGGGGAATGATTTCTTCACCGTCCAAGTCAGCCATGCCGGAGATGGTTCCGATGTAGACCGGTCCATGCCGTGGGTTACCGGGGAAGAGACGGATGCCCTGGAGGGTACCTTGGCCGCCGCAAAAGGGCTGGGCAGGAAAGAGGATAAGGCCGCGGTTCTCAAGGCTTTGGAAGCGGCCTTGGGGGCGTACAAGGCCGCCATAAAAGCGGACGGTTCCAAGCCCTATTACCGGGGGAATCCCGGATCGGGGGTTCCCTATCTGCCGTACTCCGACGTAAGCCTCCTCCCCGAATCCGCCGGGATTGGGGAATCCTGGAACCCGGATATGGGGACGGCCCCGGCGGACTGGGAGCCCTTTAACGACGGCAAATTGCACAAGTGGCGGGCCAATGACGGCCGTATCCTCTGGAGTAATCCCAAGGGATACCTTGAAAGCAGTACTTTTGAGCTCATCCCGAATCCCTTTGAGGGTGAACCGGGAAACCTTATCAAGATTACAGGTCGTCATGATCCATCGGTTACCGGCAGGAGTTTCGGCGGATTCGGCATACGGGCGCCGCTGACTCAAAGGGTAACCATGGACAACGCCACCTACATCGAATTTGACCTGTACTATCCCCGCAGCGCCGGGGGGAAATGGATGAGGATGGGCCTCTGGTCAACCGATACGGGGGGCGCGGGCAGTCAAAACGGTAATGGCGCTAACGGAGGCAGTAAAGCCGTGCCGTATATCAGGACCGAAAATCTGGACTCCATCGGCAACCTGAATCCTGACTGGATTGCCGGCTATGAGGGAGAGACCTGGTTTAAGAAGCATATCAGGGCCGCCTCCGCATCAACGGGAACCTGGGATTACATCAATATCGATTTTGAAACCGAAACCGGCGCGCTCGTGGACGGCGGGGCGCTCATGATAGGGAATATCAAAATAACCAAGCCCGACCCGGAAGGCGTGCCTATCCCCCTGGTGGATGTAGAGACGGAAGGCTCGGAGAAGGAGGATCAGGCTGAGCTTGCCTCAATCAGGGGCGCATATAACGAACAGAAGGGCCTGTTCATGGTGGGGGCCATCGGGACCGGAACGGTGGAGGAAGGCTCGGTCCGGGGCAATCATTACGAGATTTTCGTAAACGGCAACGACCTGAAAGCGGAAAGCGTACATCCCCAGTATCCCGCATGGCTTACCGGCGTGGATGCGGGTTTTACTTCCTGGACCGGAACAAAAGGCGAAACCCCTCTCGGCGAGTACCGTTTTCCCACCGCTTCCTATTTGAACATCCGGGACTCCCATTTCCCGGGCGAACCGGAGGGCGGTTTCAAGAACCACGGCCATGTCCTGGCATGGTACAACCAGGCCCCGGCCTGGATGAGGCAGATGATACCGGAACACCTTACCATGACCTGGAACTCCGACGGCAGCTACTACGCCTACGGCAACAACGCGGCGGGGCCCTTCTGGAAGGTGAAAAAGGAAGACGCCCGAAGGGTGTACTTTAACCACATCATGTACGAACTGCGGCATTTTATGACTGCCGACGAGAAGTACGGTTCCAGCAAAGACCGGGGGATCATTCCCTTCCATTCCTTTGATGTGCTGAACGAAGAAATCCACGAGAGCCGGCACAGCACCCTTATCGGGCAAAACCCGGACGAATGGAAGTCCGGCCTTAAAAGCATCTCCTGGCTCGCGGCCATGACGGACGATGACTTTGAGGATCTGCGTCAGCATTACATCTACCTGCTCTTCAAGTTCGCCCACATCGCAGTCCCCAATGCCCAGATGGCGGCGAAGTTCAAGGCGCATTACGCCGCCCTGCCCGCATACATGAAGCAGGACGGCCATGATTATGCCGGAGCCAAGGGTACGCCCGGGAACCTTGACGCCTACATTACGGAGCATCCCCCCCGCCTGACCTACAACGATTACGGCATCTCCACCTGGTCCAAGGCAAAAATGGCCTATAACATGATCAAGGAACTGAACACCCTCTGGCAGACGGACGATCTGTACGACGGACGGCCCCTTATCGAAGTCATGGGCATCCAGGGGCACGACGCGATTGGCCCCACCCTGGCCAGCGATAACCAGCGCGCGGTCGCCCTGTACGCCGGCCTTATCGATCAGGGCCTGCTGAGCGGCATCGCGTATTCAGAACTTGACCTGAAGATACCCGAATCCGCCCCCGGCGGCGGAGCGGCGGCCCCCGCCGTCATGAACCAGAAACAGGCCGACGCCCTGGGGTATCAGTACGCCTTGCTCTACAAGATGTTCGCCAAATACGCGCCGTATATCGACCACATAATAAGCTGGGGTACCGCCGGGTCCGGCTGGCAGGGTAGCTATGTGCTCTTCAACGGCGATCAAAAGGCAAACCAGGGTTATTACGGCGTCATGGACCCGGACAAGTTCATCGCGGGACACGCGTACCTGGACGATTACTTTAAAGGGGAATACGCCAAAGTTCAGTGCGACCCCGGCGTTGGGGTAAGCCCATAGCAACGCCGGGCTTCGCGACCCCAACGTTTGACCTGGCAACCCCGACGTTGGGGCAGGCCCATAGCAACACCGGGCTTCGCGACCCCAACGTTTGACCTGGCGACCCCGACGTTGGGGTAGGCCCATAGCAACATCGGGCTTCGCGACCCCAACGTTTGGCCTGGCAACCCCGGCGTTGGGGTAAGCCCATAGCAACACCGGGCTTCGCGACCCCGGCGTTGGGGTAGGCCCATAGCAACACCGGGCTTCGTGACCCCGGCGTTTGGGTAAGCCCATAGCAACATCGGGCTTCGCGACCCCAACGTTTGACCTGGCAACCCCGACGTTGGGGTAGGCCCATAGCAACGCCGGGCTTCGCGACCCCAACGTTTGACCTTGCGACCCCGGCGTTGGGGTAGGCCCATAGCAACGCCGGGCTTCGCGACCCCGACGTTTGGGCAGGCCCATAGCAACACCGGGCCTCCGGTTATCAACCGCAGTTGTAACTATTATAATCAGAAGGGGGAGACTTTCACGGTCAACAAGGTAAGCGAAGGAACCTCAAAAAGCATTTGACAGATTAATGGAAATGTGTTCTAATTTGTTGTTATAGAGAAGGAGAAATAGGATGAAAATAAAAAACCTGGACTATACGGACAAAGCAGTAATGGAAAATGCCATCAATGAAGCGGTGGAATACATCCGAACCAAAACAGATAAAACACCCGGTGTTGCGCTTGTATTGGGATCCGGGCTTGGAAAATTTGCGGAATATCTGGAAAACGCAGATATAATACCCTTTGATACTATACCGAATTTCCCACAATCGACTGTCGATGGGCATAGTGGTAAATTATTCATTGGGGAGGTTAAGGGGCATGGTATTGCGGTTATGCAAGGGAGAGTTCATTACTACGAAGGGTATGACCCCCAAACGATAACCTTTCCGGTGCGCGTTTTCTCCGCCCTTGGTATAAAAAGCATAATTCTGACCAATGCCTGCGGGGGCGTTAATAAACATTTTGCCCCAGGGGATTTGATGATAATTGAAGACCACCTGTCGCATTTTTGTCCGTCGCCGTTACGGGGCGTTAATTTGGATAAATTTGGGGATAGATTTATCGATATGAGCAGCGCCTATACGCCGGAATATATTACCTTAGCGGAAAAAATGGCGAAAAAGCTCGATATGAACATACAAAAAGGGGTCTATGGATACTGGCCGGGACCGACGTATGAAACCGCCGCTGAAATACGAGCGTATATGGCTTTAGGCGCGGATGTGGTTGGTATGTCTACGGTGGCAGAGGCTATTGTAGCGAGACATTGCGGTATGAAAATTCTTGGTATTTCCTGTATCACGAATATGACCTGTATTTATTCAAAAGGCGGGACTAATCATGAAGAAGTGATGGAGATGGGAAGATTAACAGCCGACAAATTCATAACCCTGCTGACTAGCATCATTGAGCAATTATAAGCGTGAGGAAAGTTACACCACCTGTACCGTAACCTATGTCCTCCATAATTTTTACCCGATCAGGGCTAATACCATTATCGGTTATTACTGTATCAACTTTTCCGACAGAAGCAAAATATGAAGGCTTGATTTGGTTAAATTTACCTGCGTCCACAAGAGGTATCTTTTGCAGGGATGATTCAATACATGCCTGTTTTATGCCAACTTCGTACTGGTTTCATACACGTAAGCCCTAAGGTACCGCTGACGCCGACAGCAGACATGAAATATTTATTCCCGCGGATACGGTGGATAAGGTTAATAGCTTCCTGGGACTTAAACAATTGGGTATTCGTATGATAATACCCTCCTCCCATGATGAGATTGTCCACATTCTTTTTGTAAACCTCAAAAAGAATGTTTATGGTAAAACATAAGACCGTAAGGGGACAGTTTGGGGAAATATGCCTGGCTAAATGCTCGATAGTCGTACCGATATCAATGATAATGGTATCTTCGGGCATAACCAGCCGTGCGGCAGTTTTTCCGATCTGTTTTTTTTCAGGATTTTTTTTACCGCTTTTTCCAAAACCAGGTGGTAATTATGCTCTTATACGCCAAAGGGGCATTATTTTTGTATATAGTCGCCCCGTGTATGAGGGATACGATATTGCCCGCCTGTAACCGGGACAGATCCAGACGGATGGTCATTTCTGAAACGGTAAGTTCACGGAATAGTTCCTTTATTGAAGAACCGTTTCGTTCCCGGAGAATCGTGACTGTTTTGTTGTTTCGCGTACTTTTATTTTGCATACCTTTCTGATGTTATTATACCATAGCCAGGTTTTTATGTAAAGTTCTTGTATAATCCATGTCATTAATGGAGAAATTAGACATTGCAACGTTACAAACTATTATACCCTTCTAAAAAAGACCCAATTTTTGCAGTTTTTTCTTGTTGATAAACCCATCCCGGAACTTCAATACGGGGTACTGAGAGAATAATGCATAGATTTTGGTTTTTATGGGGCCTTTTTGCCCTTTTCGGTTAAAAGACTAGAATTTCCCCTTCTGCATTGGTGCCATTGAGGATATAATTTTCCTTATGGGATAATGAATTACCGAAATAGAATAGGGAGGCCATTTTGATAATTTTTCTATCCAGGTAAAAATTGGGGCAGAGGGCATAATGACATAAAATTGCGGACAAAAAATCAATCCATCAACCCTGCCGCAGAGCTCGAACCGAAGGTTTCACGGGTTATGGTTTGGACCACCCCAGAGGCTCCTCCGGGCCAGTGGGTTCTGGTATATCAAACGCTCAATTACGAATAAAATTAAAAAAGACAATTTTTTTATTGACATAACTCAGTATGGGTGTTATCTTTCAAAAATATGTTATTATATAATAGTTTATTGTTATGTATGATATGAAATGGGTCGAAATGACTCAGACTTAGGTTTTTAAAGAATTCTTGTTTATTTTCTGTTGCGTAATATGAGGGGTATGAGGAGGAGAATGATGAAACTTGTTCTTAAATGGACAACGGTTCTTACCTTGGCGGTTTGTATGGTTCTGCCCATATATGCCGGCGGTGAAAAGCAAGCGGCTCCGACAGGGCTCAAGATTGGTATCGTGACTACTTCTGGAGTGGACGATGGTTCTTTTGGCCAGGACTGTTACAACGGTATCCTGGAATTTATCAAGGCTAATCCGGAAGCGACGGTTACCCCCATCAAGGAACCGGATATGGCGAAAGTCGTTCAGGCGGTAGCGGATATCATCGCGGATTACGATGTCGTGGTTCTGCCGGGTTTTCAGTTCGCCCCGGTGGGCGCGATTCTTCAGGAGAATCCTGACCGTAAAGTGATCTTGGTGGATGCCGCCCTCACCGATGCTTCGGGTAAGCCGATTGAACTTGATAATGTGTACTCCATGCAGTTCCACGAGGAAGAGAGCGGTTTCTTCGCCGGTATTACCGCAGCGCTGGAAACCAAGACCGGCAAGGTGGCGGTGGTGAACGGCATGGCCTTCCCCTCCAATGTGAACTATCAATACGGCTTCATGAGCGGCGTCAATTACGCCAATAAGTATTACGGAACCAAGGCCGCCTATGTGGAGCTTCCCTCGTATGCGGGTACGGATGTTTCCGGCAAAGCGGTGGGCGGCAATTACATAGGCGGGTTTGGCGATGCGGCTACCGGCAAGGTGGTGGGAGCGGCGCTCATCGATCAGGGAGTGGACGTGCTTTTTGTAGCGGCCGGGGGTTCGGGCGCCGGGGTGTTCACCGCGGCCAAGGAAGCCGACAACGTGTCCCTCATTGGCGTCGATACGGATCAGTACGATGACGGTAAAAAAGGCAACGGCAATATCATCCTCACATCCGCGCTCAAGGTCATGCATACCAATGTCGCCAGGCAGCTTCAGGCCGTCAAGAACGGGACCTTCAAAGGCAAGAACGATCTGCTGGGAGCTTCCACGGATTCCACCGGATTTGTCAGCGCCCAAGGCCGGCATAATCTTTCGGCCAACACCCTGAGCAAACTCCGGGACGCCTATGGAAAACTCAGGGCCGGGAGCATCGTTCCCGCGTCCAGCTCGAACGGCCACACGCCCGCCAATTTCCCGGGACTGTAGCGGCGGAAGCCGGGGGGAACGATATGAACGATGACGCTTATATTGTAGAGATGCGGCATATCACCAAACGTTTCCCCGGTGTTTTAGCCAACGACGATATCTCCGTCGGCATAAAAAGAGGAGAAATATTCGCCTTCCTGGGCGAAAACGGGGCGGGAAAATCCACCCTGATGAGCATCCTCTTTGGGATGTACGAAAGCGACGAAGGAGAAATTTTTGTCCGGGGACAGAAAGTCTCTCTTTCCTCTTCCAATGAAGCGGCGGCTCTTAATATCGGGATGGTGCATCAGCATTTTAAGCTGGTATCGAACTACACCATAACGGAAAATATCATTCTCGGTATAGAACCGGTAAAAAAAAGCTTTGGCCTGTTCCCCGCGGTGGATATCAAAACCGCTTCCCGCAAAATCAAAGAACTTTCCCGTTCCTACGGACTTGAGGTTGATCCGGCGATGCGCATTGATCAGGTAAACGTCTCCACCCAGCAGCGGGTGGAGATCCTTAAAATGCTCTACCGGGACGCGGAAATTCTGATATTTGACGAACCTACCGCGGTGCTCACCCCCCAGGAAATAGAGTTCTTGTTGGGGATCATGCGGGGGCTGAGGGATAAGGGAAAAACCATTATTCTCATCACCCATAAACTCGAAGAAATAAAACAGATAGCCGACCGCTGCGCAATTTTACGCCGGGGTAAACTGGTGAAGGTACTGAACGTCGCGGACACCTCGACCCAGGAAATGGCGAACCTCATGGTCGGCAGGGACGTTTCCTTTACCCGAAACAAGAAGCCCCCCCGTTTTCGGGACAGGGTCCTGGAAGTGGAAGGCCTCACGGTGCGGAACGAGGGGCACTTCGAGGTGGTGAAAGATGTTTCGTTCTCCGTCCGGGGAGGGGAGATCTTCGCCATCGCCGGGGTCTCGGGGAACGGCCAGATTGAAATTGCCGACGCGATAGCGGGCCTGGTGAAGCCCTCCCGGGGGACTATACGCCTCAAAGGAAAGGACATTACGTCCCGTTCCATACGGGAACGTATAGAGCGGGGGCTTTCCTATATTCCCGAAGATCGGCAGAAATACGGCCTTATCCTGGACTTTACCCTTCAGGATAACCTGGCGATTAAGCGCTACTATTTCCCGCCCTTTTCCGGCGGGGGAGTACTCAACGACGAGCGTTTCAAAGATTTCGCGGACAGCCTCATCCTCCGCTACGATATACGCAGCGGCCAGGCAGGGAAGACCAGTACCCGGTCCATGAGCGGCGGCAACCAGCAGAAGGCGATTGTCGCCAGGGAAATCTCGCTGGATTCGGACCTCCTCATCTTTGTCCAGCCCACCAGAGGTCTTGATATCGGGGCCATCGAAAACATTCAGACCCAGATTCTCGAAGAACGGGACAAAGGCAAGGCGGTGCTCCTCATTTCCCTGGAACTTGACGAGGTGATGAGCCTGGCCGATACCATTGGGGTTATTTACAACGGCAGGCTTCTCAATATCGCCCCGGCGGACACCCTCAGCACGAAAGAAGTGGGAGCATATATGATGGGAGTGAAGGGATGAAAGAAAAGGCGGGCAAACGGGACGTTTTCTGGTATTTTCTAGCCGACGACCGGACCACTCAGATTGCGGTTCCCCTTTTCTTTGTGCTCCTGACGTTGGCGGCTGCTTCGGCGCTGCTCCTCATGTTGGGAAAAAATCCCCTCGAGGCTTTTGCCGCGTTTTTACGGGGTTCAGGCTTTATGGTACGGCCCTCCTACGCCGGGGGACAGAACATGTTTACCGACTTCCTTTCCTTTCTGGGAATTCTCGCCCCCCTGCTTCTGGCCGC
>JAITRH010000163.1 GCA_031288495.1 Treponema sp. | reverse complement strand
GAGCGATGGGGCGGGAAGAGCGTGCAGCAGTAGCGGCAGGAGCGCCGCAGCGATAAGGCGGAAGATGGGGACGCGGGCCCGGCTGGTGCTGAGGGGGCGTGAATATGACCGTGGAATGGATGAGGCAAGCCTGGAAAAGAAGCTGGGTCATTACAGGCTTACAAGATAGGGGTTGCTGCTTCACAACATAGCATAGCATTACCCGGATGGTTCATGCCAACATCCTCTTACATCGGCGGACTTTTTCTTCTTTGTCGAAGGTACCCTTGCGTAACCGGGTAAACCTGCGTAAGTGCATCAATAAATCCTTAAACTAAACTCCGTGGCAAGGCAATCCCCCGGTTCAAGGGAAAAGGGCCGTATGGGCATAATACAGGTGGATTGGTACATCCGGTGCAAGACCCCCTGGATGCGGCAGGGAGTACGGATAGGCAGAATCCAGGCGTCAAAATTGAGGTCCGACCGCAAGGTAATGAACACCTCGTTCTTGAGGTCTTCCAAGGTAATACCCCCTACATCGGTAATAACCGTCCCTTTCAGGGCCAAGCCCCCTGTTCCCGGTTCTTCAGGTGCGGGAGTCAGGGTACTATGGCTTGCCTGAGACACCAAGCGCACAAAGGATTCCCCTTCTCCCGGAAAAGAAAGGTCTAGGCTGGGGATAAGCCTGCCGGTTTCCGTGTCGGGCCCCCGGTTGATAAGCACATAGGTTACCTTGAGGGTATCTTTTCGTATCTGATAGCGTTTCTCCAGTTCTATATTCCCATAGGGCAGCCCCGGATGTGCCGGAAGGCGAAAATGAACCTGCTCATGCTCCTTATCCATGCTGACCAGCTCAAAGGGTTCGCCCCCGCAATACCGATAGGTACAGCCGGGCGGGGTATCCGGTAAAAGGCCTTCCAAGGCATCCTGAAAGGTGAGTTCCGGGGAAACCAGATAATCCGCAAAACCGGTCCGCCTGAATCCCGGAGCAAAGGTATCCAGATAATTCCAGACCTTAGGAAGATAATCCAACTCAAAGACCGCCGCACCTTCAAGCTGTATATAGCAGTTGAGATACCCATTCCTAAAGAGATACTCCCCTTCACCGTCCAGATCAAAATCAAAATACAATACCGAAGGGATAAAACCGCCCTGTTCCCGGCTTATCTTCTCCGCCTCCAGGAGGGCTTTGTAGGCCGCCTTTCTTATGGAGTGCCGGCATACCCCTCCATAGACTCCGGGACAAAAGGCGTCAAACCCTTGAGCCTTCCACAGTTCCTCCCGGGCAATACGTTTCCGGGATTTATCCCCCCGAAGCTGGTTGATTAATATATGGGTATACATCATCTTGGCATAGATATGGTTTGCCTCGGGATAGTCGATTAACAATTGCCGGATCGCCGGGGTCCCCCCTTCGGATAAGACCCCTGCTTCCTGGGAAACGGGAAAGTATATTTTTTGTAAGCCCCGCAGCCCCTTAAAGAGTTTTCCGGGACTGGTAAACTCAATCCGGGACTCAAAGCCGGAAAGGTCTTCAAAAAACCGGTGGAACCGCATTTCCGCCGACTCTGCAGCGCCGTTCTCGGTATAGAGCTGTTCTGGAAAAACACAGACGAGCTTTTTCCCGCCTCCCGAAACCGGGTGCTGACCGGGCCCGGTATCAGCCCGGTCTTGCGCAGCCACCCAGTCCTCTAACACCACCGCTGCTCTTCTGTGGGCAAAGGCTTCCTTAAACCGGTTTGAGACCGGAAAAATGGTGATGAGCTTGCCCTGATCTTCCGTGATGCAGGGTTCGATTGCCTCGGCCCCGACCCCTGCAAGGATAAATTGCCGCTCCTCCAAGAAGGTATACCCCATCCCGCAGGTACTCAAAGTCCCGACCATATGCGGTTCCCAAGCCAGGGCCGGCAGCCTGCAACCCTGGGGCCGCTTACCAAAATGCTTTCGCAGGTAGGTGGTCAGCATCTCGATCTGCCCGATCTTATCGGAGAGGGGGATGAGGGGCATCATGGGTTCATAGAAACCACCTCCGAGCAATTCGATCTGTTTGCGGGAAACCAAGTCTTCCAGGAGCATGAGAAATTCCGGATGGGCTTTCTCAAGCCAATACAGCAAGACCCCGGAATAATGGAGGGTCGCCTGAATTTTGGGGTATTGGTATAAGGTTGAGACAAAAGGCTTTAAGTTCGTTTTATAGGCTGCTTCAAATTCATCATCCCCCACTCCATAGGGGATATGATAATGGGAGCCCAAAATAAACCGTACTATATGATCCATATTTTTTATTAATTTCCTATTTATATAAGCCGGTTTCAAGACCCGGCTGGTTTTGAAACGACCTTGAGGAAAAGGGGCCTAAAGCCCCTCATCCCCTTTAATGTAAGGTTGCTGTTTCAAACCTGCAGCCTTGAAACAGTCTCATGTACTAACACTACCTGCACCCAGGTATTTTGAGTGATGCCGCTTTTCAGTCCAGCCCCCTTAGAACTTATACTATCGGCAAGTTTCCCCCCATATACCTCCCCAAAGACCGGGGCCCATGACTTCCCTTAGAATATCCCCAAGGCGTTACAGAAGATAAGCCCCAGGGCGGTAAAAAGCACGGATAAGAGTCCCGCGGATATGAGCATCAGGGGACGGCCCTGCATAAAGGAAGGAACCAACTCCAGGGAAGAACGCTTATGGATTTCCTTAAGCAGCACCATGGAAAGCAGGGTTCCCACAGCAAAACCCAAGGACAGCATAAGGGCTTCCATGACGTTCCGGGCAATATGCAGGCTCAGCATGAGGGAACTTACCGCCAGGCCGTCGTAAGCCGTACCAGGGTTAAACACGTGGTATTCCGGCATCAGGGAGGGGAACCAACGGGTACATAGCTCCTCAAGGCCCATACAGACCAAGGCGCTCAGGGGAAAAAGCAGGGCATATTCCAGGAAACCAAAGGCGAGAAAAAACAGACCATAGGACGCAAGCATCCAGAGAAGGAACACCGATACAAAGAGGATCCCTAATTGAAACAGCGGAAGGGGACGGGACTGCTCCTGCCCTTCCGCGATACCGCCTATTCCCAAGGCGCCGTGGAGTACCAGATTCAAGGTGAAGCCTGAAAAAACAAGCAAGCCCAGCATATCACAACTCCTCTTTGAGGTAGGGTTTTCTCAGGTAGCGGAACAGGGCCACCCCATATCCCAAGAGCAGCAAGGCCCCTCCGGCACTGGTCAGGATTCGAATCGGGAGCAAAGAGGTCTCATCATCCACCTTGAATAGTTCAACCATCCCGGGACCCTCTACCATAGGGAGGGACAGGGTCATAAAACCCAGGGGTTCCCGGATCAAGGAGAGGGCAATGATAAGAAACCCCAGTAACCCCGCATCTACCAGGGTTTTACCCAAAGCCCCCTCTAGGGTCTGAGCAGCAAGATGGGCAAAGATCTCCGAACCCATGCAGTACACAGGACACAGGAGGATGATAAAAGCGCTTCCCAAGGCAAGGAGGGGACTTATCAGCCAGAGGACCAACAGGAAAAGGCTTCCTATGAAACCTGATAAAAACAGGAGAATCACCCGGATGCCTCGTTTCGGCAGAATTGGCTTTGCCACAAAAGCGCTGAGCACGGTCAATCCGTAGACCCACAAAAGCGCAGCACAGGCAACCAGGGCAAAGGCAAATCGGCTTGAGGCGATGATTAAAAGCCCCCCCCCTGCCAAGGTGGACAGAGGGGCATGAGGATTCCCCAATACATACATTTGAAACCGTCGATTCATGGTCTTACCGCTCCTCTCTGGAGGAATGAGGGGTTTTCTATACGCCGGATATAGGTTTTAATGAGTCCCCGGGGGATCTGTTTGAGGGTCTGTTCCGGGTGGCTGGTTAAGGGAAGGATCGTATCACCCACCACCTTACCGGTACCTGCAGAAACTACTGCCATGCAGGGAATGAAGATACCGTTACTCATCAGGGAAAATACCAGGACCCGATCTTCGGAATCCGCCAAGGTATACCAGTTTCCCCAGGGGAACCGGCCCCAGGATACATGCCAGGGGATAAGCCCTTCCAAACGCCGGGAGTCTTGCACGGTTTCTAAGACCTGGTTTACGGTTTGCAGCAAGAGGGCGGTCCGCAGGGACTGGGTAAAAAACCACATCCCCCCTCCCAGGAGGAGGATCCCGGCAATCCATCCGATGGAGATACCCCGCTCCGTAACCTGGGTTCTGAACGAATAAACTTCCGCTTCCGGCAAATCCCCAGGGCCTATCGGTTCCGGTCCATCTTCATGCCTCATAGATTTCTCCCTTTTTCATAGAACCGCTGGATTTCCATATCCCGAATCAGGGGAACTAAGGCGTTGATAAGGGCTATGGCAAAAAAAGCGCCATAAGCCTCTAAGCCGTGATATCGGAATATAAACGTCAGAACCCCTGCTCCTGCGGCCGTAAACAAGGCTCCCCAATGCGACTTGGGCCCCGTAACAGGATCGGCAATCAATAAGAAGGCCCCTACCAAGACGCCCCCTGAAAAGAACCCGAAGAATAAATCCCCCTTTCCCAGGGCGCCCCCAAAAGGCAGGGCCCCAAACAGTCTAATGAGCAGTCCATACACCCCCAGGTAGACCGCAGGAACCCAAGACCGGCTTACCTGGGAAGCGGTAATGATGATGGTTCCCAGAAGCAAGGCAAACACACCCCGGTCTGCAATAATACCCATCCCAGCGTAATTAAAAAACCCGATATACCCATCGGGTAATGCCAAACCGATGATTGAAAAAAAACGGCTGTTCAGGAAGGACTGGACCATCCATTCCACGGAACCGGCAGGAGCGGAAAAATAACCGCCCTCCCCCAGGAGGAGGATCTCCAGGGGAGAACCCCTCGGATCCAGCAGATTCTGCCGTATCCCTGCGGATACTATGGCCAAGGGGGACCTTTCCAAAGCCGTATTAAAGATTTCAGGCCAGGAACACCGGATAAAAAGCCAGCCTCCTATGGCAGGATTCATCCAGTTGGATCCAAGGCCGCCAAAACTATGCTTCACCACTGCCATGGCAAATACCCCACCCATGACCGCATATAGGGGATGGAGGTTATTGGGCAAGAGGAGCGCCAGAACCAGGGCAGATGCCACAGAGCTCCCATCCCGTAGCATGGCCGCTTTTTCGGTTCTGAAGTAGAACAGGAATTCGGTCAGTACCGCCGCAAGCACCGTACTGAGGGCGATGAACAACGAAGCAAAGGAGTCGCTTAGGGAAGACTGGAAGATAGTCAACCCCGCACACAAACTAACCAGCCACATCCGTCCTGCGGTAGGACGGGAGAGATTTATCTGGGGCCGTTGATACCATAAGATGTCTTTTTCCGGCATTCAGTGCTCCCTCAAGGCGGCGTTTACGATGGCGGTACTCAGGGAAAACCGTGAAGGACACACCAGATCGCAGCAGCCGCAGCCATGACATTCCACAGCCCTTCCGCGGTGTGGTTCCTGCTTTTTTTTAAAGAAAACCAGGCCCTTGAATAAGGCTTCCGGATCCAAACCAACCGGGCACACGGTCCTGCAGGCTCCACAGCCGATACAGTTCCGTACAACCCTGCCGCCGATCTGTTTGGCCAAGAGGGCGCTCAGGGCATAGGTGGTTTTAATCACCGGTTCATCCAGATTCTTTTCATAGACCCTCCGGCCTGACAGGGGAGAACCCAGGATGATCCGCTGAGGTTCACCGGTAAAACCTCCGCATTCGGCGAAGAGATCTCCTATCCTGGTCCCTATCCTCACCTTCATAACTTGGGGTTTCTTGACCCCCGAACCTCCTACCGCCACATACCGATCCAGAATAGGCCGGTGTAAGACCAGGGCATCCCGAACCGCCGCCAGGGTAGCAGGCCCCTGGATGAGGAGGGACCCTAAGGCCGGCTCTGTAGGGTGTTCACCTTTCCCATACTTTTCATAAGCCCGTAAAGCCAGTTCCAATTCCCGGTGGTTTCGCTGGGGATAGCGGGAACTGACCAACACTAAGGACGCCGGTATATCATAGGACTGGGCTTCTGCCAGAAGCATAGCCCCCAGATCCTTCTCCTTGGCAGAAACTGCATAGACGATACGGCTGACCCCACAGGCCCGGCCTAGCATGATGCTTCCTTCCACCACTGCGGCGGTCCGTTCCCGGCACAGCACATAGTCCGCCACTAACCAGGGGTCATCAAACACACAACGGACCACCAGGGTAATGGGTTCAGGAGTTTTAGCTAAGGAGGCAAACAGATCCCCTAAGGGACGGCCTGAACCTTCCATTTCCACAATACCATATTCCACAATGCCCTGTTGGAGTTCCCCCGGTTCTAATGGTTCCCAGGAAAACCGCTCCTCCGGTTTTCCCAGTTGCTCAAAACTCCCCCTCAGGCGTATGACCATGCCCTCATTGGTAATGCCCTCGGCCATTTCCCAGGAAACCATCCGAACCACCTGGCCGGGAACCGTGGCGTGAATATGGGCCGACCCAGGACCCTGAGCAAGGCCGATGAGCATCCCTTCGCGAACAGAAGAACCCCCTGAAACAAGGGGACGGGCCTTGGCTCCTGGGTGCTGTACCAGGGGTATGACCGAAAGGGCCGGGAGAAACGCCACCACACTCTCCCCTGCAGGAGGAGCGGTAGGGTCTGTAAAGTGTATCCCCCCCTGGGGAAATGCATATACTTTCATGCAGCTATCCGTTTTTCATTATATATCACGCTATTTTTCTTTTTTCCAACCTGTTTAAACCAGCTTAGAACCGTACCATACAAACCCGAAGCCATAAGGAGCAACAGAAACCCTATGATAGTAAGGGAAGTAACCGTAAACATCCTCATAGGGCTTGGTTCCCCGCTCCCAGTATGCCGGAAACCCGCAAGAAATGCTATGAGCTCTTCCAATGGGAAGGGGGGAATCCCCTGGTCATCACCGGGAGCAAGGGTCTGCTCATACCCTGCCGTACCTGCGATGAGGCCGTCTTCCCCTAAGTAGTACTGGCGATAGGTCAATCCCGGCGGATCGCCCCTCTGCGGACGGTCTGGATCCTTATTGCTTCCCAGAGGAATCACAGAAAAAGAAGCCTGATACCGGGCATGGTTTTCATAGATCCCCGGATCAATGAAATACCGGGGGTCGGCGATAAACCCCGGATCCTGATAGGCATGCAGTCCCGCATACAGCCACGGTCCATAGCAGGAAACCAGGGAAACCAGGGCAAAGGGCAGGATAGTCCGGTTAATCGGCCCCCACTTGGCGGAATCCATGATCCGGACCGGCATAAACCGTACATGATTCTGGGCTTTTCCTTGGTTTGTTTCAAGCCACAGGACCACCCAGATCATAAGCCCAGAACAGACCAAGGCCGCAATTCCTGCCTTTAGGAGGCTTGTCCCTGAAGTCCTGGCTATACCCCCAGCGGGGACCGACATGCCATACAAGATACCCAAGAGGCCTAACAAGAGCAGCGCCCCCGTCACAAGAGCCGCCAATGCAGGGTATACCTTAGCATGGTTCCTGGCAGGCTCCCTGCCTTCCGTACCGCCTTTGCCGTATCGGCGGGCGGCCCAGCGCTTTCGGAGGGGTTCGGCAGCTATTCCGGCCAGAGCCACTAAAGCCGTACACAGGGCAAATCCCTGCGGCCCCGCAGGTACCAAAGATCCCAGGATCGGCAGAAGCGCCGCGATCAGCACCGGCTCTCCGGAAAGCACCATGGTTGCCCCGGCGGCCGCTGCAAAAAGGAGGAAATAAAACAAGAAAGGCTTCTCAAAACCTAAAAAGGTGAGAGAAAAAGGAATGCTTTTCAAGACTGCGGTCATGGATACTTCAAACGCCCGGATCTGTTGTTTCGTAAACCAGGGATCGGAGAAGCGGGAACCTCCTGAGAAAGGGATGAAGAAAAGCCGTTTTCCCTCGCGTACAAAAAAAGCCCTCAGCTTTTCCGCATAACCGTCATCCCGGAGATCAAAGGGTTCAACGCGCTCCCGGTACGCATCAAGGGGAATCCGCTGCAAGGTCCCGAAATCATCCAAAAACACCCATTGATTCGACTCGGATAGAAACCCCTGGGTAAAGGCCTCTGATGCAAGCAGGTCTCCAATAAGCCGGTCCGGGTAGGAAGCATCCACCGTAAGCACCGCATAGCCGCGCTCACCTTCCAGCGGCATAAGGGTAAAGACCAAAAAAACCATGAAAGCCCCAAGACCAAGGGAGAGCAGGGATGCTGCAAGCAGGGACTTCCCAAAGGACATGTGCCGCGACCTTATAAATTGGCGTATGCCGCAGCAATGAAGATACCCAGAAATGCCCCCACTACTACTTCCAGCGGCGCATGACCATGCACTTCTTTGACCGGATGATATTCCGCGTTCAGGCGATCCGCTACATTCCGCCCGAGCAGATTGAGCGCCCGCGCTTGAATTCCTGAAGCGCGGCGTACTCCCATGGCGTCTCGCATAACGATAAGGGCAAACCAAAAAGATACGACAAACAGATTCGACCCGATCCCTTCTTTAAAAGCCACGGATGTCGTTAACGAGGAAACCAAGGCTGCATGGCTTGAGGGCATTCCCCCTGTACGCCAGACCATGATCGCAAGCATTTCCCGGGTACTTTTTTTACGGGCATTAAGCAATACAATCACCGTCTTGATAAGCTGTGCGAAAAGCCAGCTTGAGGCGGAAGAGAGAAAAATGAGATTTTCAAAAAGACTTTTTAGGGCTACTCCTCGTATAGACATGGCTAAAGACATTATTTAACTTTCCATTAGGGACGGGCTTTTGTCAAGACGCTGAGCTCGCGGTGTCAGGGCGGCGGCATGTACTTTTCTAATTCCTTGTAAAATAAGGAAATAGGTTTAATACAGATACTATGCAGGGCAAAGGGGAAATCTCTGGTAAAGAATATACCTGTTGAGGGGGAGCCCCAACATATGGCGGGCCCAAAGGAGGCCATATTGAGGGTAAAACCATGCCTCGGCGCCCCTTTCCCCTGGGGCGAAGCTCCAACTCGATCCCCCCTCCTAGTCCCGGCGTACCCATAAACAGCGCCAAGGCTCTGCCCCTGTTCACGGAGTTTCGTTCAGCGAAACCCAAGGTTTGGTTAGACGGCGGTTCAACATGGGGCGTTACCGGGAAAGAGACCCCGGTTTCAGGGCTTACTGCGACGTAAGCTCCGATGGGGTTGCCAAGGCAATCATTGCTGTTTTTTACCGGGAAGCCTGCGGAGCGCTTTAGGTGAGGCGCCTTGTACCCTTATGGCAAGGAACATCCCCAGAGAAAGGGAAAACCCATGATCCATACCGAAGGCGTCGCCGCCATATTTGCTCTCGCGAAGACTTTATTCGTTTTAACGGACACTTCATTCGTTTTAACGGATGCTTCATTCGTTTTAACGGATGCCCCATTCGTTTTAACGGACGCCCCATTCGTTTTAACGAACACTTCATTCGTTTTAACGGACGCTTCATTCGTTTTAACGGATGCTCCATTCGTTTTAACGAACAAGCCCTTGATCATGGCTTTTAGGTCATTTACCCTAGCACAGGGCGTGTTGGTTTTAGGCGGCGGGTCATTTTCTTCGGTGAACAAAAGGTTTGTACCAGGAGGCGCAGAGAACTATGCGTCAAAAGCGGTTCGCGGTGCGTAGCATCAAGCAGGGGAGAACAGCGTGGCGGTATTTGATGATTTTTTGAAACTGGATATCCGGGTGGGGGAAATTGTCCGGGCGGAACCTTTTCCCCAGGCGAAAAAACCGGCCTATCAATTAACGGTGGATTTTGGCGCGGAAATCGGCCTTAAAAAATCCAGCGCCCAGATCACCGATTGTTACACCCCGGAGGAACTTACCGGCCGGCAGGTCCTGGGTGTGGTGAATTTCCCGCCCCGGCGGATCGCCGGGTTCAGCTCCGAAGTGCTGGTGCTGGGGGTTTACGCCAAACAAGGGGTGGTGCTGATTGCCCCTGACCGCCCGGTCGGGAAAGGCGATAAATTGGGCTGAGCGGGGAAGGCGGGATGGCGCGGGACCTGTGCCGCAAACCCGGTTTCCGAAGCTAAGAGCCGTTGCGCCCGGCTCCGTTTTGTGAACAATCATAAATGTGTTATATTTGAACCATGCGATCACCTAAAGAACTACAGTTGGACGCCAGGATACTGGAGATGGTTAAAGACCTGAAACTATCCGGCAGAGCCCTGAAGGCTACCGTGGCTATTCTGGAAGACGAGGAAGTTCAGACCCTCCAGGAATACGCGAACACCGTTTCCATTGTCCGGCTCCACTACAACGATCACGGCCCGGTACACATGCGGACCGTAGCCTACAAT
>JAITRH010000073.1 GCA_031288495.1 Treponema sp. | reverse complement strand
AGTGTTTCCTGGTTCTCTTTGAGGGACAACACATAATCGGCTCCCGCCTTGACTATCTGATCGGCTATTTTATACTGACAGCCCATGGCGTCTATGGTCACGATACACCCTTTCAGGGCTATCATCTCCAACAAGGCCGGTATCGCCGTGATTGTGGAAACTTCGTTTCCCTTGCTCTTTTCCCCGGTTTTTACCTGGGCAAACACCAGCCGGTTCCCGGTTGCCCACGCGCTGACCAGGTGAATGGCTTTGTTCCCCTGCCGGACATTAAAACTTCCCCGGACGGTTTTCCCGTCTATGGCGACAACCTCCCGTTCCTTGTCCTGTTTTATCGCCCGTACCCACGCCATAAAACACCGTTCAATGTTCACAGGATTGAGCCGGTTAAACACGCGCCGGTATACATCATGTTTGGGGATACCGTGTTTCAAGGGGAGCAACTGCTTCAGCCATGCTTTTTTGGTTTTCCCGTATAGTTCGATGTCTTCCCAGCCTTTGGCGAAGGCCATCACGGCCAAAAGGGTAATGACGATACCTTCGATGAGGGGATAGCATTTCTTCCGATCTATTCGGGGGTCTTTGATATCATTAAAAAACCCGATGATGGGTGGTATGGATTCGGGGATCATTCGTGCCTCCAATCCAACCTTTATCGGCTTTTTTTATCCCTTCTTTACTCCTTTTTTAATGCGCTCGCCCTGCCGCTGCTCTTGGTGTTATGGAATATCCGATGATTTTATGCTATTGTATACGTTCTTGAAGCGCTTGAGTGTCAAAGGCCTTCAATATAGGGAGTTATGGTAGAAATGGAGAAAAAGAAAATTGTCCTCGCCTATTCCGGTGGCTTAGATACCACGGTGATCATTCCTTGGCTCAGGGAAAACTACGATTGTGCGATTATAGCGGTCTGTGTGGATGTGGGTCAGGAGGCGGATTGGGACCGGATTACTCAACGGGCCCTGGATACCGGGGCCCGTTCCTGTTTTGTGGTCGATGTAAAGCAGGAATATGTAGAAAACTATGTATGGCCTGCGCTTAAAGCTAATGCATGCTATGAAAACAAGTACCTCTTGGGAACCTCTACCGCGAGGCCCTTGATTGCCAAGGTTCTCGTGGAGTATGCCCGGAAGGAGGGGGCGAGGGCTATTGCCCACGGGGCTACGGGCAAAGGAAACGACCAGGTCCGCTTTGACCTGGGGATCATGGCTTTTGCGCCGGACTTGGAGATCCTTGCCCCCTGGCGGACCTGGGAACTGCGCAGCAGGGATGATGAAATCGCATACCTGGAAAAGCGGCATATCCCGGTACCGATGAAAAAGCAGGATTCCTATAGCCGGGATGATAACCTCTGGCATATTTCCCATGAAGGCCTGGAATTGGAGGACCCCGCTACCGAACCGTCCTTAGAGCGGATGCTCAAGATGACGGTACCTCCGGAAAAAGCTCCAGACCAGGCTGCGTACGTGGAAGTATCCTTTGAGCAGGGTATTCCCGTTGGGGTGAACGGTAAACAATGCAATGGGGTGGAGCTGATTCAAACCCTCAATACCCTGGGAGGCGCCCACGGGGTGGGCCTTGTGGACCTGGTAGAAAACCGGGTGGTAGGTATGAAGAGCCGGGGAGTATACGAGACTCCTGGAGGCAGCATTCTCTACTATGCCCACCAGGAACTGGAACATATATGCCTTGACCGGGAGACCTATGCCTTTAAACAGCAGGTGGGGATGAAGATGGGGGAACTGATCTACGGCGGCCTCTGGTTTACTCCCTTGCGGGAAGCCTTAAGTACCTTTGTGGATTCCACCCAGAAGACCGTTACCGGCACGGTCCGGCTCAAATTGTACAAAGGTTCCATCTCGTCCGCAGGGGTCAGTTCCCCCTATTCCCTGTACAATCCTAGTATCGCGAGCTTTACCACCGGGGACTTGTACAACCATGAAGACGCCCGAGGGTTCATCCGGCTCTACGGTCTTCCTGTGCTGGTTCGTTCCCTTATGGAACAGGCCCATACTCAGGGAGAAGCCCTGTCGCGGAAGGATACGCCGGTGCAAAGGGATCCCAAATCCGCGGGGACCGCAGGCTGATGGCCGGGAATACACCCGCTGAAGGGGCCCCGATCCTCTGGTCAGGCAGGCTTGAGGAAAAACCGAGTGCCCGGGCCTTTGCGTTCCAGTCCTCCATCATGGTGGATAAGCGGCTTGTCCTGGAAGATATCCAAGGCAGCCGTGCTCATGTACTCATGCTGGGAAAACAGGGCATTATTCCTGGGGATACTGCTGCGGCCTTGGACACAGAACTCGCCCGGATCGCTGAGGAACTGGCATCAGGAACCCTAAAGGTTGATCCGGGAGCCGAAGACATCCACTCCTTTATTGAAGGGGTCTTAACCCGGCGCCTAGGGGATGCGGGCCGTATGGTCCACGCGGGCCGGAGCCGGAACGACCAGGTAGTCACGGATCTTCGGCTCTACCTCAAACAGGCGGTTCCGAAGCTATGCGGGGAACTCAAGGAGACCATCCGGACCCTGCTGGATCAGGCTGAAACCTACGCAGAGGCGCTCATGCCCGGTTATACCCACCTGCAGCGGGCCCAAGCGGTTACCCTAGGGCATCATCTCGTGGCGTGGTGCACCGGGCTTGAGCGGGATCTGGGGCGCTTTACCGATGCGCTGGCCCGGTTGGATGCATGTCCCCTGGGAGCCGGGGCCTTAGCAGGTTCAGGGCTTCCGCTGGATCGGGAGGCCACTGCCCGGGCTTTGGGCTTTTCCGCTCCGACCCTTAATGCCATGGATTCGGTGGCGGACCGGGACTTTGTCTTGGAACTTGCCGGGGCCGCGGCCATTACTATGACCCATCTTTCCCGGTTCTGCGAGGATTTGGTACTCTGGGCCAGTGAGGAATTCAAGTTTATTAATCTGGCCGAGTCATGGAGTACGGGCTCCTCAATTATGCCGCAGAAAAAGAACCCTGACTTTGCGGAGCTCATCCGGGGCAAGGCCGGGCGGACTTCGGGGAACCTGGTATGGCTTCTTACCCTGCTGAAGGGCCTTCCTTACGCCTATGATAAGGACCTGCAAGAGGACAAGGAAGCCCTGTTTGACAGCCTCGATACGGTCTTCGCCTGCCTGGGTATATTCCGGGGCATGATGGGTACCGCGATCTTTAATACGGAACGTATGGAGGGAGCCCTTATAGGGGGGTTCCTGGAAGCGACCGATGCAGCGGAATACTTAGTCCGCAAAGGACTTCCCTTCCGCATAGCCCATGAGACCGCCGCACTGGTAGTTCGGGATTGTATTGCCCAAGGGCAGGGGAGTATTACCGAACGGACCCTGGAGGAACTTAAAACCCGCTCGCCCCTGTTTGAAAGGGATATCTACCAAGCCCTCAGGCCCGAGGCTTGCGTGAAGGCCAGAAATGGATTAGGCGGCCCTGCTCCTGAGGAGGTACGGCGGCAGATAGGGATTCTGCGGGCAGGCATAAGCCGCTAAGGCGCCCCGCAGCCGGGCATGCTACCCGGCTGCACGGGCAGGGCAGGTCCGATAGTATCAAGAGCCGCATGCGGCGCCCCTTGCTCCGCCCTTGCCTGTACCGGCGATTTTATGGAATAGGCCCTTCTCACTTAATCAGCCCCCTGATACAGCCTTTAATCAGCCTCCTGACACAGCCTTAGTCAGCCTCCTGACACGGCCTTAGTCAGCCCCCTGACACAGCCTTAGTCAGCCCCCTGACACAGCCTTAGTCAGCCCCCTGACACAGCCTTAGTCAGCCCCCTGACACGGCCTTAGTCAGCCCCCTGACACAGCCTTAGTCAGCCCCCTGACACAGCCTTAGTCAGCCCCCTGACACGGCCTTAGTCAGCCCCCTGACACAGCCTTAGTCAGCTCCCTGACACAGCCTTAATCAGCCTCTACAAGGATCCGGGTTTTTTACCGCTGCCCACCGGTGGATTCACGGGGCGAGGCCTGTGCGGCTCAACTGGTTTAGCCCCTGAAGTTCCTGTTTGATCATAATCCCCGCGAGGATGGAGGCCCCCAGATCCGCCGCGGGCATGGCAAAAAAGATTCCGTATACCCCGAAGATCCGGGGCAGGATCAGCACCAGGGGAATGAACAGCAGAATCTGCCGGGATAAGCTCAAGACCGTTCCCGGTATGGGCTTTCCCAGGGCTTGAAAGAACTGGGCGCTAATGATCTGAAAGCCGATTATCGGTAAGAGCAGGGTGCAGGTTCGTAAGGAGCGGATACCCATGTACATCAGGTCCCCCTCTTCATTCCTAAAAATCGCGATGAAAAACCGGGGAAACCCTTGAATCAGTACAAACCCCGCCCCGACAAAGACCGTTGCCCAGAGTACCGCCAGCTTGTAGGCTTTGATAACCCGGTCGTATTTCCGTGCTCCATAGTTGTACCCGATGATGGGCTGTACCCCCTGATTCAAGCCTTGGAGGGGCATAATGATGATCACCAGGATGCTGTACACGATGCCCATAGCGGTAACCGCCATATCCCCTCCATACCGGTCCAGGGTACGGTTCAACACCACATTGACCAGCCCTATGGCCGCTTGCATGGCAAAGGGGGCAAACCCAATGGCCATGATCCGCAGGCTGAGCTTCAATTCAAGTTTCATACTCCGGATGTGGAAACGGAGCTTGGTCCAGGGAGAATTAAAATAGTATATAACCCAGAGAAAGGAAATAAACTGGGAGATAATCGTTGCCCAGGCTGCACCGGCAATGCCCCAGTCCAGGTAGAAAATAAAAATAGGGTCCAGGATGATATTTATCACCGCCCCCAGGATTTGAGTACCCATGGAGGTCCTCGGATGCCCATCGGAACGGATAAAATGGTTAATCCCCGGCCCCATAGCGCTGAAAACACCGCCGTAGAGGATGATCCTCAGATAGGTTTTGGCATAGGGAAACACCGCTTCGCTTACCTTAAGCACATCCCGAAGCAGGGTATCAAGAAACAAGAGGCTGAGGAGGATAACCACCGCAGGTACGAGAAAGAGCAGGGTAAAGGCATGACCCATGATCTTTTCCACCTCATCCCGGCGGCCTTCACCGAGGTGAATGGAGAAGAGGGCATTGGCGCCGATACCGATTAACATGGATGCGGCCATCATAAGCATCATCACGGGCATCACCATGGTTATCCCCGCGATTCCCAGGGGATCCACCCCCTGACCCACATAGATACGGTCTACAATGTTATACACCGCATTCACCACCATGCCGACAATGGCAGGCACAGAAAAGTCAAACAGCAGGGTACTGATTTTTTCAGTACCGATTCTATCGGTGGCAGGCTTGGATGTATTCGTCATGGGGGGCAGTATAGCCGCTCCCCGGAGGAGGGTCAAGGCTCCAGGACGGGCAAGGCGTATGCATCCAAGGGCCGTACCGGAGGTTTCGGGCTTCTGAGGAGCAAAGCGGAACCCCGAAAACGGGATTACCGGGGGGAAGCGGCGGGATATGGAGGCTTATGCAGCGATAATCCCGGGGTATACCGGGATCAGGTGATGCTGCGGGTCACCTGTAGCTCCCGGAGGGGTGGGTCCATGCTTTGAGGGGACGGGTATCGCCCGTTCACCTCTGAAGGGCGAACAGATGATCCCAAAAGACCCCCTTGACCGTTACAAGGGACCCGTAACCACGGGCCCTGCACGGACAGGAAAACCATCAGAGGCGGTGCATGGCTTTGAAGACCGCTTCGTGCATGAGGTTGGTGGAGACCTGCAGGGAAGAGCCAAGGCACGCGAGGTCTTCTTTGACCTGTTCAAGGCTTGCGTTACTCCGGGATAAGTCCACCATCATCATCATGACGAAATTACCGGATAATACGGTCTGGCTTATATCTTCTATGTTGATACTTCGTTCCGCTAAAAAAGCGCTGACCCGGGCGATGATACCGACCTTATCGGTTCCCACCACGGTGATAATGGCATTCATGACAACCTCCTCTATACCCTGGGGCTTACTCGGTCTCCATCTTATGCTCGGTGAGGAATAAATCCAAGACCGTAAGGAAGAGGATCACCACCATAGGCCCTAAAATAAGGCCGTTGAAGCCAAAGACGCTCACCCCTCCGAGGATGGCGAAAAAGATGATCAAAGGATGGAGTTGGATCCTATCCTGGAGAAACATGGGGCGCAGAAAATTATCCAGGGTAGAGATGGCGATTCCCGCCACCACGAGAAAGATAATACCCCCCGGCATGTCGCCCCCGATAATACGGATGATGCCCAGGGGAAGCCATACGAGGCCGCCCCCTATCATGGGTATAAACACACAGATAAAGGTCAGGACCGCAAAGACCAGGGCGCCTTTAACCTGAAAGATGCAGAAAATGATATACCCCATGATCGCCTGGATAAAGGCCACGATAATGTAGCCCAAAAAGAGGTTCCGGGTTATGTCCATGAATTTCACCACCAGGGCGTTGAGGTAGGTTTTCCGTATGGGGATCGCATGGAGCACCAAATGGGAAAGATAGGGAGCATCCATATAAAAGAAAAAAAGGGAGAACATGATTAATACCAAACTGAAAAAAAAGGAGCCCACGTTCCAGGCAAGATCGCTGGAAATATGAATCATATCTTGCAGGCTGGAACTGAGGAAGTCCAGGATTCGCATCTGAATAGCATCCGCGGTGAGCAGGATTTGTCCCGCGGTGATATCCCGGATAAAGTCCGTGATATACCCAAACAGGCCCGTTAAGACATCGGGTTTGGTATAAAAGATCTCCCGAACCATGCGGATAAGGTCAATGATCTGGACGATACATTGAAAGCTCACGAACAGCAGGGGAATGAGGATGATTACCACGGTCCCCACGGCAAACACCGCGGACCAGATGTTTCTGAGGATAATACCCTTGAACCGTTTGGAGTCGAGTCCTTTTATAAGCCGGTGGTGCAAGGGGCTTAAGAGCACGTAAAACATGGTGGACCATAATAACACGGTAAAAAAAGGGGCAAACAGCCGGCAGACCATGAGCAGCAATAAGATAAGGATGACGCCGAAAACGTAGTTTTGTATTCGTTCCGGGGGGGGTGTTTCCCCGGAAGGGATAGGCATATCACGCATACTGAGATCATACATCTTTCGTTCCTTATTGACAATCAAGAACCTTTTCATCCGCAGGATACGCCCGGAGCAGACGGGTATCCGCAGGTCCCCGGCGATAAACCGGCGGGTACGAAGGGAGGATCCTCCGCTAAAACCGCCCGGACCTGCCGGGTTCAACCCTCCATGAGGGGGAAAGGTAGTTTCCGATGAAATCCCCCTGGGAAAAAGGGGGCTCAATCCCGTAAGCCGGAGCTTCCGGTTTCGCCGCCGGACCTGTTACCGGACAACCCTGGTTTGCCCCGCACCATGCCCTTGGGGCCCCTTTCTTCCCTGGCCGGGGAGGTCTCATTGAAGGAATCCCCCCCATGTAGTAGCGTACTATACAGTAACCGGAGTCTCTCGAAGACCCTTCATGGGACATCGGCTCAGGTTACCAATGAGGTGTATATATGGTGTATATGGTTCGAGCCGATCTGGAACGGCTTTGTGCGTTGATTTTTCAGGCCCTGGGTATTCCCCCCGAAGAAGCGGCGGATTGCGCAACGATCCTGGTTGCTGCCGACGCCCGGGGCATCGCGAGTCACGGAGTTGCCCGGATTAAACGGTACGCCGACGGGATTAAGGCAGGGCTCATCAAAGGCGGCGTTACGCCCCGGGTGCTCAAGGAGACGCCCCTCTCCCTGGTCCTGGACGGAGCGGGAGCTATGGGCCTTAGTGTCAGTAAACGGTCCATGGAACGGGTCATTGCCAAGGCTCGGGAACAGGGTATGGCCTTCTGCAGCATCCGCAATTCCAACCATTTCGGGATCGCCGGTTTCTACGCGGAAATGGCTGCCCGGGAAGACATGATTGGCATTGCCATGACCAATACCGCGGCCCTGGGGGTGCCCACCTTTGCCCGGAAAGCCATGTTCGGGACCAACCCTATTGCCTTTGCCGCTCCCGGGCTTGAGGGAATGCGGTTCAGCCTGGATATGGCCACCACTACGGTCCCCCGGGGTAAAATCGAAGTATATCAGCGGGAGGGGAAGGAACTCCCTCCGGGGTGGGCGGTGGGGAGTGATGGATTAAGCGCCCAGGATCCCCGCAGCCTCTTGGAGGCTATGCTCCGCCGGCAGGGAGGCGGCCTGCTCCCCCTGGGCGGAGCAGGAGAAACCCACGGAGGGTACAAGGGCTACGGTCTTGCGGTCCTGGTGGACATCCTGTGCGCCCTCACCTCCGGGGGAGACTTCGGCGACGCGGTCCGGGATTCGGAAATCACCTCCGCCCGGGTCTGCCACTGTTTCATGGCCATCCGTTTGGATATCTTGAGACCTCCCGAGGATTTTAAGCGGGATATGAGCCGTATGCTCAAGGCCTTAGGTTCCTTGGAACCCGCGGAAGGGGCTTCCCGGGTCTATTATCCCGGACTCAAAGAGCAGGAAGCGGAAGCCTGGAGCAACAAACACGGGGTTCCCCTTACCGAAGCGGTATGGCA
>JAITRH010000197.1 GCA_031288495.1 Treponema sp. | reverse complement strand
TGGTAGAGCCTGCGGATAAGATCCTCGGTGAGGACCTGGGAGGGAGGGCCGGCCGCGGCGATGCTGCGGTTGTGGAGGGCCAGTACCCGGTCGGTAAAAAGAAAGGCCTGTTCAGGGTTGTGGGTACTCATGATGATGCTGTAACCCTGACGGCTCAGGGCCTTGACCTGAAGGAGTACCCGGATTTGGTTGCCGTAATCCAGGTTGGCCGTGGGCTCGTCCATGACCAATAACTTTGCCTGCTGAGCCAGGGCCCGGGCAATCAGAACCAACTGCCGCTCACCGCCGCTCAGGCGGATAAAGTCCCGTTTCCCGAAGTCCGCGATACCCAGCCGTTCCAGCGCTTCCGAGGCGTTTTGCCGCTGCCGGGAATTCGGGCTTGCCCACTCCTTGCCCTGGGCGGCGGTGCCCATGAGGACCATATCCATAACCGAGTAATTAAACGAAGGATAATGGTTTTGCGGCACGTAGGCGATGGTTTGGGCCATGAGCCGGGGACTTTTATCCTGAATATTCCCACCCTCAAGCAGGACTACGCCGGAATACCGCTTTTCTAGGCCCAGGATGCAGCGGAAAAGGGTACTTTTCCCCGCGCCGTTGGGGCCCAACAGCCCTAAGAGTTCCCCCGGAGTAAGAGAAAAATCAAGGTCCTGAAGGATTACCCGGTCTCCATAGGCAAAGCCCAAACGCCGTACCTCAAGGAGCGCGGCCCAAGAAGCGGATACGGGGCCGGCGGTGGAACCCGGGGCGGCGGTATTCACCAGACTTCCCCTTTCCGGGTGATGAGCCAGAGGAAGAAGGGGGCCCCCACCAGGGAAGTGAGGATCCCCAGGGGAATTTCCGTGGCAAAGAGGTTCCGGGAAACGTTGTCGATCATAAGGAGGAAGATGGCTCCGAAGAGCATGGAAACGGGCATGAGTTCTTGGTAGTTGTTCCCCACAAACCGCCGGGTCAGATGGGGGATCACGAGCCCCGCCCAGCCGATGATGCCGCTCACGGAGACCGATGCGGCGGTGATGAGGGTCGAACAGAGGATAACCAGGGCCCTGGTAGTCCGGACATTCACGCCCATAGACCGGGCCTCTTCTTCGCTCAGGGTGAGCAGGTTGATCCGCCAGCGGAAGATGAAAAGGGGGACGAGCCCCAGGGTCATGGGGATGAGCACAAAGAAAAGATCCGAGGGTTTGGTCTTGGCCAGGGAACCCATGAGCCAGTACACGATCTCCGGCAGCACCTTGTTGGGGTCCGCCACAAGTTTCATAAAGGAATTGGCGGCGCTGTGGAGGGAGGAGATCATGAGCCCCGCCAGGATGAGGCCGATGATTTTTTTACCCCGGGCCCGGTCCCCGATGAACATGACCAGGGTAATGGTGATAAGGCTGGCGCAGAAGGCGAAGACGGTGATGAGGTATCCCGGCAGTTGGAGCAGGATCGCCAGGGTGGCCCCGGTGGCGGCGCCGCTGGAAGCTCCCAGAATATCCGGCGCGGCCAGGGGATTCTGAAACACCCCCTGATAGCTTGCCCCCGCAGCGGCCAGGGAGGTTCCCACAAGGCAGGCAAGGATGATCCGAGGGGCCCGCACGTTGAAGAAGACCGCTTCCATCCGGGACGAGGCGAAAGGGGTCCCTACGAGCCGGGCGATAAGGGCCCCCAGGGGAATGGGATAGCGGCCCAGGGACAGGGATACCAGAACCGCCGCAACCAGAAGGACGCTCAGGATCACCACCGTTCCCGGAAAGGTCCGGGAGGCAAGCGGCGGAGTTCTGTCCGGCATACTAGCGGGGAACAGGACCGCCTGAGATACTGCGGGCGGTGAGCCGGTCAAACTGCTCCCGGGAAAGTTCGTGACTGTAGAAAAGGCGGTAGTATTCCGCGGTTTCGGTATACAGGTCGTAGGCGGCATATTCCGGGTAGAGGATCCTGCCAAGCCAAAGCATACCGAGGTACCGGTTGATCGAAGGGGGGCTCCCCATCCAGTTATAGGGCCCCAGGGGAACCTCATAATAGGCGCTGTTTCGGATAGCCCTCAACTGCCCCCAGGTCGGATCCTGGGCAACAGCAGGGTATATACTGCCGGGGCCGAAGAGGATCACCTCAGGATCCCAGAGGAGGATCTGTTCGAGGTTCGTCTCGTTCCCGCTTCCCCGGGAGGAAGGATTATCCACCACCGCCCGGTTATCCACCATCCAATCCAGAACTTCGGTATGAAAAGTCCCTTGGGCAAGCACATTGAGCCCTGCCTTCCCCAAGCAATAAAGAACGGATTTCTTGTGCGTCCCCGCCTGACTGACGATCCCCTCGGCGGCGCTCAGGGTTTTTTCGCAGAACCTGGCCAGGGCCTCCCCTTTGGCTTCCCTGTCCAGGAGTTTCCCCAGGGTACGGAAGGCCTGAGGCGTTGTCCTCAAAGTAGCGGTGATATGAATAGTAGGAATACCGATGGAAGCGGCAATAGCATCCATATCCTGGGCAATGGTATCCTTGGGTTCCCCGATGTCAATGACCACATCCGGGCCAATCCGGGCGATCTCTTCGGGGTTGAGGTTCGCCGCACCGTAAAACTGCCCCACCACCGGAAGTTCCGCAAAGTACGAAGGAACAAATTCCGCCTCATCCGGGCCATAAGCGGAGGAAACCGCGCAGATCCTATCCGGGGCTATGGCCAGGAGAAACATTTGGGCCAGGGCGCCCGAGGGAACGATCCGGGTGATCTTTCCCGGCAGTGCTACCTGTCGGCCCGCCGAATCGGTAAAAAGCCGGGTCTCCGCCGCTGGAGAAGCAGGGGGAATCTCCTTTTTGGGGGCGCCCTGTACATTAATGGAAACCAGTAAAAACAGAACAATACTTGCATATACCCTGTAATATTTCATATAACCTCCAAACAAAACTCAATAGACTATACAGGATAGTATTTGGTTTTGTCAACGCCCATAGGAAGGCCTTTCAGGACAGGGCAAAGGCATTTACTTTTGTAAATCCTTATTATATAAAGAAATATAATTTTGACCGAATTGCGGGTGTTTTACAGTGCAGTAGAAAAGCACCCGCCTCCTGATACGCTTCACCCTGTATTGTTTGGCGGGTGAGTTTATTAATGCCACCATGCGCTATCCCATCGGAAAAGTGATCCCGGAACCCTGGGAAGGTAAAGGGGGCTCAAACGCTTACCCATTGCCGAGCTCATGACCGTAAACATCCTCCGTTTCTATCTTCCCGTTCAGGATCTGCAAACCTTTCACCGGCTGGCATGTATCGGGAATATGGCCCCGTCTTGCCCAATCAGGAGTGGGAGGTGACCCACAAAGTAGGATGGGCCTTAAACAAAACCATAATTGAGGTAAAAAAAGGCCCTGTCCAATGCTTTCCAGTGGTTCCGTAACTGCTTCGAGAAACCGCAGGTCCTCCGAAATACCCGCCGTATCCGGTAGTTATACCCCTGTATCCCTACCGGGTGTTTCTCCCCTGCATCATGCTTGTCCTCCCCAAACGGCACATCCCCAATGTGATGGAACTGGAAGAGGGCGATACGGCCCTTCTGGGACGGCTCCTCTACACGGCTCAGAAACTGGCGGCGGAGCAGGGCTGCGCCGAAAGAGGCGCCCGCTTCGTGATCAACTGCAAGGCCGACGGCGGGCAGACGGTGGATCACATCCACTGCCACGTCCTGGGCGGCCGCCCCCTGGGCTGAGGCGGATCCTGCCCGGTTCTTATCAAAGAGTTTAGCCGAATATCCCTATTAAAATACCTGCCAGTATAGCCGAACCCAGAGTGCTGGATACAATCGGTCCCATGGCATGCATGAGGACAAAGTTTGAAGGGTTATATTCCTGGGCCACCTTTTGAGAAACCCTGGCGGCCATGGGCATAGCGGAGACGCCGGCATTGCCTATGAGCGGGTTTATTTTCCCTCCGGTTAATTTACACAACAGCTTAGCGATAAGGACGCCCCCGATAGTGCCAAAGGCAAACGCAATAAGCCCCAATATTATAATGCAGATGGTATTTGGCGTTAAAACACGTTCAGCAGTAGCGGTTGCGCCTATGGAAAGACCGATGAGCATGGTCAACAGGTTCAACACATCCCCTTGCAGCGAATGGAATATGCGATCCGTTACACCGCTTTCTTTAATCAGATTTCCCAGCATCAGCATCGCGATAAGCGAAGCTGCGGCCGGAACCAACAGTAATGTCAGAAAAGTTACCGCTATAGGGAATATGATTTTCTGGCTTTGGGTTACCTGCTTTGGCTCCGGCATCACAATGGTACGTTCTTTGGCGGTTGTAAGGGCCCGCATAATAGGAGGCTGGATAATTGGAATCATCGCCATGTATGAGTAAGCGGCAATGGCGATGGTTGGAAGGAGTTCCGGTGCGAGACGCTGGGCAGTGAATATGGAAGTAGGACCATCGGAACTCCCTATTATACCGATTGCAATTGCCTCTTTGATGTCAAAGGCCGAAAGCCCGGGAATGACGGGGGCAAGGTATTTGCCTATCCAAAGCGATCCAAACAGGGCGATAAAAATTCCAAGCTGGCCGCCCAGCCCAATCAACGCGGTTTTTGGATTGCTGATAAGAGGGCTGAAATCGGTCATGGCGCCAAGACACAAGAAGATCATCGGCGGGTAAATCTGGAATTTTATTCCCTGGTATAGATAATAGAGTAAGCCGTTCTCGGTATAGGCGGAAAGTCCGGCCAGGGGAATATTGGCGATTAACATTCCGAAGGCGATTGGTAAAAGCAGCAAAGGTTCATATTTCTTTTTTATGGCAAGATAAGACAATAAAAGAGAAAGCGCCAGCATAATAACTT
>JAITRH010000104.1 GCA_031288495.1 Treponema sp. | reverse complement strand
GGTACTATGGCAATGGGGGCACTTGATTTCTATGGTTATTGACATAATTTCATAGTATTTCCTTGTGTCCCTGTTGTCAGTACCCCTTTATCATACTTTGTAGATCACCACCATATTTTCTATTCCACTATGGAGTTAAAGAAGGACAGTGCATATCGTCCCAAAATACTGAATCCCCTCCTACGGTAGAACGGTAGGGGTCTTACCTATACTATCAAGCGGCTATTCAGGTACCCGGTCAGCCTTTTTGCTTCACCTTTTCTTTGAACGTCCAGCGGTTGTCGATCTTTTCAAAGGAGGAACTGGCTGCCTGTATCTGCCGGCCATCATCCGCAACGAGTTTTACCTTGCCCACAATCATATTAACCTCAAGTACCTTCCATAAGGTTCCATCATGGTACACCTTACTTCCTTCCGGGGGAATGAGCCGGCGTTGTTCGTTATAAAAGCAATGTTCGTAAGCCAAGCAGCACAGGAGCCGTCCACAAGGGCCGGAGATTTTCATGGAATTGAGGGATAAATTCTGCTCTTTAGCCATTTTTATAGATACGGGCTTTAAATTGTCTGAGACCATACGGCAACAATATCCCCGTCCGCAAACTCCCAAGCCCCCTACTTCCCGGGCTTCATCCCTGACCCCAATCTGCCGCAGCTCTATACGGGTTTTGAAAATGCTTACCAGATCCTTGACCAGTTCCCGGAAATCAACCCGGTTTTCGGAAGTAAAGAAAAATAAAATTTTGGGCTCTTCCAAGAGGTAGTGTACCGAGACAAGCTTCATTTCCAACTGATGGGCTTCGATTTTCTGTTTACAAAGGGTAAAGGCCTCTTGTTCTTGGCTCCGATTGGCCAGGGCCTTTTCCACCTCTTCAGGGAGGGCAAGCCGTTCTATTCGAGTAATTTCTGAAAACAAAGGGGTTCCCTCTTTCCTGGGCACAAGACCGATGATCTGCGCCAAATCCCGGCCATACCGGGTAGGAACCAGAACCATACGCTGAGGATTGAGGGGTTCCCCCGGATAAGCAGCCAGAAAGGTTTCATGGGAATATAAGAGTCTCAGCCGGTAAACCGGAGTGTCCGGGGTAAGCAATTGATCCCCGGATTCAACGATTACCACGGTACTATCCAGACATTTTTCCGCCGGCCTATCCTCAAGCGCGGCAATATCTTCGTCTAAGTCCTCACTGCCATAGGCATCTACATCTCTCATACACCCTTCCTTTGACACACCCTGAAGCCCGTAGAGACGGAGCCCCGCTCCCCGCTTAATTCCTTCTTGAGGCTTGGGGGTAAAACAACTAAACCCCTATGCCTGCCCCTGCACGCCTCTGTCTAACCCTCCGCATAGCCTATAGACAGACCGCCCTCCAAAGAAGTACTTCACTGCATTATATCCACCAGCAAACCGGTAATCTCTTCAAGCCGGGCGAGGATTTCCAGTTGTACGGTCTGACCTGCCAATATGCCTGCGGCCAGTTGTTCCAACTTGCGATCCACCACCTGAACAAGAGCGAAGTTTTTACGCTTTAACAAATTCGTACCGCTGACCTGCTTTTCGGCAGTATACCCATGCTTCACCACATAATGCAGAAAATTCCGCACCGCTGTTTTATACCGAAGGATCTCTTCCGGGAGCGGCCGGCGCTTTAAATCATCCCCCGCATTATGGACCGCATCCAGCAGTTCATTCACCGTCTCCTCAGAAGGAGGAAGCTCCTCAACAGCCACCGAGTCTGCCTCGGCATTCCGGTTTATATGCTCCAAAATACCGGAAAAGAGGGGTTTTTGCCCTTTACGGACAGAAGGATCCGGTTTTTTCCTGGTTTCAGCCTTGATGCCGGTATATACCGCGGTATTAAAGAACCTATGCTCCGGGAACTCTATTTTAGCCATGCCTGCTTAAGTGCTCTGTTTTAAGGGTCTTGAGAACGCGGCTTTACCCCCTTGGCCATCTTGCTGTTCTGCCATAGCCCGATCCCATTGTTCGTCATCATGACACACCCGAACCTTCCCGTGGATCAGGCAGCCTTCATCCGCTTGGATACGCCGGGTAATGATATCCCCCAGCACAAGACCAGTGGCCAGGATCACCAGCCGTTCACTGGCAATAACGTTTCCGTATATCACCCCGCCTACGGTTATGGAGGTGCCGCTGATATTGCTCTTTAACCGGGCCTTTTCACCAATCGCCACCCGGCCTTTGACGTGTACATCCCCTTGCACGCTACCGTCTATCCGGGTAAATCCTGCGGCTTCAATGGCCCCCTTGACCGTGGTACCAGGACCTACAATGGTGTTGAGCAGGAAATCTTTCCGTTTATGACCGGCCATAGCACCCTTCCCTTAATGAGATCGCGAGAGATTAGAACGGATATTAATATATTTATAGGGATCTACCACATCAGAGCCAATATGCACTTCATAATGCAGATGCGGTCCTGTGGAAAGACCGGTATTACCAATATACCCGATCACTTCACCCTGCTGAACCCGCTGGCCTGTTTTTACCCGAATCGTAAGCAGGTGGGCATACCGGGTGTAAAACCCATGCTTATGTTTAATAATCACATTGTTCCCAAAACCGCTGTGTTCATAGTCTATGGTAACTACCTGTCCGTCCGCGGTAACCGCGATAGGATCTCCCTGACGATAGGTGGAAAGATCGATGCCCTTATGGATGTAATACTGTCCGGTAAAGGGATTTTTATTCTGGCCAAAAAACATGGAAATATGCCCTATCCCGCCTTTGATAGGCCAAATACTGGGAATTTCCGTGAGCAGAGCGCTCTGAGAATTGAGGAGGGTTCCAATCTCCTTGACCGGTTCTACCGCGGAAGCAAGGTATCCTGCAAGCTGCTGGACCTCATATACTTCCTGAAGTATCCCGTCAGGGGTTTCGGTGATATCAAAAAATGAAGATAGGTCTCCTCCTCCAGGATTAGGGTTGGTTCTTCCCGCAATATCCGAACCCAGGGAGGATAAGGTACCTGAAAGGGCAGTCTCAAACCCCTTTGCTTCCCGTAATAAGAGGGAGGTTTCATCCCGCAGCTGATCCAGGCTTGCCTGAGTATCTTGCAAACGGCTATCCTTATCCGGAAAACTCCCCCCGGCGGTCTTATAGGAGGTCCCATACCAGAAAAACGCCCCTGCCAAACCTACGAGTACCAGGATAAAACAGAGAAACGATACCAAACTAAAATGAAGGTTGTATACTTTCTGTGCCGAATGAGGTACCAAGACGATGGTATATCGCCGGGTGAGGACGTGGAACAGCAGGGTACCGCCTCTTAGTATGCCCTTCCCCATAAGAAGGATCAGCTGTTTAACCTTTTGCACTAAGCTATTTTCAAACCGTTTATATGCATGGACCGAAGCCACCATGTACCTCTTACACGTAAAAAACTATACTCCTCAGCGTTTGCACACCCTTACCGCGTACAAACACCCTTGGATGGAGAGACTAATCGAGTTTTAGGCTGATTGCTCCCAGAACCCCCTATCTCGGACCCAGGACCTTGATCCGATTAGCCGGTTCTTACTATACCAATAAAAACATATCCTGTCAAACTCTTTTTGTTACCCGGAAGGACAAACCCGAGGCTTGAGGAGTGCTTTCAATCTCCTGGTTTATCTTTACCTATACTAATTATCGACAGCACAGGATGATTACTTATTTTACGGTCCTGGTTCGTATAAGGCTATCAATAAAAGTATAATCAATTTACCATAAAAAGGCTTTTCATGAAAGATGCGAGTGTGAAAAAGACCCCTATTTTAAGGAAAAACTATGACCAAACCCTATAAACCTAAACCCTATACCGCGGAGACCCTTCGTATTATCGAAGCTGTTCAAGCAGTGCCTGCCGGTAGGGTTTCCAGTTACCGGGATATTGCCGGAGCTACCGGGCTACCCCAAGGAGCCCGGCAGGTTGCCCGGATCCTCCATGCCCTTTCCCGATCCCAGAACCTACCCTGGCACCGTATCATCAAGGCCAACGGCCGTATTGCCCTGAGGCCGGGGCAAGGGCAGGAACTCCAGATCCAGCTCCTCCGTTCAGAAGGGGTGGCAGTAACAGACGAAGGAGCCGTTGCTATGGACCGGTATGGAAATATCCCTGATGTACGCAAGAACCGCCGTGAAGCGGCAAAAAGGCTTGGGGAGACCGCCTATGGGTCAGACGCAAAGCATCCACCCGGGGCTCCTAAGGAGAGCTAGACCGCTTCATACCCTATCTGGATGGCATCCACATTCATAGGAATATATCGATGCTTATCGAGGGGGAAAAACTTTTTCAGAATAGACTCAAGATTCGTCAACTGTAAAGCGCCGGTGAGTTTTGCCATAGCTCCCAAAGCCACCATGTTCGCAAACCGGGAATTCCCCAGTTGTTCCGCTATATGCTGGGCCTTAATCCTGGCCACCTGGATGTCTCTCCGCCGAGGCCCTTCCTGTACCAATGAGGCATTGATAAGCAGGATCCCCCCGGGTTTGAGCATACCCTCGCACAAGGGAAGGGACTCAGGATTCATCGCCAAAACCGAATCGGGGATCGTAACGAGAGGGCTCGCGATCTCCTCATCCGACAGGATCACCGAGGTATTGGCAATACCCCCCCGTTTTTCAGCTCCATAAAAAGGGAAGCAGGTAACGTTCTTCCCTTCCTGCATGGCACAGTAGACCCAGATTTGGCCCAGGGAGATGATACCCTGGCCGCCAAAACCGGCGAAGAAAGATTTTTCAGTCATGTAACGCCTCCTCTAGCCCTCTGGGCTGGGCGCCAAGAGGGATGGTGTTCTTGATTTCTCCCAGGGGGAATACCGGGATCATCTGCTCTTCCAGCCAGGTAACCGATTGGACCGGATCCATCCCCCAGTTGGTAGGACAGGGAGAGAGGATCTCCACGAGGGTAAAACCCACACCGTGGAGTTGCGCTTCCAGGGCCTTTCGGATGTACTGCTTGGTCTTTCGGGCATGGGCCGGGCTGTTCACCGCTCCTCGGGCGATGTACCGGGAACCTTCAAGACCGGCGAGGAGCTCCGAAACCCGGATGGGATACCCCATACCGGAAGCTCCGGGGTCTCGGCCGTGCAGGGCTGTAGCGGCTTTCTGGCCTACCAAGGTGGTGGGGGCCATTTGCCCGCCGGTCATGCCGTAGATAGCGTTATTCACAAAGATCGTGGTAAATGATTCACCCCGATTGGCAGCGTGGATCATCTCCGCGGTACCGATGGCGGCCATGTCTCCGTCTCCCTGGTAACAGATCACCACATGATCCGGGAGCACCCGCTTGATCCCCGTGGCCGCTGCGGGAGTACGTCCGTGGGCAGGCTGGACCGAATCAAAATCAAAATACAGATCCGCCCAAATGGCGCAGCCTACGGGATTGGTAATGATCGTCTTTTCCTGAATTGCCAATTCATCCACTAATTCGGCGATGATCCGGTGTATTACCCCATGACCGCAACCCCCACAGTATTTCGTGGGAATGGGATACAGGCTTTTGGGGTGTTCATAAAGGGGTTTCATGGATTCCTCCGGTTTTCCCTAATGAGGCGCGCCGCCTCGGCAAAAACTTCTTCTTCCGTCGGGATAACGCCTCCGCAGTGCCCGAGGAGCGCTACCGGCGCCTTGCCCAGAACCGCAAGCTTCACGTCTTCCACGAGCTGCCCCAGGCTCATCTCCACGGTAAGCACCGGAGTTCCCCCTGGGACCCGCCGGTTTAGGGCCTCGGCAGGGAAGGGCCAGAGGGTGACGGGTCTGAACAGTCCAAGGGTAAAGCCCGCTTGCGCGGCAAGCTGCTTTGCCCCGAGGCAGACCCGTGCAGAGGTGCCGTACGCCACCAGGACCAGGTCTACAGCGCCCTGGTCAAATCCCAGGGCTTCAAACCGGGTTTCAGCGGTCTTGATCGTCTCATACCTCAAAAACCGGGCTTTGGTTTTGGCTTCCATCTGCTCAGGAACCAGTTCCAGGGAGCTTATATGGCGGCTATCCCGGCGGATCCGAGCGCCCACGGTCCAGTCCCGGGGAGGAAGCTCTGCAAGGGATCGCTCTTTAGGAAGGACCACCCCTTCCATCATTTGGCCGATCACCCCGTCAAGCAGGACCATAACCGGTATCCGGTACCGGTCGGCGAGATCAAAGGCCAGGTAGGTCAGATCCGCAGATTCCTGCACACTTTTGGGAGCCAAGACCAGGGAATGATAATCCCCATGACCGCCGCCGCGGGTGGCCTGAAAATAATCGCTTTGACTCGGGGCAATGGACCCGAGCCCGGGCCCCCCTCGGACCACGTTTACCACCACCAAAGGGATATCCGCGCCTGCGGCATAGGATATCCCTTCCTGTTTAAGACTTACCCCTGGACTGGAAGAACTGGTCATGGCCCTCGCTCCCGCAGCGGAAGCGCCGTAGACCATGTTAATCGCGGCTATCTCGCTTTCGGCCTGGATAAACACCCTTCCCCGCTTGAGCATGTGGGCAGCCATATAGGCGATGATCTCATTCTGGGGAGTGATGGGGTACCCAAAATACGCGCCGCACCCTGCCCGGATAGCCGCCTCCGCGATAGCCTCATTACCCTTCATCAGTTGTTTTTCCTGATTATCCCTGCACATAGTTCGGTTCCTTTTCAGTACTTTCTAGGGCATATACCCTAATACACAGATCCGGGCATATCTCAAAGCAATTTCCACACGCGATGCAGTTTTCTCGATGAACTGCTTTTGAAGGATAGGTTCCTGTGGAATTCGGCCGGGTATCCGCTTCCAGTACGTCCCTGGGACAAAAATGGACGCAAAGCAGGCAGCCTTTACATAATTCTTGATCAATGACAACCGTTCCTTTTCTGGCCATAGACCCTCCTGTATCAAAGATACGAGTATATAAGAAATGAAGATACCTGTTAAGAGCGATTCCAAGATAGCGGGGGCAAGGGCATAGAGAAGCGGCGGGTTTTGATTTAGGGAAAAAGGGTCCACTGATTCCGCGGATTTTTCGTTCCCCATGGAGCAAGGAAATTTGGACCCGGAGTGATGAAGCCGGACCGTGCCTTGATGAAGCCGGACCGTGCCTTGATGAAGCCGGACCGTGCCTTGATGAAGCCGGACCGTGCCTTGATGAAGCCGGGCCCTGCCTTGATGAAGCCGGGCCTTGCCTTGATGAAGCCGGACCTTGCCTTGATGAAGCCGGACCTTGCCTTGATGAAGCCGGGCTTTGCCTTGATGAAGCCGGACCTTGCCTTGATGAAGCCGGGCCTTGCCTTGATGAAGCCGGGCCTTGCCCTGATGAAGCCGGGCCTTGCCCTGATGAAGCCGGGCTTTGCCTTGATGAAGCCGGGCCTTGCCCTGATGAAGCCGGGCCTTGCCCTGATGAAGCCGGGCCTTGCCCTGATGAAGCCGGGCCTTGCCCTGATGAAGCCGGGCCTTTCGGCATAATTGGTGAAAAGCTCTGTAATCAGTGGATAAGGTAACAAGGGTCTACCGATTACGCGGATTCTTCGTTCTACCCCACCCC
>JAITRH010000096.1 GCA_031288495.1 Treponema sp. | reverse complement strand
CCTCGGGTTTTAGCCCTGGATAAATAGTGATACATTGGTAAAGATGTCCACCCTTCCCCAGGTGCTTGTCAGTGATGCTTGCTTTAAAGTTCCTGACATGGATACCCTGTCAGGAACTTTGAGCCTCTTTAAGGGGGATCAAAAAGTGGCGTATTTGATCACATAGGTATCTGATTTCTCTGAGGTATTACTCTCATAGTCGGTTATTTGTATCTTGGAATACTTTTCACCGTCTCCGTGTTTTATAATATAGACCCGATTACTGGGGTCATAACTTTTTGACTTATAAAACTGTTTCTTGTTATGTGGGGGCACACCTAACTAGCCCCAAGGGGCCGGGGCCTACTAGCGTGTGGGGGCACACCTAACTAGCCCCAAGGGGCCGGGGCCTACTAGGATGTGGGGGCACACCCAACTAGCCCCAAGGGGTCGGGGCCTACTAGGATACTGAAAATCAGCCAGAGCTGTCCCTAGGGTACCACCTGCTCCGTTTTCGGTTTCATTCGCATATCCCACATAGCCCATAACATTGACACAAACATTATCGGTGGTCATGGATTTTATCCATCGCTTAACATCGGTGGTGTACCCCTTGAGTAAGCTTGTATCATCGGTTACCGCATCATCCTTGCTCGTTACGTCGTCAAATACAAACTGCTCTGTATACCACACCTCCCCCTGACCTCCTGACTCGAATTCTGCTGCGGTATCCCCGCTGTTGGTATAAATCAGACGGGAGCGCTGAAAACCAATATCCCAGGCCTTACTCTTGATGGCCTCTCCGCTTACCTCTTCCCCGGTAGTAAGAGAAAAGTATTTTGCTCCGCTTTCAGTAGAGACCGAGAAGGTAAGGGTTTCTGCACCATCACCCCTATCCGGATTGTCATCCTGGTCAGCAGGACAGGCAATAAACAGCGCCGCAATGCATCCGAAAATCAGCAAAACCGCAATGATACTACGTTTCATAAGAAACTCCTTATAAAGAATATTTAAACCCTATAGAAAAGGTTTGCCTGGTTAAAGGACCGAGGTAATGTAATTCACCAGTTATGTTGTCCACTGCCGCATGTATTTTAAAATGCTTCCCCACGGCAATGGAACAATAAAAATCCAGGATAAACCGGGGACGGTTGTCCGGTTTTCCCGGATCGATCATCTTTGAGAAAAAACGGCCTTGCAGATAGGTAGCGATTCCTGATGGGGGGTGATCCAGGCCTACCTTCATCTTGACCGTATGATCCGGTTGGAGATACAGTTCCTCTCCTAAGGTACGGTCATAGGCATAGAGCCAACTGTATCCTGCAGAGACAAAACCATGGCGCAAAACCGTAATCCTGCCTTCAGTATCAACGCCGGTGCGCATGGATCGGGAGATATTCTTCGTGGCATAAATGATTCTATCCCCCAGGGTCTCGATATATACCCGGCTCATTTCATCGAACAGTTCGTTGTAATAGAAATTGATCTGGACGAAACGGCCGGACGCGGCATACTCAAGGCCCGCATTAAATCCCAAGCTATATTCGGGCAGGAGATCCTCATTACCCTGGATATACATGGTCTCACTATCGTCTTTAACAAGATAGAGATCGCTAAAATCCGGCGCCCGATAGCCGACCCCTATACCGGCTAGAAGCCGAAAACCCAAGGGGAACCGGTACATCCCGGACAGTTTCGGCGCCGCCGCAAAGCCGAACTGGGAATTCCGTTCCACCCGCACCCCGGCAAGGACAGCATAGGTATCTTCCCGGAAATGCTCGGCTTGTAAGAAGAGGGCCTCCTTATCTACCGCAACCCGGGGTTTACTCAGATTGTATTTCTCCATGCTGTTGTAGGTCCCTTCTAATCCCAAGGTAAATATGAAATTATCAAGGCCATCATAAGACCCCAGGGCTTCCAGGGTAGTAATGTTTTCATTTTCATAATTATTCCCTTTAGACCACCGGTCATTGATGGCCGAGTAATTGTCCTTATTCCGCTGGTAATAGTTGTCATAGAGTCTAAGGGTAAGACCCCCATACTCAAAAAGGGGCAAATCCATTTCACCGTACGCGTCTCCCCGGAGGTAATCAAAGCGGGTAAGACTTCCGCGGCTTGTGGTTTGATCATCCCGCCGCATCAGCATGAAGGAACCGCCCAGCCGGACTTCCGGGATACTTCCCGGGGAAAAAGCCGTATCCAGCCCCAGCCTTCCCCGGTAATATTCGGGAAGTATGGAACTGGTCTTCTGCTCGTTGTAATAAAACCCTCCCCGGGCAGCTTCTATATCCACGGAATTGCGGGTGATACCCAGGGGAAAGCCCACCGCAGCCCTGAGACTCTGCTCCTGGATCGGATTAAAATCCTGAAAAGGCGCTGCCTTCTCAGGGGTCTCCGGGTCATCATAGGCAAGGAGGAAACGGTTCGTAACGTCCGTGGATAAGGAGAGTGTATCCCCGGGTTCCTTGGTGATGATATTGATCACTCCCCCAATACCATCAGAACCGTACAGGGCGGATTGAGGGCCTCGGACAATTTCTATGCGTTCCACATTCCCTAAGGGCAGGGTTTCTCCTTTAAGCCGCTGGGATATCCTTCCCACGAGCCTTCGTCCGTTTATCAGGTAGAGGACTCGGCTTTTACCCATGCCCTGCATCTGGACATAATCACCCATGCCGTTTCCGGTATACACCAAACCGTAATCGTTTAGCATATCCATTACCGTATCGGCATTGGACTGTTCTATCTCCTCGGCGGTAATAATCTCCGTAACCACGGGACTATCTTTTAACCGTTTTTCACTTCTGGTACCGGTTACCGTAATCTCATCCAGTTGATAAACCGATTCTTCCTCTTCCCCATTCACCGGAAACGTAAACAGGAAGAACAAATCGAGCATACATATCCCTAAACACCATGGCTTCCCCATTTCCTCAATCCTCACCTTCAATTGCCCGTATTACCGCCGCAAACTCTTTCCAACCGGTCATCGCTTTATATGCTTCCACCTTGTTGGCAGGAACGTAAATCGTAAATTCCTCGTTCACTCCCGAAAAGGCGCCGCCATTAAGTGCCGGGGGTACTTCGGCACGGACAATCACGCGTTTAAGGCGTATGCAATCTTTAAATGCATAGGCTCCGATTAATTTGAGTGTCGCCGGCAGCGTAACTTCTTTAAGAGCGGTGCAGTGGTCAAAGGCGTGTTTATTGATTTGCGTTAATCCACCGGGAAATACTACCGATTCAAGGGAGGTACAGTCATAAAAGTTATAAATCCCAACGGCCGTGGAGGATGCGGGTAAGATAATATGTACCAGCATATCCCTATGTGGTCTGTTACTAAAGGTTTGATCGTAGAGATCGGAAAATCCAATCGTCGCACCGGTACAGGCATCCACATCCAAGGCAATATACTTTCCGTGAAAGGTCTCATAGAGTTTTCTCAAGCCATCTTCCAGCATTTCACCGGTACCTCTATTACTAAGAGACACATTTTTAAGAACACCATAATAGGGTGTTCCGCTATCGTTTGGGGGTTTGTTTTCAAGCCATGCATTTAAACCGGTAAGATCGATGAAAGGGGTAGACCAATCAGGTATACATTTTATAGTATCCCCATAGGCATTCCACGGTGCGGTGGCTTTATAAGTTGGAACTTTTTCTCTGGGAACCAGGATCGTCAGATCCGGTACGTTTTCAAAAACATGAACCCCTCCCAATACCGGCGGTGTATCATGGTCAAGCATAAGTTCCCGCAGCAATGGGGCTCCGAAAAAAGCATAATCCTGAATCCCGGTAATTTCAGATGAAAGCTGAATGCTACCCGTAGCGGAAGGCCAAGCAACAAGGGTTTTACCCGCATCCCGTAAAAGGCGCTGTCCTTCCATATCGGTACTAAACACCGCATTTCCTTCAGGAATTGTGAAGCGAAGCCCAACACAACCTGAGAAAGCACTGCCGCTGATTGTACTCATTGATGGAGGCAAGGAGATAGATACAAGAGAGGTACATCCTGCCAAAGCAAAAGCGCCAATAGATTCTGTCGACGTACCCAGCATAAGAGAAACCAGTTTATCCGCATCGGGCCGATCGTTAATCACCCCAGATGCAAGGGATCCTATATTACCGGTACATCCCCTTACATCCAGGGCAACGTACCGTCCCTGAAATGCGGCAAAAAGTTCCCTTAAACTGTCTTCCTCATCGCCGAAAGCGGCTATATCCATGTCTATGAGGGCGATCTGGTAGGGGGCTTGGGCGGTATTTTGTACCACCGTACCCAGGGAATCTTTAAGACTATCAAGAGAAGAAAAGGTATTAGTCTCAAGCTTATCAGAAAGACTACCCTCAGAGGAATGTGGGCATCCGATAAACATCATAAGGAAAACAGTCCACAAGAGGATTACATAACAATTTAGTTTTATTGTTTTATATTCAGCCATAGTATTACCATACCTTTGTAGTAGTGGAACTTCTAAAAACCGAACAGGTCCGGTATTTTTAGAAGTCCCTGTTTATTTACTTAAAAACGGCATACCGTACTTTGTACGAATCAGTACCTAAACCAGATGGGGCAACGCTGCTGCTGATGAATTCAAAATCATAAACCTGTATCTTTGAATAGGTTTCACCGTCAGCATGTTTTATGATATAGACTTGCTCGGTCTCTTTTTGATCGATGTCATAAAACGCCGTTGGAAGATAGGCTGCTCCTTCTCCTGAAGGATACATTAAAAAATCATCCGCCGTTATTCCACTTGCGGTTGCTTCGTTAATATAGCCCATATACGTCATAAGATTGATTCTCGCAAGGCTTCCTGATGAAGTCCCGGTATATCTGCTCTGATCCGTTGTATATGGCGCAAGGATTGAAGACAGGTCAGTTACCGCATCATCTTTTGAGGTGACCGCGTCAAAATCGGTTTTATTGGTGTACCAAACGCCGCCCTTTCCATTGGAAGAGAATGCTTCTGCAGATGTGCCGCTGTTGGTATAGATTTTTCGCATGCGCTGAAATGCAATGTCCCACTTTTGGGTTCCCGACTCTGATGCATCAACCCATTCACCGGTAGTTAGGGAGAAGAATCGTGGACCATTACTACTATCAACTTCAAAGGTAATCTCCCCTTCTTTTGCGTAACTTGGGGTGGTATCTTCATTGTTTGTTGTGTCATTAGGGCATCCTATAACAACAAACCCACATAGCAACAATATGCTGCTTATTCCAATGGCAACTATTTGTTTCTTCATCTGTAATCTCCTTAATAATAAAAAATCATCTCTAAAACTTGATAGACGACTGTTATTGCTACGGTGCCATAGGCTCGATCCTCCTCATCCAATAAGCCGAATTACCACAGAAATTAAAACCTTCAGGGTAATTACCATAGGGCATTTT
>JAITRH010000047.1 GCA_031288495.1 Treponema sp. | reverse complement strand
AGCAGCACGACTGCCCCCGCCGAAACCATGGGCGGCTATCTGCGGGGGCATTGGTCCATAGAAAACCAGCTCCACTGGTCCCTGGATGTCCTGTTCCGGGAAGATGCTTCCCAGGCACGGAAAGACAAGGCCCCTCAAAACTTGAATGTTCTGAGGAAGATAGCCCTGGCCCGCTTGCGTGCCGCGGCAGTTCTGGAGAAACGGTTCAGCACAAAGCGGAAGATATTCAAAGCGTCCGTTAATCCTGAGTTCCTCTATTCCGTCTTATTCGGAAAGTAAATGCTTTTGCCCTGGGCAATCTGCAGGATAAAGGCAGGATCGTCATGGGTTACCGAGGAACCATCTAAGCGGTATGGTTAATTGCAGGATATCCTGCTTCCTTAAGGTTTTCTCTAGAGGTATCCGAGGGACTGCAAACCTCAAGACCGAGGTATAGGTCGCTATGGGAAGAAGGTATTGTGAGAAGCAAAAAAGCGGGTATACTACCCCTATGCGTAATAAACTTACCAAGGAATTAGCAGTCTGCGGTTTTAACGCCGTATCAGCCTTGGGGGAATTGCACCCGAAAACCATTAATCGGCTTTTTCTCCGGGATGATCGGCTTCAGGTATTTGCCCCAATATGTAAACAACTGGCCCAACGGAAACGGCCCTATAAGATCTGCGATAATGAGGAACTGGAACGGATATGCAAGAGTACGCATCACCAAGGGGTGGTGGCTATGATCGAGGAGCCTCAGATACCTGCGGCCAATAGGGAGGACTTAGATTACTGGGCCAGGGAAGGTAAAACCGGTCTTGTCTTGCATGCCCTGGGAAATGATCATAATCTGGGGGCCATTGTCCGATCGGCGGCTTTTTTTGATGCCCGGTTTATTGTACTTTCTGGAACCGCCCCCGAGGCCCTGGTAAGTACCAGCGCCTACCGGGTTGCCGAGGGAGGAATGGAATATGTGGTATTGCGGCACGTGCAAGATACCCTAGGGTTTCTCACGGCTGCCTCCAAGGTCCTCATCACCATAGGGGCGGATCTCAGAGCCCGGCAGCGGATCCAGGATCTGCATACCATCATCCGGGACCGGCTGCACGTTCTCGATGCTTCAAGGACAAGCTTCAGAGGGGTTCTGCAACCGGGCATAGCCCTGGTGGTGGGGAATGAAGAAACCGGTCTCCCCCAGGAGGTAAAAGATCTCTGTTCGGTCCTGGTCCGTATTCCGGGAACCGGCGTCTTAGAGAGCCTTAATGTGGCCCAGGCAGCGACCCTTTTCCTCCATACCCTGTATCAGGGCTAAACTTTGGATGGGCCCGAAAGGGTAGAGCCCCATAAAAACGCATAATTAATTCAAGAACTGAAATTTAGTCATTGATTTATCATTCCCTGCCGATAGAATAATTATGAAACGAATTATTGCAATAATGATAACTGGTTTAGGGGGTGTCCTCCTGTGTATAGCTCAGACTCAACCCGTAAATAACGGATACCGGCAGGAAGGGATTGCGTCATATTATGGGGATGAATACGAGGGTCTCAATACGGCCTCGGGAGAAAAGTATGATTCTACGAAATTCACCGCCGCCCACCCGACCCTGCCCTTTGGTACGATTCTTACGGTTACCAATACCCAAAATAACAAGCAGGTGATTGTACGGGTTAATGACCGGGGGCCTTCTAAACCGGTCCGGATTATTGATGTTTCCAAAGCAGCCGCGGAACAGTTAGATATGCTGATCACAGGAACTGCTCCGGTGATAATAGAAGAGCGGATCCCCTCTCCTACGGTGGCATCTTCGGCTTCTCCCACGAGTCCTAGCATACTCCCGAGCCCCCCAAATACCAGTACGCCGAGTGAGAACTTAGGTCCGCCTCCCTATGTGCCGACCCGATCAGGGGCTATCGCCGCGGAGATTAAACCCAGTATACCCCCTGTAGGAACCGGTAAGCGGTACCGTATTCAGGTGGGGGCCTATAAAATCGTCCGGAATGCGATGGAGGTCTTTGATAAGCTGAAAAATACCGGCCTCAATCCTGCCTATGAAAGAAATGGCGACTACTACCGGGTTGTACTTGCAGGAATCAACGCCGATGACGTACAGCTGGTAGCGGAAAAACTTGGTACCGCCGGTTTCCGCGAAGCCTTGATTCGGGAAGAGCCCTAGGTACACAAGTAATGAACACACACCTACTTCCGGGGCAAAGGCCGCCGGAAGGCTTATCTCGTTAATAAGGGCTTTTCCAGGATGAACTATCTGGTCTTAGACCTTATTAAGCTTATGGACACCACCGAAATGAAAAGCCCCTTGCATCCCTCCCTTATGGATAGGGTATTACTCTTTCCTATCTTTACATTCTTTACAATCTTTAGCAATCCAATTCGCTACACAATCATCGCACAAGGAACATTGCTTGCAATCGCCATATTTAACGTTTTCTTCTAAAATAATTTTTCCACAGTTCTCGCACGCTACTTCAGCCATGGTATACTCCTCGGGCTTTACTTCAGAGGCTTTTTCAAAATGCCAGATTTTGAAAAGCTGTTTTAGGTATAACAATCAGTCCTTGGACTGGTTTTCCCAGAGCCTTTTTCAAAACTAACGGAGTTTTGAAAAAGGCTCTATGGGTTATTTATTATATATTATATAGAATACCGGTTTTCTGGATTGCTCGTCAAGGGACATGCAAAAAGGGCCGGTTTTATACCCTATTGGTTAACCGTCCTTTATGAGGATAGGGCGGCATCATAGGGGAACCATATAAAAAAGCTCTTAATACAAAGGAGACGGATAATGAACGATACAACCCCTTCAAAACAACCCAATGTGGCTGTTACCGAGAAATTTCTTATCTTTACCATACAGGAACGGTTGTACACCCTTCCTTCGCGGATGATAAATGAAGTGACGGTCTATGATAAAGTCTATCCTCTGCCCTTGCTTCCTGAGTATGTCAAGGGTATTGTTAACCGGTACTCTGTACCCTACGCCCTCATTGACCTAGGATTATTCATGCTCAAAACTCCCTCGGCCTTGTCCAAAGTAGTGGTTTTAAAAGAAGGGGTTGATAAAGTGGCTTTTATGATTGACGATGTGGTGGATATTGTGGATGTACCGCTTGAGCATATCTTAAAGGTTGAACAGGGTACGGAAAACCAGGATGCTACCGTGGTTATTGAGGCCTCTTTTGAATGGCACCAGATGGATGTGTTTCTCCTGAGTATTCGAGAGATTATTAACCAGATAAAGAAGGATTTTGCGGCTTGAGGGGCGATCCAAGGTATATGAAAAATTTTTTATGTGCATTTGAGCGTATCTTCTTGGGTATTCCTTCGGAATGTGTGGCAGAGCTCCTCCAGGTCTCCCAAGCTATGCATACTATGATAGAGACTAATCCAAGCAGGGGAGAGGTGCTTTTTTCGCTCCCCCGCTTGCTGGGCAGGGCAGAGCTGCCTGCTCCCCATGGGATCCGCTTGAAGCCGCTGGACTATCCGGCGATGCTGGTCAGAGCACTCAGGGAATATGCAGGACCTGAGGTCCCTCGTATCATGCTGGTTACCCCTGCGGTGGAGACGGAAGTGGATATTCCCCATGAAGCAATTCAGGAGCTTCCGGGGTTCATCGGGCTTCCGAGACTATCCTTTTTTAAGGGAGTATCCTTCTCCGACGCGAGGATGACGGCCTTTATTGACCCGGTTTTGCTGGTTTCCCGGTTTTTGGAGCAAGGAGACCGGGGATTATGATTACCGTCCTCGTGGTGGATGATAGCCCCTTGGCCCGGAGCTTTCTCAGGGATTTTTTTGAAAGGGATGAACGGTTTACCGTCATTGGCGAAGCGGGAAACGGCTTTGAAGGGGTGCAGCAGACGCGGTCCCTTAACCCAGATCTGATTACCATGGATATTGAGATGCCGGGTATGTCAGGGCTTGAGGCTATCAGCATCATCATGCGGGATATCCCGACCCCGATTGTGGTAATCAGCTCTCAAGACAGTGCAAAAACGATCTATGAAGCCACGGTGAAGGGGGCCCTCGAATTTTATCCCAAGCAGATCTTCACTCCGTCCATGAGTCAAGAGCAGCGCCAGCGTATTTATAACACCCTCAACCGTATTTCTGGGATCAAACGTAAAAAAAACAGAGGCCTTGATCCTATTCGGAAGCTCTCCCTCGGGAAGGTAGACTACCGTCCCATTCGGGGAGTGGTCATTGGGGCCTCTACCGGCGGCCCCAAGGCCCTCATGGAGATATTTGCGGGGATTCCCGAAAATTTCCCTGTACCGATTGTAACCGTACAACATAATTCTTCAGGATTTGATAAAGGGTTTGTACAGTGGATACGGAGATACACGGCCTTGGAGGTTCAGCTTGCGGAACATAACGGGGTGTTCCGTGCGGGAAAGATCTACATTGCCCCTACAGATAAACATCTTATTATGACGAGTAAATATTTGATTCTGGAAGACGGCGAGCCGGTCCAAAATCAGAAACCTGCGGTGGATATGCTGTTTCAGAGCGCCGCGGAGGTCCTTGGCCGGGAGGTGATCTCGGTGGTGCTCACCGGCATGGGAAGGGATGGGGCTACAGGTACCCAGGCCATAAGGAAAGCCGGGGGCATTACCATTGCCCAGGATGAAGAGAGCTCCTTGATTTACGGTATGCCGAAGTCAGCCATAGAAACCGGGTGTGTGGATATGATTCTACCCCTGGGCGACATAGCCAAAAGGCTTATCGCCTTAACCATGCCTCAAGGAGGACGATATGGACGGGGAAACTCCTGTGTATATGAAGGAACCTCGGTTTGATGATCCTCTTATGTGCCAACTCTACCAGCAGGTTGAACATACCCTGGGCATTCGGGCCAGCACCGAAGCGCTGGTGCATCTGAGGAATCATCTTAAGCAGATCCAAAACCTCGCGCCTGAGAACGAAACCTCGGGGGGCTTGTCCGGGGACCGGGAAAGGTATAGGCATATTTTTTCCTCTCCCGAGGTCCTCTTTGATCTGGCCCGGCTGCTTACGGTGAATGAAACGTATTTTTTTAGGGAGCAGGCCCATTTTGCCGTGTTACTGCGGGAACTGCTCCCTCGTTTTGCCGCCTTGGGTCGTCCGCTGCGGATCTGTTCTGCAGCGACTTCCATAGGCTGCGAAGCTTACAGTATTGCCATGGTATTGGACTATTATAAGCAGATATCCGGGCATCCTTCCCTTTCCTGGGAGATCGATGCCTTTGACATAGACCAAGAGGTGATTGAGACCGCAAGCCAGGGCTCCTATAGGGCTAATGTCTTTCGAGAGGATGGAATTCAGTGGAAGTTCCTCCTTGACCGGTATGTGTCAAGTACCGAGGGAAAGTATCGGGTTGATCCCCGGCTCAGGGACCACATCCATTTTTATCTGCATAACATTATGGACGGGCTTCCTGTCCAAGCCTATGATCTGATTTTTTTCAGGAATGTTTCTATTTATTTCTCTCCTGAAAGCCGGGTTAAGGTCATGAATATTCTGGCCAATGCGCTGGTCCCGGAGGGTTACCTCATAGTGGGCATATCCGAAACCGCGGGAGTAGAGCATCCCCTCTTGGCCAATTGTTTCAAAGAAGAGGCTTTTTACTTTCAGAAACGGGCGGTCGTGGCAGTGAACTTGCAGAAACTGCAGCTGCCGCCGCGGATCCCTCGGATGGCACCGAAGAACCAGGAGGTACGGTCCCTGAAACAAGGGCTTACCATAGAACCCCTGCACATTGCAGAACTGATCGCGGATGATACGGGGGCAAGGCTTATCACTGAAAAAACCCTGGCATTTCTTGCAACAGTACCCGGGGATAGCCCAAGCCCGGCAGGGACCTCCAAAAGGGAAAAATATGGACGTGCTCTTGATGAACCGGACAATATCATTGATAATTGGGATAATAGTAAGAGAGGAAAGAGGACCCCCGAGGATATGGTTAAGGGGCTTGTCTGTATGGGTAATGAACTTATCACATCCCTTATCGTGTTAATTAATCAGGGGGATTGCTTCAAGGTTGATCAAGTGCTGGCATTTATTGAGCAGTACGATAATTCAGCCTATACGCATTTTCTCCGGGGGGAATATTTCTACCTTAGCACAAAACCCTTGGATGCGGAATCCTCCTATAAACGGGCAATCCAGCAAGACAAAGCTTTTTGGCCTGCCTTTTACCGTCTTGCCTCTCTGGCTGCACCGGGAAATCCCATCCGTTATGTATACAAAATCAACCAGGCTTTGGAAAGCATTACTCAGGGTAAGGAGCGGGGATATGAAGTGTTTATCGGAGGATTTTCACCGGATTATTACCAGCGGGCCTTGGAGAAACAACGAAATAAGGGCTTAGGTAGGTATCATGAATAGGCGCAGTTATAAAGGAGTAGGTATATGAAAATCGGTAATAAGCTTATGATCATCATCATCGGTTTAAATCTTTTGGGAATCGGTATTTTGGTCTCTACCTTGTTGCGGCTGTCGGAGAAACAGATCGCGAGCCTGGTAAGTCATGAAATTGATAACTTGGTAGCAGAAAATGCCCTACGGGTGCGCGTATGGTTTGCCAAATATCTGTATACCGGCCGGAACCTTGCCCACATGATGTCCCAGTATGAACAGGTCGATCGCCTGGATCGCCGCCGGTATTTCCTCACCATGATTCGGGGGATCCTCGAAGCAAACCCGGATATATCCGCCACCTCGGTTGCCTGGGAACCAGACCTCCTGGACGGTCAGGATGCCCGGTATCGGAATACCCCGGGAAACGATGAGAGCGGCAGATTCGTTCCTTACCTGACCCGGACTCGAAACGGTATTGAACTGGAATCCTTGGTAAATTATGAAATCCCGGGAGAGGGGGATTACTATCTCGAGGCGAAACAAACCGGGAAGGAATCCCTGGTGAATCCCTACTGGTATCAACTTGCTTATGGGGAAAAGCGGCTTATCACCACGATAACCGTACCGATTAAAACCGAGGATCAGTTCGTAGGGGCTTCGATCATTGATATTGATATAACCACCATCCAAGAACAGATCCAGCAAATTAAGCCCTATGAAGGCAGTGTGGCGATGCTCTTTAGCAATGGGGGCGTGGTGGGTTCTCACTTTGATGATTCCCGCTTGGGAAAATCCATGGAGGAGACCGAAGAAGATATCGCCGGCGCGTATCTGCCGGAACTGATAGAAGCGGTACGCCAGGGAAAGGAATTTTCCTTTACCAATTATGTTCCCGCATTAGAAGCAAACATGCGGTTCTACTGCGGTCCGTTCTCGGTCGGAGAAACCACAAGTCCCTGGACCTTAATAATAGGGATCCCCACCAGTATTATCGTCATGCCGGTGTATCGGATGCTCTGGGTGAGTATCATTATTATCGTGGTGATGATTTTCCTCGTGGCTGCGGGGGCCTTTATCGTGGCCCGGTCCATCAGTAAGCCCATGAATCACATGGTGGCTATCTTAGGGGATATCCGGGAAGGGGATATGACCAAACATCTGGATATCCACAGTAAAGATGAAATCGGGGAGATGACCCTTTCTTTTAATACCACCCTGGATAAAATCCGGGAGCTTATCACGGGTATCAAGGAGAAGGCCCTGTTCCTATCGGATATGGGCGAAGATATGGCCACCTCCACCAAAGAGATCACCACCACCGCCAATGAACAGTCGGCCAGCGTTTCCGAGATTGTCAGTACTATGGAAGGGAGCAAGAACCTTTCCGAGCAAATGGCCGCCAAGACCGAAGAAGTGGCCCACCTCGCCATAGAGACCCAGAGGCTCAGCCAAAAAGGGGCGCAGCTCCGGGATGCCAATGAGCACATGATGGAAGATATTCAAAACCAGAACGCCAAGATCATTCATGAGATTAAAAACCTGGTGGATATGATCAAGCACATCAATGACGCCATCCGAATCATCGACGGCATTGCGGATCAGACCAAACTCATTGCCTTTAACGCGTCTTTGGAGGCTTCTTCTTCAGGGGAGAGCGGGGCCCGGTTCTCGGTGGTGGCCAGTGAAATCAGGCGTTTTGCCGATAATGTGGTGGATTCCACCCGGGGAATCAAGCTTAAAATAGAAGAGGTACAAACCGCCTCCCAAAGCTTAATAACCGAAGCCTTTAACGGTTCACAAAAGATCGAACAGGGGTATGATCACATGAGCGCCCAAAAAGCGGTGTTTGAAGCGATTGTGGAAACCGCCCAGAATGTAGCGACCCGCTCCCAGCAAATTTCCAATTTGAGTAAACAGCAGGAATACGCATCCGCTCAGATCTTTGAGGCCCTCAAGGAAATATCCGCCGGGGTCCAGCAATTTGTAACAGCCACCACCTCAACGTCGAAGATCGCGGATACCTTAAACACGATGTCTACGGGATTACAAAAGGCTATTGAGAAATACCGCACCTAAAAAGGGAAGAATCATGATACGAACAGCGGACGGCATCCAGAAAGAAGAACGGGCCGGTGAATTGGTAATCACCTATTTTCGTATATCCCTGGGGATTATATATGGCATCGGTATGGGGATCATCGCGGCGGGGTCGCATCGCAGTGGTTCTCGGCCCTTGGGTATGAGCGCATATATAGGACCCGGTGTTTTTCTTATCTACAGTCTGGCCTTGTTTTTCTATATCCAGAAACGCCCCCTCCTTCGACCGTGGGTGAAATATGGTACAAGCTTCTTAGATATAGGCCTTCTGTCATACATGGTGATAAGCGGATTGCCCCGGCAGGGGGTATCCCTCCTCACCCTGTTAACCGTGCATCTGGCCTTTTATTTTATCGTTATTATGCTGAGTACCTTCCGACACCATAGCGTCTGCGGGCTGTTTTCGGGTATGACGGCCATGCTCTGGTATATCGGTACCGCCGCTATCCTGAATGCCCTTGGGTACAGCAGGGAAATTAACTATAGAGGGGTTGGACTCGGGGCGCTGCTGCTCTTGTTCGCGGGGTTTATCAGTTCCCGTATCTCAAAGCAGTATCATCGCCTCTTGCAGCGGGTAATAGAGGAGGAACGTAAAACCGAATTCACCGAAGCGGTCCTCCAAACGGTGATGCAGACCAGGGAAATCGCAAAAACCATCCGCCATTCAACCAATGAGATTTCCCTGTCCTCCAAGGAGATATGTATCACCGCTAATAGTCAGGCCGCCAGTGTGGAAGAAATCGCCAGTACCATTGATGAGAACGCCAAGATTGCCACCGATATTGCGGATAAGACCGGCAGCGTTGCCACGATTGCGGCTAAAATGGAAGATGACGTGATTACCGGATTCTCGGTGCTCAAGAACAATATCAAAAAGATGGGGGATATTAAAGAAAAGAATGATGGGGTCATCAACGGGATTGTGCTCTTGGGGAATAAGATCGCCAAGATCCGGGATATCGTCCGGATCATCAATACCATCACGGATCAGACCAAGGTCATTGCCTTTAATGCAGCCCTGGAAGCGGCAAGCGCCGGGGAAACGGGAAAACGGTTCGCGGTGGTGGCAGGAGAGGTGAACCGTTTAGCCGATGATATCGCGAATCTTACCAAACAGATTAGAGAACAGGTGGAAGAAATCCAGAACTCCTCCTCCTCCCTGATCATTGCCAGCGAAGAAGGAGCGGATAAAATAGCCGAAGGGTATAAACTCATTAAAGATCTGGAAGATATCTTCCAGGAGATCCGGTCAGGCGCAGAAATTACCTCTAACCAGGCGCAGACCATCACGGTTTCTACCCAAAAACAGCGCAAGTCCAGTGAACAGATAACCATCGCCATTACCGATATATCCCGGGGGCTCAATAATTTTCTTCACTCCACCGAGGTTGCCACCTCTTCAGCAGAACGGCTCACCGAGCTTGCCCATACATTGGAATCGGTATTAAACAGCAGACACGAGTCGAAAGAACATGGGGATCAATAAAGAAAAATACATCGGTAAATTTATCGATGAAGGGATAGAAAATATTGCTACGGTGGAGACCCTGTTGTTTGATATGAAAGACGGGGGTTCCCAGGAAGATGACTTCGTAAGCCTATTGCGGAGCCTGCATACCCTTAAGGGATCTGCCCGGATGCTGGAATTTACCCGTATAGAAGCGGTGGCCCACGCCCTGGAAAGCGTATTTATCGCGGTTAAAGAACAGCGGGTTCGTTTTTCAGACAAGGCCTTGCGCTTGAGCCTTGCCTCCCTGGACCTGCTCAAAGCGGGCTTCGCATCAATACAACAATCCAAGACCGATACCGTCGAAACCCAGGCTTTTGAACGGGAGCTTGCCGCCCTTGCGGTCAATGAAGACTTTACCATCCCCCATATAGAAGCGACGAAACCCGAGCATCCCCCGGAATCCGAGCATACCCCCCCTCCGAGCGAAACAAAACGGGAGCGAATCGAAGAACTCAAATCTGAAAGTATCAGGATACCCCTGCAAAAGATAAACGATATTATCAAGAATATGGCCTCCCTCCAATCCCTTGAGATCAGCGCTAAGAATATCTTCCAGGAGACCGAAAGAGTTTATGAATTATGCAGCCAATTATTGAAGCTGGTCATCGTGGAGAATCAGGTAACTCCTCCCTTGATAAAAGAATTCCGCTATCTGGAACAGGTCATAAGAAAAATCTCCTCTAAAACGAAGAACTACGCCATTGATGTGGGAAATCATACCAAAAGCGCCTATGACAGCGTCATTTCCCTGAGAATGTTGCCCCTTTCCACGGTTTTGGACGCCTATCCCCGGTATGTCTTCGAGATTGCCTCGGAGCTGGGTAAAAAAGTGCAGTTACACCTGGAAGGGGTGGAGAACGAGATCGACAAGAATATCATCGAAACCCTTTCAGACGTCTTTATCCATACGGTCCGTAACGCCATTGACCACGGCATAGAAGCCCCTGCAGAACGCCGGAAAGCGGGAAAACAGGAAGTAGGCCGCCTCAGTATTCGCTGTATCCGGGAGAGCGGAAGCATGAAGATCAGCATCGCCGACGACGGCCGGGGCATTGATATTGAAGCCATCAGAAAAAAGATCCTTGAACGGGACCTCCTCACTCAGGAACTCGCGGCGCAGCTGACCCGGGAAGAGCTTATCAACTATATCTTTCAAACCGGGTTTTCCACGTCAACCCAGGTAAGCACCCTGTCTGGCCGGGGAGTCGGTATGGATGCGGTGCGCAACAGCGTTGAACACATGAAAGGCAGTATTTTCGTGGAAAGCAGTCCCGGAAAGGGAACCTGTTTTATCATTCTGGTGCCCCTGTCGATTGCCTCCCTCATAGGCTTCCCCGTGAGCTGCGGAGAAATGAAATTTATCATTCCCGCTAACTTTGTGGATACGGTTTTGCTGGTCCACAAGGACGACATCATCACCGTGGTGGATCATCCGGGGATCAAATTCAATAACCATATCGTTAAACTGTACTATCTCAACCAGCTCCTGCGTATTAAGGCCTCAGCCCAGCAGCAGGAACAAAAAGCCCTCTTTGTGGCCATCATCAAGGCCTTTGATGAAATCATTGCCCTGGCCATCGACTCGATAAGTAACATGCGTTCGGTGATCCTTAAGTCCATGCCTTCTTTTATGGAAGAGATGCATGTTTTTTCCGGGGTGGTCCTCGGTGAAGACTACGAGATGGTACCGGCGATCCACGTACCCGCCCTCATTAAAATGACCAAGCGGATTACCTCCCTCGATCTCAAAAAACGACATGTGGATTATGAAAACGTACGAAAATCGATTCTGATTGTGGATGATTCCCTGCATACCCGGGAGATTGAACGGGACATACTCCAAGCGGAGGGCTATAAAGTAGATACCGCCGCAGATGGTTCTGAAGCCCTGGTGGCCGCAAAAAATAACCGGTATGATTTGATCTGTACAGACCTCAATATGCCGCAGATGGACGGGTTTATGCTTACGGAAAATATACGGAAAAATAGCGACCTCTCAGGGATTCCGATCATTGTGATTTCATCAAAATCCAGTGAAGAAGATCAAAGACAGGCGGCTATCCTGGGGGCCAACCGGTATATCATCAAAAATTCTTTTAACAATCATAATCTGATTACGGCCGTGCGGGATCTCATCGGAGAAGCCCATGGCTGACCAGGAGATTACTCTGGAAAGGGCCGAACAGAAACGGATCCTGGTGTTTGAAGATTCGGATATCTTTGCGGATATCCTCCTTGAAGTCTTACATGAAGCAGGGTATAGCACCAGGCGGGCCGTCAATGGGCTTGAGGGGATCAAGGAGGTGTACCAATTCCTTCCCCACCTCATCATCACCGATATAGACATGCCCCTGTTTAAGGGGTATCAGGCCACGAGGCTCCTAAAATCCCGGAAGTATACCAAGGCGATTCCTATCATCATGTTGACCTCCTTAAGCGAAACAAAGGATCGCTTCTGGGGGGGGCAGGCAGGGGCGGATTGCTACCTTGAAAAGTCCCCGGACAATTTCGCCACCCTCAAAGAGCATATCCAGACCCTGCTCACGGTATTTCAAGACATTGATCATAGGGCCATTGAGAAAGAGGGGAAGCGCCTCAATGATGCCGTCTTAATCGAGATGGTCAACAACCTCTTGGATAACAAGCTCTTTCAAATGACCATTATCGGGATGCTGGCAGAACTATCAAGCAAACTGGAGTCCTTGGAAGATATTCTTAAGGGGGTTTTTAAATTATTGACCTATATCTGTGAGACCGGGATCGCCTCCATCATGATTAAGAGTACCCGTAATACCCTCTTGGTCTATACCGACAACATCGCCGGGTACAGCTCCTCCATTGCCGATGATTTTACCGCGATTACCCGGGCGGATTTCAGCACCCTTTTTCCAGACTTTAAGGTGCTTGCCCTGCATAACAAGGATTTTGCCCTTCCCGGATCCTACAGGAAACGGATCGAATCCTACCTCTCCATTCCCCTGGCTATAGGGGGTGAACGGTTTGCCACGGTCAATATTGCCAATTCGATTAAAGACTACTTTTCCCCCAGCATCGGTGAAAATCTGGCCATCTTTTTTGCCGCCGCAGCCCCTATTATTGCCAATGCCCTTTCCCTGAGCCGTCTGGAAGCATTACAGGTAAAAACCCGGACCGCCTTTGCCCGGTATGTCCCTATTGATGTGATGGATGAGATCATCGATAAATCATCCGCAGCGGTAAGCCAGAGTGAAACCCGCAATGTGGTGGTCCTGTTTTCGGATATAAGAAATTTTACCAAGATTTCGGAGCATAACAACGCGCAGGATCTTGTTACCCTTTTGAACGCCTACTTTGCCCTTATGGGTAACGAGATTATCGCCGAAGGGGGAAATATTGATAAGTTCATCGGGGATGCTATCATGGCCATCTTCGGCGCCCCCAAGACCCTGCCCGATGCTCCGGCATGTGCCATCCGTGCGGCCATCAACATGATTAAAGCCATCTCCAAGGTGGATACTTCCAAGATCCGCCTCCCGGAAAGGGGTTTTACCGTGGGGATTGGTATTAACTATGGGCAATCGGTGGTGGGGAACATCGGGTTCCACGATAAACAGGACTATACGGTCATCGGGGATACGGTAAACCTTGCCTCCCGGCTGGAAGAGCTTACCAAAGTCTACCGGCATCCGATTATCGTGTCGGAACATATGTACGAGGCCAGCAAGCACCTCTTTATCTTTAGAAGGGTGGACAGCGTTCAGGTCAAAGGCAAGAAGCAGTCGGTGGAACTGTACGGGGTATATGCCGCGTACGCAGACGATGCCCATGCAGGGGATGTTCCCCTATGCCTGCTCATCGACCGGGAACTTTTAGATCAGTACCACAAAGGGCTCAAGCTCTACGCTATGCAGGAATGGGAAACCGCCCGGCAGTATTTCTCCCGTGCCCTGAGTATTAATAAAGAAGATTACCTTTCATGCCTGTACCTTGAACGGATCGCCGGACAGCTTAAAAGCTCGGTATGAACCTGTGGGGAGAGGCGGGCCCCCACCCCTTATGCAGGGCCCCAGGAAGGGAGCGCTTTTTCAGATAGGCTTGGTATGCCGCGGCGGATCGATAATACCCCTCAAGACTCCTAAATGAAGCGGATTCATCACAACGATAGAGTTCCAAGAGGGTGGGAAACAGGGGAGAGGCTAGGATCTCCTGATGCGTACTCAGGGGTAAGCGGGGCAGGGCTGCAGGGAACATGTGGTTTTTAACCAAGTACCGTATATCGGCCATGAGGGCCGCATCAAATCCCAGCCGTTTCAGGAAGGTACCCGCCAGGGCAGCCCCAAGCTCCGCATGTCTAGCAAAGGGATGCTTCCCCGCAGCCTCTGCCAGGGGTTTTCCCACATCGTGGAGCAAGAGTCCCAGGGAAAGCCGGAAATCATAAACCCGCTTCGTGGAGCGTATCGGTTTCCGGTACCGGAAGGTTTCCAGGGTATGGTTCCACCCGTTTCCTTCAGGATGAAATTCCTTGGTATGCTTCACCTCCTCTAAACGGCTCAGTTCCGGCCATAGCTCTTCCACGAGACCCGAAGCCTTGAGCAGCCTGAAACCCCGATCCGGCCGGGGTGATACCAAGAGACTTTTCAGGAGTACCCGCTGCCATTCAGGATTGGGAGGCAATCCTGAGGGCAGCTCTTTAAGGGATTGTCCCAACGCGGCAAGGGGAACCGGGGCCTCGTACCGGGCCGCCATGAGGGCGCCCTCCATAGCCGCCTGGTACCGGCCGGCGTGAGGGTTGAGCCCTTCCCACCAGGGAGCCCCAAGGCCCTTTTTCAGGGAGCCCCCCTTGAGTTCCCGCAGCAAGGGGTAAATTCCCTGGGGGTCCTGAAACCGCTGGGTCTTGAGATCCTGGGTAAAAGAAAGAAACCGGTAGGAGCATCGAGGGGGTTCTTCTGGTTCCACGCAGCGAAAATACCAGCCCCTTTCCCCCAGATCCAGGGCGGCATCGGCAATACCCGGGCCGGGAAAACGCAGCCCCTCAAAGTACCGCACCAAAACCACAATATCCGCATTGGTTTCAAGCCAGCCATAGGGGAGCGCCGGAAGGCTGAGGTACCGATCAATAGCGCTCAGTCCCCAGAGCTTTAAGGAATATCCCCCTTCATCCAGGGCTTTATAGATAGTTCCGATCCCCATAGCTCCCTACGCATGTGTCCGGTCCTGTGGACCGGGTTAAGCTCCTATCCTGGGACTGAAATCCGGTTTACCCTGCCCAGGACCGGGTATAAACAGGGGGTTTATACTTTTTTCTTGATTATATCGCTCTTGAGACAGCGGGCGCAGATTTTAAGGGTCAGGGTTGTACCCTCTATCTCGGTTTTTACCTTCACCAGATTGGGCCGCCAGGTACGGCGGGTATGGTTCTTGGCATGACTTACCCTGTTTCCCGTAATGGTGTGTTTTCCGCAAATATCGCATACGCGTGACATAGTGATCCTTCCTTAACTAGCCTTTTATAATGGAAGTTTTATGATAGTGAAAAGCTCCCTTTCTGTAAAGGGGGGTCCTGATGAGCCGGATTACCGGGATTGGTCATTTCCAAGCCCTTCTGAAGCGGTGAAAATCCCGGTAAGCCGGGGTCGCGAGGTCCGGCCTTGCTATGGGCCTACCCCAAGGCCGGGGTCGTGAGGTCCGGCGTTACTATGGACCTACCCCAAGGCCGGGCTTGCGAGGCCCGGCGTTACTATGGACCTACCCCAAGGCCGGGGTCGCGAGGTCCGGCCTTGCTATCGACCTACCCCAACGCCGGGCTTGCCACGCCCGGTACCGCATATTCCCTTACCCCTGAAATGAGGGACCTCCCGGCCTCGTCAGCCCGCGTACTATCGACCGCATCCTCAAACCGGTAAAAGACACGGGGCGGCTGCGGGGCTTGAGCCTGACCAGGCCCGGTCCGCTCCTGCGGGACCAGATACCGGTGCGGGTCATGTTCAACGGGGACCAGCGGAAGCCCGGTTTCTTTGAGTTCGACCGGGTGGCCCACTGCGGGGCGGACGCTTCCGGTCAGTTCTGCCA
>JAITRH010000250.1 GCA_031288495.1 Treponema sp. | reverse complement strand
TATACATACATTATTCAAAACTTCATTGGATATTATTATTTTTTCTAATACTTCAATTTGCGTTTGCAAATCAGTATTAAATCCGCCCATAAAAATGCCCCTCTTATACTATTTTGTATGTCCTTACCATTAAACCGTTCTTACCTTCCGGCTGTTTACGGCGGCATGCGTAGCAAGACCGCCGTACAGTTCTTTACCGCCGAACCGGTGCGGGTTTCTCTTTAGGCTTCCGCTTGCGTAAGAAATAGTTTGATTCCTTCTCCCGGAAAACGCCGTTTTATATCTTCCACAACCGCCGCTGCCATACAAGCATCCCGGTCTTCCAGATAGCTGATAACCATGAAATTTTCCTCAGGCCAGGTTGTACTGCCCATACGGTACGCCCCCTTTCCCCGGCCATGCACACGGGAAATGAGGGTATAATAAAAATCTCTGATTTTTCCCTCAAGGGAATGGATAATTTCCTCTTCTACCGAATGATTGGCGATGAGTTCCATGCGTTTCATTATGCTTCCTCCTGTATCGTGGGGCCATACGGCCGCACAAGAAAATCGAAGATACCCCTTGGGTTCATGCGGCCTTCTGTGGGATACTTTTAGCCGTTTTATCAGTACGGCGGCGTTCATTCACCAGGGAATACAGCACCGGGATAAAGAACAGGGTTATCAGCGTTGAGGACCCAAGCCCGCCGATTACCGTAAGGCCGATGGGTTGTATCATCGTCGCCGATTTGCCGGGGAAAAAAGCCATCGGAATGAGCCCAAGGATCGTAGTAAGGGTGGTTATCAGCACGGGGCGCAGCCGAGCGCCTCCTGCCTTAATACAAGCCCGGGCCACCGGGATACCCCGGCCGACCAGGAGGTTGGTGTAGTCAACCAGCACTATACCGTTATTCACTACAATGCCCGCCAGCATCACCATACCCACCAATGAAAACATACTGAGGCTTTGTCCCGTTATGAGATATATGCCAACCACACCGGTGAGCATGAGCGGAATAGTGCAGAGGTTGATCAGGGGGTCTTTGAAGGATTCATACTGACCTGCCATCACGCCGAACACCAGAAGAACCGCAAGGGTGATAATCAGCACGAAGGTTTTCGTGGTTTCGGTTATTTCCTGCCATTGCCCTTCATAGGTGAGAACCATGCCTTCGGGAAGGATGAAGTTGCGGTGGATAACTTCCCGGACTTTTTCTTCAACCTCGTTGATCCGCTGCCCCTCAATCACGTTGCCGCTTATGTGGATGATGCGGGACTGGTTTTCCCGGTTAATACTCACCGGCCCAAGCCCCTTTTCAAGCCGGGCGAAATTGGAAAGGGAAACCAGGGTTCCGCCGCTTGAGGCGACAAAAATGCGTTCCAGGTCGGGAAGTTTCGCCCGGTCTTCTTCCCGCAGTTCCAGCCTGACCGAGTATTCGCTGCCGTTCTGCCGGAAGGTGGTGGCGGTAACGCCGTTCATGGCGGCGGCTATTTCATTGGCCGCGCTCCCAATCGTTACCCCCAGGTCGTAGGCCCGCTGCCGGTCAATCACCACCTCAACCTGGGGCAGGCCCTCGGTCATGTCGATGGAAACCTCGGTCAGCTCCGGTACATGGGTTTTGAGGAGTTCCACGATTTCCTGCGCGGCGGCAAGGCCCTCGCCGATGTCGTCGATGCGGAGAACCATGTCTATATCCGATCCTCCGGCCATCCTCCGGGCCATGCCCTGGCCAAAACTTAAACGGGCGTTGGGGAAGTCGTTAAAATGGGCGCGGAGTTTCGCCAGTACCTGGGCCGAAGTGTCCGCCTCGGGATCGTCCATGCTGAGGCTTACGCTTAATTCCCCCCGGTTCGTACCGCTGCCGCCAAAACCGTGGCCGGAGGACCCCGCGTTGACGATAATACTCTTCGCCCCTTTAATCTCGGCAAGGGCGATTTCCTGTAACTGCAGCATCACCGCCTTGGTTTCTTCATATCTGGTTCCCTGGGGAAGTTCCATGGTAAGGCTTACCGAATCCTCGTTCATGAGGGGCATCATCACCATGCCCAGGTGGAGCAGCGCCAGTACAGAACCCGCGAAGGCGGCGCATACCAGCGCCACCGTAAGGAGGCGGTGTTTGACCGCGCGGGAAAGCAGGGCGGTGTACCCGCGGGTTATGTCGTTAAGCGCCTTTTCAATAAGGCCGTCCACCGCGGCCGCTAGGTGATGCTTGAGGGGTTTCTGTTTCCGGGTTTGCAGGGGCAAATAGGTGCTGGTGAGAATGGGGACGAGAAAGATGGCGACCAGCAAACTGGAAGCCAGGGCGATACCCACCGTGAAGATGAGGCCCTGAAACAATTCGCCCTGCATACCCAGGCGGTTTTTGAACAGGAAGATCGGCACAAAGACGCAGAGGGTGGTGAGGGTGGAGGAAACGATCGAGGACATCACTTCATGGCTGCCGAGAACCGCCGCTATGTCCGGCTTGGCCCCCCGCTCGCGGTATTGGAAAATATTTTCCAAAATAACGATGGAAGAGTCCACGATCATGCCGACGCCGAGGATGAGTCCCGCCATGGTCAGCATATTCAGGGTAAGCCCCATGAGGTTCATGACGAGGAGGGTTACGAGTATGGAAAAGGGAATAGAAATGCCGATGATGACGGTGCTTTTTATGTTCCGCAAAAAGAGCAGCAGCACCCCCATTGCCAGCATGGCGCCCTGGAGCGCCGAATTCACCAGTTCGTCTATCATGTCCCTGATCTGGGTGGTATTGTCCTGGGTGATCTCCAGGGCCACATCGGCGGGGAGTAATTGCCGGATCTCCTCCAGCTTCGCGTAGACTTTCTCCGCCACCGCCGCGGAATTGGTGCCGCTCTGTTTGGTAACCCCCACATATACGCCGGCCTCTCCGTTGATAAACACCGTGGAGGTTTCATCGGGGTAAGCCAAGTTCACCGTACCGATGTCCAAAAGCCGTATATCCGCGCCGTTGCGCCGGGCGACGACCGTTTCGGCGATGTCCTGTACCGAGGCGTACTCTCCGGTGGTACGGATGCTGTAATTCTTCGCGCCGTCAACGATGGTTCCCGCTCCCAATTCGACGTTCTGGGCCCCCAGGGTACCGGCGATTCCGGTGATGGTAAGGCCGTAGGCTTCAAGGCGGTTCTGGGAAATCTCCACCCGGACCAGTTGTTCCTGACCGCCGAAGACGCTGGTGGAAGCAACCCCGTCAATCTGCTCAAGCCGGTCCTGCACGGTATCCACCGCCATGCGCCGCAGTTCATTCTGGGTCCGGCCCGAACCATGACCGTCTTCGGCAGGCTTACCCTTTACCGCGATGCGGAGGATGGGCATTGAATTGGGGTCAAACTGCATGATTGACGGGCTGTCCGCTTCGTCGGGCAGCCGTCTCCGTACCCGGTCAATACGATCCCGAATATCGTTTGCCTTTGCGTCCAGATCCGCGCCATAATCGAACTCCATCACGATGCTGCTGCTTCCCTCGGTGGATGTGGAGGTGATGCTCGAAAGGCCGCTCAAATTGACCAGTTGGGATTCGAGGGGCCTGGTAAGCGCCTTTTCAACGGTCTCAGGCCCCGCGCCTTCGTAGCCGGTGGTAACCGTAAGGATAGGCATATCCATTTCCGGAAACATATCAATCGCAAGACCGGAAACCAGATACAAGGCCACTATGGCCACGAGGCCAAAAACGATAATGCCGAGAACCGGACGTTTAACGACGTGCTGGGCTATACTCACCGATTCATCTCCTCTACCTATTCAGATGAGGGGGCGCCGCCCCCGCCGGGACTTTTACGGGAATGTTCCGGTTCAGAGCCCCGATACTACCGCTCCGAGCAGGGTTCATCCTTCTCAGAGACCCGATAATGCTTCTCTGAGTCGGATTAATCCCTCTCAGAGACCCGATAGTTCTTCTCCAAGTAGAATGCATTCCTCTCAGAGACCTGATAGTTCCACTCTGAGCAGGATTCATCCTGCTCAAAGACCCGATAGTACTTCTCCAAGCAGAATGCATCCTGCTTAAAGACACGATAGTGCTTCTCCAAGCCAGATTAATTCCCCTCTAAGCCGGATTAATTTCCTTCCAAGCCGGATTAATCCCTCTCAAAGACCCGATAGTACTTCTCCGAGCAGGGTTCATCCTTCTCAGAGCCCCGATACTACTTCTCCAAGCAGGATTAATTCCTCTCAAAGACCCGATCATTCCACTCTGGGCAGAATGCATTCCTCTCAGAGACCCGATACTGCTTCTTCAAGCAGGGTTCATCCTTCCCTAAGGACTTGATCGCGCCACACATAAGGACTTGATCGCGCCACGCGTAAGGACTTGATCGCGCCACGCGTAAGGACTTGATCGTGCCACACATAAGGACTTGATCGTGCCGCGCGTAAGGACTTGATCGCGCCACGCGTAAGGACTTGATCGTACCACGCGAGAGACCCGATACTGCTTCTCCAAGACCCGATCATTCCACTCCGAGCAGCATACATCTGCCTCAAGGCCCTATGACCGGGGATTGAGGAAGCCCGCGGCTGAAGCGAAGGGGGAAACCCATGGGCAAGCTCCTCACCGGTTCCCCAAGACCCGTACCGCCGAGCCGTCGGTGAGGAACTGCTGGCCCTGTACGATTACGCGGTCTCCGGCGTTAAGGCCGCTTTTTATTTCCACTTCGCCGTCAACCGTAACGCCAAGGCTTACTTCCCTCAGGCGTACCTGGCCGGTTCCTTCGCCGTTGAGCGATGAAAGAACAAACACCGCCGGGACGCCCCGGTTTTCGACGACCCCCTCTTGGGGAATGGAAATCACCTTTTCATAGGTTCGGGTATTGAGCTTGATCCGGGCGAACATTCCCGAATTAACCCGGCGGTCTTCGCGGATAAAGCGCAGGGTAATGCGTTTGGTCCGGGAGGCGGGATCTACCACCGGGGAAAGTTTAGCCACCGCCGCCTTAAAAAGCTCACCGGGGAAGGCTTCAAGGCGTACTTCCGCCGGAAGGCCGGCCCGAAGCTGACCGATCTCCCGTTCCGGGATCAACGCCTCTATCTCAAGGGACCCTGCGGCGGCCACCGTCAACAGGGCGGTGGCGGTGGAGACGGTGGAACCCACCGGCGCAGGATTGGACACCACGAGGCCTGAGATCGGCGCATATACCGGGCTGAGGGAGTACTGGGATCCGGGACGAGAAGGATCAACCTGGGCAAGGAGCTCCCCCTTCCGTACCGTGGCGCCGAGAGCGGCGCTCATGGATACGAGCTTCCCTGCCGCTTCCGGCACGACCGTTACCTGTTCCGCGCTGAGGATGTTACCGTTTACCTCAATATATGCCTGGAGGTTACGGATTTGGGCCTCTTCAGTCCTGACGGTGAAGACGGCGCCGCCGCTTCCGGCCATGCCGGGTCTGCCGGAACCCTCCGGGCCTGCTGCCGAAGACGGGGTGTCCCGCTGCGCCACCAGGGAAGGGACAAAAATCAATCCCGCCGCGATAAGGGCCGCCATAATAAACATCACGAATTTTTTCATACCTTCTCTCCTCATGGAGTGCGGCGCCCTCGCCGCACCGATACGTCGAACCTGAACGCCCACGCGTTCACGGGTTCTCCTGCTTTAGTGGATAGTCCCGAAGGGGACATGGAGTTCCTTTTCAAGATCCAATAGGGCTGCCCTAAGATTGTACTGTTCCTGCAGGACCCGGTTCTGCGCCTGGAGTAAACTGTCCCCGGCCTCCCGCAGTTGCTGGTAATCCGCCGCCCCGTTACGGTAGGCTTCTTCGTACAGGGCGTAGGCGGTTTGGGCCAATTCCACATTGAGGGTCAAAGCCGCTATGGTTTCTTTTGTCTGCTCCATAGTCCGCCGGTACTGCATGATCCGGCTCTCCCTGTTCCGTATGGTTTCGCGGAGCTCGATTTCCGCGGAACGGATGCTGTCGTTGAGGGAATCTATCTGGGTCCTGGCCATTGACCCGGGGAACAGGTTATCCAGGTTCAGGCTCAGGCCCACGCTGAAAGAACCGTTGTCGTTCCACTGACTGCGGTCAATGGCGTAGAGGGGCGTCGTATTCCACGAAAACCGGAGGCTCGGAATATACGCGCTGTTTCGCGCGGCCTTGCGCTGCGCCTCAAGGGAGGCGATGGATTTTTGCAATACCGCGACCGGGAGGGATTCGGTACGGGTCTCTTCGTTTTGAACGCCGCTTCCCGCATACTGGATAGTTCCCTGTAAGGCGACTTCTTGTTCCCGGGGAATGCCCAAGAGGGTTTTGAAGGAGTCCAGGGCGTTTTCATACAGGGTTTCGGCGTTACGCACCGTAGGGCGCCGGTTTTCCAGGTCCACCCGCGCGGTCATTGCTTCCAGATGGGAGGCCTGCCCGGTTCGGGCAAAGGCGGCGCTCTGTTCATACCGGGCCTGGGCGCTGGAAAGGCCCTGTACCGCCAGCTCCGTATTGGCTTCCAGCAGGAGGATCTGGTAAAAGAGCTTGCGTACCTGCCATTCCAATTCCTGCCGGGCCTGGGCGTAGGTCAAAAGCCCCGCCTCATAGTCGATACGGGTCTTTTTGATGGTATCCGCCGTGGAAAGGGAAAGGCTCAAGGACGCGGAAACCGAAAGCCCCGGGGTCCAGACATTTTGCTCCGCCGGTATAGACCCGGTGAGGGAAGTCGGGTGGTTTACGCTGGCCCCGGCGCTAACGCCGGGGATAAGGCTGTTCCACGAGCGGTCCGCCGTCCGTTTCTTCCCCTCCAGGGCGAGGGCGTCCCGCTGGAGGCTCAGGTTGTTGTCCAAGGCGATCCGGACCGCCGCATCTACGGTGAGGTCCTGCACCCCGGTTTGGGCGCCGGCAGCGCTCAGGGCCGGGAGCAGGGCAAGCAATACATAGCTTAGTCTCATAAGGATAACCATAGGGATAAGCCTCAGGAAAAGCCATTAACAGGAGATAAACGTTGTATAACTTTTGTTATATGGTGGTTTTTCCCTTGCGGTGTACTGCGTCATAAAATACAGTTTTAACGAGGATAGGCCGTGCAAGGGAACATCTTAATCATCGAAGACGAGAAAGCCTTATCGGATATTGTGAGCGTGTATCTGGGCAAAGAGGGTTTTGAAGTCCGGGCCGTGGAAACCGCGGAGGACGGATTCGCCCTCATGGAATCGTGGCAACCGGAGCTGGTTATTCTGGACATCAACCTTCCCGGCATGGACGGCTTTGAGTTTTTGGATCGGTTCAGACGGGAGAACGCTATTCCGGTGATGATTGTTTCGGCCAGGGACGGCGACGAGGATCTTATCGCCGGTCTTAGCGGCGGGGCGGATGAATTCGTTACCAAGCCCTTTTCCCCCAAGGTGCTGGCCGCCAGGGTCAGGGCCCTGTTCCGGCGTATCAGGAATATCGAAGGGGGGGACGCCGGCCACATCTGCCGTTTTGGTCCCTTTGCCCTGGATTATGATTCCCGGGTCCTGAAAAAAGGAGATGAAGAAATCCCCCTTTCCGTGAAAGAATACGGCTGCCTTGCTTTTTTAAGCAAACATCCGGGAAAGCCCCTTTCCCCCGAAACGATTTACGCCGGGGTCTGGAAAACCAACTACGGCG
>JAITRH010000179.1 GCA_031288495.1 Treponema sp. | reverse complement strand
GGCCGCGGGGAACGGTCCCGCCTGCTCACCCGGCCCGAGGAAATCTTCCCCTGCCCTGAAGCGGCTTCGGGAGCCGCCCCTCCATGGCGCTCTGCCGGAAAATAGGTGCGTCCCTACCGGGCTGAGGAACCGATACGTTCACGCTAGTTAGGTGCGTCCCTACAGGCTAGTCAGGTGTGTCCCCCGCTTACCGGTTGTGTTAGGTAATTTGCGAAGCAAATTACCCTGCGTCCGCGCATCCTAGTTATGTGCGTCCGCGCATCCTAGTTATGTGCGTCCGCGCATCCTAGTTATGTGCGTCCGCGCATCCTAGTTATGTGCGTCCGCGCATCCTAGTTATGTGCGTCTGAGTATCTTAGCTGTATGCGTCCGCGTACTATCGTTAGGTGCGTCCCTACAGGCCAGTCAGGTGTGTTCCCCAGTTACTCGTTGCGTAGGTAATTTGCGAAGCAAATTATCCTGTGTCCGCGCATCCTAGTATGGAAAAGACCGAAAGGTCCCCGATACACACCCGGGTACCGGCATTGCCCCCCGTCCGCTAGGCCCTTGGTAGGGCCAAGGCCGTTGACCCTCAAGAATCGGCTTCGTACAATAGGAGCATGGCTCTTAACTGCGGCATAGTAGGGCTTCCCAATGTGGGAAAGTCCACGATTTTTTCAGCCCTCACCTCCGCTCCGGCAGAGGCGGCAAATTACCCCTTCTGCACGATCCAGCCCAATGTGGGTATGGTCAACCTGGAGGATGAACGCCTGAGGAGCTTGGCGGAAATCTTCAAACCCCGGCGTACCATCCCGGCAACCGTGGAAGTGGTGGATATCGCGGGCCTTGTGCAGGGCGCTTCAAAAGGGGAAGGCCTGGGCAATCAGTTCCTGGCCCATATTCGGGAGGTAGGGGTTATTGCGCAGGTGGTCCGCTGTTTCGAAGATCCCCATATCATCCATGTGCATAACCGGATCGATCCGCTTTCGGACATGGAGACCATTGCCATTGAATTGGCCCTCGCGGACCTGGATACCTTGGCAAAGCGCCGGGAGCGGGCGGAACGCAGCCTCAAGGTGCAGGCTAAGGCGGAACACAAGGCCGCGGAAACGGTCCTTGCGGTGCTGGATAAAATCGGCGCGGCCTTGGAAGCGGGCAGTCCTGCCCGGCAGGTTCCTTTAAAGGAGGATGAAAAAGCCGCGGTGTATGATTGTCATTTTATTACCATGAAACCCCAGCTTTACGTGTGTAACGTGGATGAGGCAGGGGTACGGCATGGCAGCCCCTTGGCTGCGGCGGTACAGCAGCACGCCCGGGCCGAAGGCTCCGAAGGGGTGATCATCTGCGGTAAGTTTGAAGCGGAGCTGGCAAGCATTGAAAATAAGGAAGAAAAACAGGCCTTTTTGCGGGATTTAGGCTTATCCGAATCAGGCTTGAGCGCTTTGGCCCGGGCGGCCTACCGGCTCCTGGGACTCTCGACCTTTTTCACTGCCGGAGCAGACGAATGCCGGGCCTGGACCATCCACACCGGGGATAGGGCCCCCAAAGCGGCGGGGGCTATCCATACGGATTTTGAGAAGGGTTTCATCAAGGCCGAGGTCTATGGGTATGAGGATATGCTCCGTTATGGAAGCGAGGCAAAAATTAAAGAAGCCGGTAAGTACCGTATCGAAGGGAAGGACTATATCGTCCGGGACGGGGATGTGATGTTCTTCAGATTTAATGGATAGGCCCTCCATGAGCGGCAGTATCGGTACTACGATGACTACTATGATAACGCCCCTTATCCTTATATCCCCCTGTTTGTTTATACTGATTGTCTATTTTGCCCTTTCCAAGCAATCCAGTCCCCTTATCAAGCGAACCGCGGTCATCGCCCTTATCCTTATCGGGATTGCGGTGATGGTGAGTGTCTATCTCATATTAAGTGAACCCGCTGCGGCGCTGACGCCGCGGCCTCCCACGGAAATGCCCCCGGAGAACCCGGTGCCGGTTAAGGTAGTTAAGACTACCCCCATATTAGTACTGGCGATACTGTTTCTCTTGTTCATCGCCTTGACGGTGTATCTCTCGCTTCGGGATCAACGCCGGGACCAGCACGGGAACCAGGAGCAGGAACACCCCACCCAGGAGGGGGAAGATCCGCGGATTTCCCCCTAAAAATCCGACTGAGGTTTTGAAAGGGCCTGAAGTTTCTCTGCCCTTTACCTTGCCTGCTCTTGCTAATTTCCAAGGCCGTAGTATACTACTACCTATGGTTGATAGAATTTTAATAGATACCTTACAGCTAAAATCCCGGGATTTTGCCCTTCGATGGAAGGATAAAATCCGCAAGGCTTCCCATCTTAAACACTACAACGCCTTGGAAGACGGTCCCTTATTGGAGCTGGATGTACCCGTATATTCGACCCTCTCCCGGACCCTGGATCGGGGCATTGATCGATCCCTCGTTGGTAACTTCTTTGTTACCCAGGGAAAGGCCCGGATGCAGGAGGAATTCCCGGTTTCAGAGATTATCTATGCCCTTAACCTGACCCAACAGACGGTCATTGAATACATCATGACCGATTTTGTGCTGGATAACCCGATGCGGATGTATCAGGCTATGGGGGCCATTACCAGGGTGGCGGAATTCTTCATCCTGGGGTGCTTTTATACAACCAAGGGCTTTCTGGAAGCAACCTATACCCGCATGAGCAAACAGGATGCCGTCTCAGAGGCCTTACTGAAAAAATATTTTAAAGATGATTTTTTCTTTAAAAAGGACTAATTTTTGCAGTTTCTCTACTAAAAAGAGCTGATCTTTTTTAGAGAAACTTCTATGATAAAGAACAGTAGAAAGGTGCCTATACCGTTATAGCAGTACGTTAATAAGGAACGAGGTAGCACAATATGGATATTAAAACAGCCTTGGGAACGTTTACGCCCTTGATTTCCATCCCCTTTCCAGAGGGTTTTTCCATCTCTTTGCCGGGTATGGAAGTGCGGGCCTTGGTGATCAATGAAAGCATCCTGGTTTCCTGGGTGGTGATGGCAATCCTCATCATCGCGTCCCTGCTCCTTACCCGTACCTTACGGCAGATCCCCCGGGGGCCCCAGGTAGTCCTGGAAGCCCTGGTGGACTTTCTCAATACCTTTTCCCGGGAACACTTTGGGAAAAAAGCCCCGGTATACGGCCCCTATATCGGAACCATCTTCTTGTTCCTGTTCTTTGCCAATAGTATCCCGGCTCTTTCTCCCCTGGCTATAGGGGCCTTGCATATAGAGCCCCCCTTTACCATAAAGCCGCCTACTCGAGACATCAATGTAACGGCGGCCTTTGCCCTTTTAACCATCCTCATCGTGCTGATAGGGGGGCTTCGGGCTCAGGGGTTCCGGGGCTGGGGTAAACAGCTCCTGTCCCCGACGCCGATGATGTTGCCCTTTAACCTGCTGGAGTATGTGATCCGCCCCGTATCCTTGGCGCTCAGGTTATTCGGGAATATGCTGGGAGGTTTTATCATCATGCTCTTGGTAGAAGGGGCTCTGCCGGTTCCGTTTGTGGTCCCGGCCTTCTTGTCCTTGTATTTTGACCTCTTTGACGGCCTCATTCAGGCGGTGGTTTTTACGTTCTTAAGCAGCCTCTTTATCGCCGAAGCGGTAGCAGAGGCAGAAGATACAGCTTGAAAATCTAGGGTAAACCCTAAGTAAGGAGTGTATGCATTATGGGAACCAGCCTTCTATTTCTCATCGGCGCAGGTATCGCGGTATTTACCGGTATCGGTGCCGGTATCGGCATTGGTCTTGCCACCGGTAAAGCAGCGGACGCGATTTCCCGGCAGCCTGAGGCCGCGGGGAAGATTCAAACCGTGTTTTTCTTAGGGATAGCCCTGGCAGAAGCAACCGCTATCTACGGTTTTGTTATCGCCATCCTCATCTTCACCAAGGCTTAATGAAGGTATGATCGATCCTTCAATCAGTACCTTCCTGATTACCCTCCTCAATATCGGGATCCTCTTTGTGGTGTTACGGGCGGTCTTGTTTAAGCCGCTTACCCGCTTTATGGAAGACCGGACCAAGAAAGTACAGGATACTATCGCGGAAGCGGAGAAAATCAACGCTGAGGCCAGGGCGCGCCTCAAGGACTACGAAGAACGCCTCCGGAGTGCCCGGGAAGCGGGGGCCGCCATCATCAAAGCCGCCGAGGAACAGGCCCGAAAGCAGGCCGCCCAGCTTATAGCGGAAGGAAACGAGGCGGCGGCCCAAGCGCTGGATCATGGCCGCAAACAGCTTGAAGCGGAACGGCAGGCTGCCCTGGCCTGTTTCAGGGTTGAGGCTGTGGCCTTGGTGTTAAGCGCCACCCGGGCGCTCCTGCAACGGGAACTCACGGGGGAAGACAGCCCTCATTTCGCCGGTCTTCTCTTGCAGGAATTAGGAAAGGATTGGCATGTTTAACGGGGAACGCTGGGCCGCGGGGTTTATTGGTTCATGCGGGGCCCATGCCGAAGCGGGTTTAGAAGCGCTGAAAGCCCTGGTTCCGATTATAGCGGAGATCCCAGGAACCCTTAAGGGGACGGCTACGGCCCGGGCATTGGAAAGGATGATCCGAAAGGGGATACAAGCAGCGCCGGAATCAGGGGGCCTCTCCGATCCAGGAATGGAATATGCGGTACGGATCATCTTCCTCTTGGTAAAGAAGGGGTACTTTATCCATGCTCCGGCCCTGATAAGCGCCATTGAACTGCGCTTGGACCAAGAGCGGGGTATCCTCCGGGTTACGGTCGAATCAGCCTTTCCCGTGGAAGCGTCTTTCCCCACTGATTTGAAGCGCGCCTTAGCCGGAAGACCCGGTCCCTATAAAACCGCGGTTAAGGAAATCAAAGTACGGGTCCATCTGGTCCCGGAACTCTTAGGGGGGTATCGTGTGCGGATAGGTAACGAAATAGTGGATGTCAGTCTGCGTACCCAACTGTATAAGCTAGGCCGGGATTTACAGGTTCCTCCCTCCCGGGGGAGTGCTTCTCAGGGAACCAGGGCCGGCGGAGGTTTTTCATGGTAAATTTCAGCGATCTCACCACGGTTTTACAAGAGCAACTCCAGCATTGGGAAGGTAAGGCGGCTTCAGATTCAGTTGGATTCGTGGTGCAAGTGGGTGATGGAGTAGCCACGGTTTATGGTTTAGATAAAGCGGTATACGGAGAACTGGTGGAGTTTAGTTCCGGGGCGACGGGCATTGTCCTTAACCTCCTGGAAGATGGGGTGGGCTGTGTGCTCTTCTCCGGTGAATCCCTGGTACGGGACGGGGAAGAGGTCCGCGGAACCGGAAAGGTGGTAACCGTTCCGGGAGGCTCGGCCTTACTGGGGCGAGTACTCAATCCCTTGGGAATCGGGGTGGATGGCAAAGGTCCGGTGGAAGCGGAAGAATACCTGCCTATTGAATCTCCGGCAGCTCCGGTTATCGCCCGGGGTTCGGTGGACAAGCCGCTACAAACCGGGATCCTTTCGGTGGACACCATGGTTCCCATAGGCCGGGGGCAGCGGGAACTCATCATTGGGGATAGGCAGACCGGAAAAACCGCGCTGGCCCTGGATGCCATCATCAACCAGAAGGGCAAGGGGGTGTACTGCGTGTATTGTGCCATTGGGCAGAAAGCTTCTTCGGTCGCGGCGATAGTACAAACCCTGGAACGGTTTGGCGCCATGGACTACACCTGGGTAGTCTTAGCCTCTGCCTCAGATTCTGCGGCATTGCAGTATCTGGCTCCCTATGCAGCGGTAGCTATGGCGGAACACTTTATGCATCGCGGGAAGGATGTCCTCGTGGTGTACGACGATCTGTCCAAACATGCCGTGGCTTACCGGACTATTAGCCTGCTCTTACGCCGGCCTCCGGGACGGGAAGCTTTCCCGGGAGATGTGTTTTACCTCCATTCACGGCTTTTGGAACGGGCCGCCAAGTTATCCGGTGCCCAGGGAGGAGGTTCCATCACGGCCCTGCCTATTGTGGAAACCCAGGCCGGGGATATTTCTTCGTATATTCCCACCAATGTGATTTCCATTACCGATGGTCAGATCTTCCTGGATGCGGAGTTGTTTAATGAGGGTTTTAGACCGGCTATTGACGTCGGTCTCTCGGTAAGCCGGGTGGGGGGGGCGGCCCAGACCACGGTGATTCGCAAGATCTCCGGCCGCTTGCGCTTGGATTTGGCCCAGTACCGGGAAATGGCGGCCTTTGCCCAATTCGGGAGCGACTTGGATAAAGCCACCCAGGATAAACTCGCCCAGGGAGCGCGGCTCATGGAGATGCTTAAGCAGCCTCACGGTGCCCCTTGGACCATGGCAGAACAGGCGGCCATCCTGTTTATTTCTGTAAACGGCTATCTTATAGAGCTTGCGCAGGATAAGATCCCCTCTTTTATCAAAGGTTTTACGGAGTATCTTAAGCGGCACCACCCGGGAATTCTGGAAAGTATTACCGCCACCGAAACCCTTTCCATTGAGGGCGAGCAGGAATTGCGCGCCGCCGTAGAAACCTATAAAAAGACCAATACCTAGGGATAGTATGGCGAATTTACGAGATGTACGGCTCCGAATGCGGGCCATTAAACAGACCCTGCAGGTTACCAAGGCCATGAACCTTATTTCTACGGCTAAGTTGCGTAAAGGCCGGCGAATTCTGGAGGATACAGAGCCTTTTTTTACCCGTATTCAAAAATCCATGTATGATATCGTATCCGGGACGGGTATGCTGGAGAGCGACTTCTTCAAAAACACCGAGGTCGAGACCGGTTCCCATAGTGCGGTGATAGTGGTTACCAGTGATAAGGGTTTGGCGGGGGGCTATAATGCCAACATCTTCCGGGAGGCCAAGAGGATCTGCGAGAACCTGAGTAAGCCGGTACTGATCCTTATCGGTTCTATTGGGTACCGGTACTTTGCCCATACACCCCATGCAATTCTCGAAAATTTTTCTTTTAGATCCCAATTACCCACGGTAGAAGATGCTCAGGAAATTACCGATTATATTATCTCCCAGTATATATGGGGCCTATTTAAGGAAGTCCATATCGTCTATACCCACATGTATAGCACGGTTAAGCTGCTTCCCAGGACCCGGCAGATTCTGCCTTTGAACGGGGAAAAGATCCAAGAAGACATCGCCCAAAGCGGAAGCCAGAAGCGGGTACGCATTCCCTTTGAATACCTTCCTTCTGAAACCGCGGTGTTTGATGCCTTGGTACCCTTTTACATCAAGGGTATTATCTATGGTTCCCTGGTAGAAGCCTATGTCAGTGAGCAAAGCGCCCGGATGGCTGCTATGGAAGAGGCATCCAAAAATGCCCAAGAAATGTTGGAGGGCCTCCAAATCTACTATAACCGGGTTCGTCAGACAAGTATTACGCAGGAAGTAACGGAAATAATTTCAGGCTCCGCAGTGCTGTCGGAGTAGGACGGTTGCAAGAGGTATCAAGTATGGCGAATAACGGATATATCACCCAGATAGTAGGGCCCGTAGTAGATGTACGCTTTGATGAAGGGGGGATCCCCGAAATTTTACATGCCTTGGCGATTAACCAAGGAGCCCATCGGATGATTATCGAGGTATTACAGCATATCGGAGATAACCGGGTCCGGTGCGTTGCCATGGAGGCTACCGAAGGGCTTGCTCGGGGCATGGAAGTGGTTGATACAGGCCATCCCATTCACGTGCCGGTGGGTGAAGCGGTCCTGGGCAGGATGTTCAGGGTTACCGGTGAGGTGATTGATGATCGGGGCCCCTTTACCGCAGAACAGTACGCCTCTATACATCGTGAGGCCCCCAGCTTTGCAGAACAACGGCCGGCTACCGAGGTATTTGAGACGGGCATCAAGGTAATCGATCTGATTGCCCCGTATGCTAAAGGCGGTAAGATCGGGCTCTTCGGCGGTGCGGGGGTGGGAAAAACCGTGGTGATCATGGAACTTATTCGGAACATTGCCACTGAACATGCGGGGTATTCGGTCTTCTCCGGAGTGGGGGAACGTTCCCGGGAAGGGGCTGATTTATGGAGGGAGATGAACGAATCCGGGGTCATTGACAAGACCGCCCTGGTCTTTGGGCAAATGAACGAACCGCCCGGGGCCCGTATGCGGGTTGCTCTGGCAGGGCTTACCATGGCGGAGCATTTTCGGGATCAAGGCGGTCAAGATGTGCTGTTATTTGTGGACAATATTTTCCGGTTTATCCAAGCCGGGGCTGAGGTTTCCGCCCTTTTAGGCCGGATTCCCAGCGCTGTAGGGTATCAGCCTACGTTGGCCAATGAGATGGGCGCCCTTCAGGAGCGGATCGCCAGTACTGCCCGGGGTTCCATCACCAGTGTCCAGGCGGTGTATGTACCTGCAGACGACCTCACCGACCCGGCACCGGCTACCACCTTTGCCCATCTTGATGCTACCACCGTACTTTCCCGGAAAATCGTAGAACTGGGGATATATCCTTCGGTGGATCCCCTTGCATCCAATTCCCGTATTTTGGACCCGGCACTGGTGGGGAAGGACCATTATCAAACCGCTTTACGAACCCAACAGATCCTTCAACGGTACAAAGAATTGCAGGATATCATCGCTATCCTTGGGATGGATGAATTATCTGCAGAGGATAAGCTCGTGGTATCTAGGGCAAGAAAGGTGCAGCGCTTCTTCAGTCAGCCCTTCTTTGTGGCGGAACGGTACACCGGTATTCCGGGACGGTATGTGCCGGTCCAGGAAACGGTTCGGGGTTTCAAAATGATCTTGGACGGCGATACCGATTCCATCCCTGAGCAGGCCTTCTTCATGACTGGGGACATCAATGATGTGCTCTCCAAGACCTAAGCAAGGGGGACTAATCTGATGAACCTGTATACCTTTGAGGTGTATACCCCCTATCGGCTTTTTTTTAAAGAGCCGGTAGCAGTGGTGGTCCTTACCCTGCCGGATGGTGAAATAGGGATATACGCAGGGCATGCCCCTTTTACTGCGCCGGTATGCACCGGTATTTTGAAGATCCAGGACATGAAAGGCCGGTGGCGTGAAGCCTTTACTGCCGAGGGTATTCTGGAAGTTACCCATCATAAGACCATTCTATTAGCTGATGCTGCGGAATGGCCTGAAGAGATAGATTATGAACGGGCACTGCTTGCTAAAGAGCGGGCAGAGGAGCGTATGAAATCTACGAACTTTAGATTTGAAGCGGATCGTGCCCATGCGACCCTTAAGCGGGCGGAGTTCAGGATCAAGGTCTATGGAATGGGAAGACCCCAATAGAAACGAGCTATGGCTGGCTGGATAGCGGCATGGCGGAGATGTCCGCAACGCAGCAGGATAGGCATGCAAACGAAGGCACCGCACATGCTTTCTATCGGTTAAACTGCTGCTTGGAAAAACCACCGGTCCTCCGAAATACCCGCCTTATCTGATCCGTTATTCCGCGCTTATTCCCGTATTTTTTTCCGGCGGGCCTTTTGGGTGCCTAGAGGTATCTTTACTTTTTAGCATGTTCTCAATAGTATATTCTAACTGAAGAATTTGAGGGTACTGATAGGGGCTGGAATACTCTAGGATAAGCAGGTAAATTGAGAGGAATAAGGTATTCTGATCTATAGAATATGCATGTACGCGGTGCGGTTATACTTCAGCGTATGAGGGAGGCGCCCCTTATGAGATGTCTTCAATGCGGACAAGCCCTGAGACGGTTTATTAAGGGGGGGAAGGGGTATCATCTTTAAAGGGCCCTGGCTTTTATGTAACCGATAAGCAGAAGAGCAGAAGTTTCATAGGGATACCAAGGCCCCGGAGGTGTCTTCCAAACAGGCGAAAACAGGTACAGAGAAGCAGGGTAGCGGGAGTGATCATGAAGAAGATGGCCGGTTAAGGAGGACGTATACCGTCCATGAGACCTCCGGGTAAAGGCCCTTGAGGGGACTTGGTTTCTCCTTACGGTAGGTCTTGCCGGTGGTTTCAGCGGGCCCGTGGGTTGTTGTCCGGTTTGTGGTTATTCCCGTAATTTCGTCTCATTAGGGATTTCAAAAAGCAGGGCGTCTTCTTCGCTCTAGAAAATGGAGGGGAAACTCAGGCCCAGAAGGGTGCCCGTTTTTCAGATCCCATCCAACACGAACGGTAATCCTATTGGTCATCACAAAGGAGGTGAAACCATGAAATTACGAGTCAGATTAACGTTAACCATTAGCCTGATAATAATCGGTATCGTGCTTATTTTATCGGGGATAACCCTCACCCGATCCAGCGCTATCCAAACGAAAGCGGCTCATGAAAATCTGCAGAATATCGCGGGGATAACCGCCAAGGATATTCAACGGCAGTTTGAGGTGTATCTGGATGTTATCCAGACCCTTGCCCAGATTATGACCGGTTATGAGGTCATAGACCCGACCCAGCGGCGCATGCGCTACGATGATATGTTATTCAGTGTCCTTGCAGCCAATTCCCGGTTTATCGATATCTATACCCTGTGGCTTCCTGATACTTTGGATGGACTGGATAGCCAGTATGCCCATAGCCAAGGGAGTAATACCACGGGGCAGTACATTTCCATGTACACGAGGGAAACGGGAGCTATCGAGTATCAGGCCTATCCCTATCCCCAGAGCTTACTCTCCACCCTTTCAGCTACCGAAAGTTTGGGGAATCCGGTTTTTCGAATAGTTTCGGGGCAACCTATCTATACCATAAGCCTCAATGCCCCCATTATCCAGGGTGACGGTACGCCGATAGGCTTGGTGGGGGTCAATGTGGATATGGGAATTGTCCAGCCCCTGATTGAGGCACTTAGCCCTTATGGAACCGGTACGGCCAGTGTATTTGCCGCGAATGGTACGATCATGGCCCATAAGAACGCGGACGTAATCGGTACCCTGTTCCAAGCAACCCAGCTCTCTTCATTAGGGGACGAAGGTATTCGTTTTATCCTCGATTCCCTGCAAAGCGGGAAGGTGACCAGCTTTCAAGTGGAGAAGCAAGAATCCATAAGCTACCCTTTCTCCGTGGGGAATGCGTCCAATCCCATGACCGTCTTCATAACCGTACCAACAGAAACGGTACTGGTCGATGTAACCAGGATGTTGAAATTCAGCGTTATTATTGCACTGGTCGCCCTGCTTATTACCGCCTTTATTATTTCCCTGGTTGCTTTGAAGATTACCAATCCGATAAATGACATCGTGAAGGCGGCGCAAGCCTTGGCAAATATGGAATTTGGGATGGCCATACCCCTGGATCGATCGGATGAAATCGGCGATATACAGCGGGCCTTTCATACCATACGGGAGGCTTTAAAGAAGACCTTGGATAATATCACCAATGAGCATCAGGGGCAAAAGAACATCAGCGAAAATCTGAAGATCGCTATTACCGAATCATCCGATGGACTAGAAGTGATTACCCAGAATATGGATTCAGTCCAGGATAAAACGAATATCCAAATGGATTCGGTTATGCAGACCGCAGGCTCTGTGGAAAACATCATTACCCAGATCCATTACTTGGAAGATGCGGTAAACACCCAGGCGGAAAGGATCGCCCACTCTTCAGAATCCATTGAGCAGATGGTGGAAGGGATTGATTCGGTTCGTTCCATCGTCCACAAGGCCCATCGAACGACCGAGGAACTCAGTACCCTGTCCGCAGCAGGCCAGAAGAGCCTTGATCATCTTACACAAGAACTCACCCGGATCGCCGAACAATCCGCCTTCCTTGAGCAGGCCAATGCGGCCTTGGTCAACATCGCGGCCCAAACAAATATCCTGGCCATGAACGCGGCTATAGAAGCGGCCCATGCCGGAGAGTCTGGGAAGGGCTTTGCGGTAGTGGCTGGAGAAGTACGGAAGCTGGCGGAATCATCGAATAAAGAATCCGCGTCTATTTCTCAAGAAATAAAAAATATGCAAAACGGCATTGAGCAGATCCGGCAAGTAGCATCGGAAACGGCTGACACCTTGAACCGGATGTTTACGGAAGTACGGGATATGCAGGGGTCCTTCAATACGGTGAATACCGCGGTGGAAGTTCAGGCTTCCAATGGGACGCAAGTGCTGGAAGCCTTAAGCACGTTGCAGGAAACCACCGAACAGGTGCGCAGCGGTTCTGATGAGATTCAAAAGGCGAGCGTTTCCATACATACGATCATTGAAAACCTGAAGCATAACTCCCAGAATGTCAGCGATAGCGTAGTGGATGTGCAGCAAGCCAGTAAAAGTATTGCCGGTTCCCTGAATATTGCCCGGTTGATTGCCGAAGGTAAGTATTTAGTTCCCTTGGAAGAAGAATCCATAGCCGAGGATCCTCAGTACCAGCCCCGGTACACCCAAACAACGGAGAGCCATGCTCGTGCTCCTCGGTATAAGGCCAATGCGCTGGTCTCCATTAATGAATTTGAAGGGAATGCCCTGCTGAGTAATATCAACTTAGGGGGGTTTTCTATAGCCAGCAAAACCTTTGCAGCCATTGTACCGGGAGAATCCTATACGATGAAGATGACCCCGGATCCTATGGTCCAGATTGATGCCTTTGATCTTAAGGTAAATGTCCGTTGGATCCGCAGTACGGTTTCCCGGTTTACTGCAGGATTCTCGGTACAAGATTCGGGAGCCGGCTTTGAAACGTATATCAACTACTTGAAACGGAATAATCCTCTATAAAGCTCTCCTGAGGCAATCAGGAGATTGTTCGTTGGGGGATCACGCTGCTTTCTACTCTATACTAGGGGGTATAAGCACAAGGGTTCTCTGAAACTACACGAGCAGCCAGGTACGCCAGAGGCTTAGAGGAAAACTCCCTCAGTCTGAGAGCTGGGTACGTCCTCGAGGGGACATGCATTTCCTTGGAGCGGTCTTCCCTTCGCCATTCTGCCCGTTTCTATGTATACCTCTCAAGGGTCTCGGGCTGCTTTGATGGGCACGGCATTTCCACAGCGCCTACAGTAATAGGAGGAGGTGTTTTTTATCTTCTTAAGGCAAAGGCCCGCAGGGTCGATCCGGTACCCCTTTCGGCGTATCAACAGGTGCCCGCAATGAGGGCAGGCGGTGTCCTGTAAGGGACTCGCTATATTACCGGTATACACATAGGAAAGGGTTTCCCGCGCCCGATAGGCCAGGGAAACGAGCCGTTCAGGATCCGTGGGCCGCGCCTTCCAGGTGTAGGCAGGATGATACGCCGAGAGATGCCAAGGTATCTGGGGAGAAAGGGAGGCCAAAAAGTCGATACACCGGTCGATTTCCTCATCCCCGTCGTTCAGTTCAGGAACCACCAGAGTGGTAACTTCCAGGTGCACCCCGGTTTTCCAGGCTTGGGTAATGAAGGCCAGAACCGTAGGGAGATCCCCGCCGAGAATGCGGGTATAGGTATCCTCAGAGAAGCATTTTAAGTCAATATTGGCGGCATCAATAAGGGGGAGAATGGACTGTGCCGCCTCAGGGTTGATGCAGCCGTTGCTGACTAAGACCGTGGCAAGCCCCGCTTCCTTGGCGCAGACCATACAGTCCAGCAGAAACTCTATATGTACCAAGGGTTCTGAATAGGTATAGGCGATCTGCCCAGAGCCTTCAGCCTGGGCCGCGCGTACAAGAGCTTCCGGGGAGTAATACCGGCTTGGAATAATCCCTCCCGAGGTAATCTGCGAAATGGACCAGTTTTGACAGAAGGGACAATGTAAATTACAGCCCATAAAACCCACCGACAGGATGTATGAACCGGGGTGGTAATGGTAAAGGGGCTTTTTTTCGATAGGATCTACCTGTAGAGCGGTAATGGCGCCGTAAGAGGCAAGCTCCTCTGCACCCTCCCGGTTTCCTCGGACCCCGCAACAGCCCCTGCCTCCAGGAGGGATCCGACAGCCCCGGGGACAGAGCAGGCATTGCAGTTGAGCTTCAGGAAGGGCGGTAAAATACCGGCTCCGGGGCATCTTTGCGTACCTTTAGATTAGATAGAGCGGTTCTCATCCATATCGGCCAAGAGCCTTCCCGGTACATCTTTAGGTTTCGTAACCATTTTGATAGGGTTATCCACCTCAAAAGGTTCCAGGATAACCCCATGGGCGCCTTTACGGATCCAGAGTCGTATCAAAGGCGCCGCCTCTCCGGTTTCAGTAACTGCTGAATGGACCTCTTCTACACCAAGGATATCATCAATCTTCAATTCCATTACCTTAGGATTGGCACCCAAAGGATCATACACCAGGATGAGCTTATTTTTCTCTGCCGGATGCTGTCGCGGATAGCCGATAAAGGGAATCCCCTTTTTAGCGGAACTCTCGGTGTATCGGACGATTTTATTGAGGGGTAATAATTCAAGATAACTGGTGATACTCATGGATTGCTCCTTGTTTATAACTATACCATGAAGGAGAAACCGATGCAATAATCCGTTGCGGGTGAGCAGGATGAATGCAGAGGAAATCACGCCGATCCGGGGAGCAGGCGGTCTTGAATGGCTTGGGTATTAAGGAGTTTGGATAGGCTTTCATTATGCTCCTCAAAGCCCAAGGACAGGATATACCGTACCCGTTTTAGACTCCGGTTATCGGTAAAACGATTGTACCACCAAGAGTATCCCCAGGGACGCCCGTTTCATTGTCCGCGGATTTTGCGCCCTCGGTTTCTCCACGTTTCTGCTCAACCCCCACTCTTGAACCTTCTGAAGCGGAATCTATGATATTCTTAAATTCAGTTTGAAGCAATGGATGCATTAAATCCTTTTGTTTTGAGTAAGACGGCTGGGATGCACATCCAATCGATATGAGAATAGGCAAAAATACAATACTATATACACCTGTAACTTCATAAACTTCCTCCATGTATTATTTTAATTTTCTATAATATTTTGTCAATAATTTTCCAAAATATTTCAAGAAATAGCACATACCGTTCAGGTTGTTTGTGAACCTTCGGTTCGACGACGTTTTGGCCCGCCATAAAGCAATGCGTAGCATTGCGGTGGACCAAAATATGGCGGAGAAAAACCGCACAAAGGCCGTAGGCCGACTGCAGTGTTTCGGAGCCCGAGCCCCGAAGGGGCGAAGCGTAAACAGACCTGTTATGTGCAGTGCCGACGTACTCCATTTTGATATAATTTTTAATCTTTTACGATATTTTCTTTGTTTCATGCTTTTTTATGATATTTTTACCAATATTTTGAAAAGGGATTTCAATTAAATTATACGACAATGTTGAAATTATTACAGCAATTAGTACAACTAATACAAGTCTAATCAAATAATTTATTATTTGATTATCAACATAATCAATAAAACTTATTTTTTCCAAGATCGTAAATATTCCAAAATGACATAAATACATACTGAAACTAATTTTTCCAAGATATTTAAATACAGGATTTACAAATATCCTGAAATTATTTTGACTTAATGCGTAGGCAAATACCGTAAATCCTATTCCAAAAAGGATATGTCCGCTATAGAATATTGCTTTTCCAGTAAACAATTGAACTAGAATACTGATACTTAGAAATAATAGTGATACCCCCCCCAATAACATGGCTATTCTTGTTTTCAAAAATAATAAAGTATAATATTATACCCAAGCAAAAAATTGGAATTTGATTAGGTAAATATTGATACCAATAATATTCAAATTCACCTGTATTAATGTTTGATGGGCCGATTTTTTTTTGAAGTGCGAAAGAAGGAAGGCATAGAAACGGCATCGTAAACACGGTAGTATAAAGTTGCACAACCAAACTATCGGAGGTAAACGATGCCGTATACGCACTATAACACGGATGAA
>JAITRH010000175.1 GCA_031288495.1 Treponema sp. | reverse complement strand
GTTTTAGGCTACCTGACCCCTTACGAGGTATTTTCGCCATAAAATTCGCACTTCAGAAAAAATTCCGCGAATCATATACACACCCTCGATGTTTTAGTTCCCCCTCCCCGCGCAGCGGGCCATAGCCGCGACCCTCTTGCCTGGACGAAAAGATCGAGCTGAACCGCCGCATAAACGCAAACCTTGAGGCCCAGGCGCTGTTCAAGAACTGGTTCGTGGACTTCAAGCCCCGGGGCGGGGCGATGCCTGCCGGGGGGCGCATGGGCACGCCGGGCGATAGTACTATGGGTCAAGCGCCTGAGGGGTCAGGCTACAACGAAGACGGCATTGGAACGGTCTTTTATCAGGGCCACGCCGAATTCGGTTTCCCCTTTCCCCTCCGCCGCTTGTTCACCACCCAGCCAAAACGAATGGCGGCAAAAGGCGGTGTGCTTATAAGCGTCCGCGCGCTCATTTCTCGACAACAAAGGCCGGACCCTCCAGGCCTTCCGACCACCGGGGCCCGTTATGGGCCTTAAACCCGCGGGCGGGCGGGATACTCAAGGGGCTATAGTATCTACAAACAGGAAGCCTTTACCCGGCAGTATTTCAGCATGCACCGAAAAGACCCGGGCAAAAAAATCTTCGCTGCATACCGCATCGGGTGTGCCATCTGCCACAAGGAGGCCGTTACTGAGGGCAAGAATACGCTGGGTAAAGCGGAACGCCATAGCCATATCGTGGTGGATACCGATAATGGTAAGACCGTAGCCGGTCCTTAAGGTGTTGAGGAGTTTCATCATTTTTATACGGGTGGCAATATCTAAGGAACTGAAGGCTTCATCAAGCAGCAATAGGCGCTGACCGGTAAGCGGCGGGGCTGTACCTGCCCAGCCTGTGGGAAGCACTTGTAACAATGCCCGGGCGAGCAGGACCCGCTGCAATTCACCCCCTGAGATTTCCGTTACCCGGTGTGCCGCAAGATGCCAGACGTCGGTTTGCTCCATAATAGCCTGGGCAGTTTGCAGGGCTTCCTCGCTTTCCGGCTGCATGTGCCGTTGATAGGGGTGAAGGCCCATTAAAACGGCCTCAAGGCAGGTATAAGGGAAGTTTATTGCGCTCCTTTGGGGTACCAGGGCAATAGATTTTGCCCGTTCCGGCGGGCTAAGCTTCCGAAAATCCGAACCGGTAAGGGTAATTTTCCCCATGGGGGTCTGGGTAAAACCGGCAAGCAGATTAAAAAGGGTTGTTTTTCCGCTGCCGTTTGGGCCAATTAAGGCTATATGTTCACCGGTTTCGACGGTAAAGCTGATATTTTTAAGCGCGGGGAGGGCTTTTTTATAAGAGAATGAGACCTTTTCTACCGATAAAAGGCTCACCGCCTACAGCTTCCTTCGTTTTATGAAAATAAAAATAAAAAAGGGCCCCCCGATTAAGGTTGTAATGACCCCTACCGGAATTTCACCGGTTCCAAGCAGGCGAGCGCCGGTATCGGCTATACCCAGTAAAAGGCCCCCGGCCAGGGCAGACAAGGGAATCAGCAGGCGGTTGTCCGCAGTACAGGACATCCGCAGGAGGTGGGGGACAATGAGTCCTACAAAGCCGATGATTCCGCAGACCGATACGCAAGCAGCAATGATACCGGAGGCAAGGAACAGATAGAGCAAGCGAGTGGGTTTTACCTGCACACCCAGGGCTTGGGCGTCCCGGCTGCCGAGCGCCAGTATGTTAAGGTGGGCTGAAAAAAAGGCGGCGGCTATACCGGCGGGAGGGATTATCCCCACAAGCAGCGCCGCGTCAGCCCAGGTTTTTGCGGAGAGACTCCCCATAAGCCAGAACACGATGGCTCCGACATTTTCACCGGATACCATTTTCATAAAACTGATACCCGCCGAGAGGACAGCGCTTACGATTATTCCTGCCATAATAAGAGACCCCTTTTCGATACCGCCTCCCTGGACGGCAATCAGCAAAACCAGCGCCAGGGTAAGGGATGCAAAGGCCAGGGCAAAAAATGGCACCCACAGGACCATACCGGTATGTACACTCACCACTATGGCCAGGGAGGCGCCAAAGGCCGCGCCGGTGGATATGCCCAGAGTATAGGGGTCGGCAAGCTGATTCTGCAATATAGCTTGAAAAATAACACCGCTTACCGCAAGGCCCGCACCGCACAGCATACCGCTGATAATGCGAGGCAACCGGAGTTCCCAGATTACGGCTACGACGCCCTGGGGAATACCGGCATAAAGATGGGGGCTGCCGCTGCATTTTCCTGCAATTATTCTACCTATTTCTACAATAGAGAGTTTTACCGCCCCTAATGTCAGGGTTCCTATCAAGGCAAAGACCAATAAGACCGCCAGGGTGATCGCGATGATGATACAGCGCCGGCGTTTTAGGGTATGTTCACCGATTGCATCCCGCTCCTTACGCATTTATGCTTCCGCTGTGGCTAAACGAAGCAGGGCATTACAAATGGATACCGCCACCGTACTGCCCCCTTTTCTGCCTCGTATGGTGATAAAGGGGACGCCGGCGCTTTCAAGCATTGCTTTAGATTCAACCACATGGACAAATCCAACGGGGACCCCGATTATAAGCGCCGGTTGCACCGCGCCTTTAGTTACTAATTCACACAAATGCCCCAGGGCAGTGGGTGCGTTTCCTATGGCAAAAATGAGCGGATTCCTGAGTAATACCGCCTTATCTATGGCCGCATAGGCCCGGGTGGTGTTGTTTTGTTGTGCCTTTTCCGCCACTTCCGGGTCTGTCATAAAACACACACACCGACTGCCCAATCTTGCAAGCCGGTTTTTATCTATACCGGCTTTTATCATTTCTGTATCAGTAACAATCGTAGCTCCCGCACGCAGGGAATCGATTCCCTGGGTAATAGCACCATGGGATAGAGACAATCTTTTTACCATGCTGAAGTCCGCGGTGGTATGAATAATACGGAGAAGCAGGGGCATAATTTCTACACCCTTTTGTTTTGCTAACGCGTTTAAGGAGGCTGAAAATTTTTGCTCTTGTAATTTACGGGTAATAATTTCAAAACTTTTTGCCTCAATGTCTGCGGGTTTTACTATTTGCCAGTTCATACACCCTCCGCTATGATTTTATACATGAAATCTATATCCAGATGCTTTCTCAGCGCCGCAGCAAGCCTATTAAATTGCTCTTCCCGGTATTGCTTTAAATCAAAAAAACGGATCTTCGGGATCGGAATACCTTTGTTTTTACAGAGCATTTCAATCAATGCTTTTCTGCACTCCGGAGTGTCAAAAAAACCGTGGAGATACGTGCCGTACACCGTACCCTGCCGGGTAAACAAAGCCTTAGCTTCTTCGCTACAAGAAAATTGACTCTGTCCCATGTGTATTTCGTACCCTTCCACATACACCTGGTCGCTGCCGAATATAGAAACCCTGCCCTGTACCAAAGAGCGTTTTTTTTCTTTTGTAAACACCGTAATCATAGAAAGAAGTCCTAAACCGGCGATACTGCCGCCTCCGGCAAGTTCTACGCCGTCGCCGTCGATAACCCGGTTACCAAGCATCTGGTATCCGCCGCAAATACCAAAGACAGGCGTATGGGTGGATGCTAAATCGAGAATTGCCGCATCTATGCCGCTCTCACGAACCCATTTAAGGTCGGAAATAGTATTTTTGGTGCCCGGTATAATGAGCATATCCGGTTTTTGTAAATCCCTAACAGCATCTATATACCGGATCCTAAGACCTTCAGTAGCTTCCAGCGCGTAAAAATCAGTAAAATTAGCAATCTTCGGCAGCCGGATCACCCCAATATCAAGGACCGCATCCGGTCTTTTATGGGTAAACCGGCTTGCAAGACTGTCTTCATCTTCAATATCTACGTCAAGCATAGGAACCACTCCAAGTACCGGTTTAGCGCTGCGGGCTTCGATCATGGAAAGACCCTCTTGCAATAAGTCTCGGTTGCCCCGGAACTTATTGATGATAAGCCCTTTTACCAAATCCCGCTCGTTTTCACAAAGGAGCATCAAGGTTCCGTACAGTTGGGCAAATACGCCGCCTCGATCAATGTCCCCTACAAGCAGTACCGGTGTACGCACCTTTTCTGCAAGCCCCATATTTACAAAATCATCCTGGCGTAAGTTAATTTCCGCAGGACTTCCCGCCCCTTCAATCAGAATGATTTCATAGGATCCCGCCAACTTTTCGTAGGCTTCAAACGCTACGGCCCTGTGCAATTTTTTGTGGGTAAAGTACTCCCTCGCTTCCATATTCCCGTACACCTCACCCTTTACAATTACCTGGGAGCCCATATCGGTTGTGGGTTTTAACAAGATCGGGTTCATCAACACACTCGGTTTGATACAGCACGCCGCTGCCTGCACCACTTGGGCCCGCCCCATTTCCAGCCCTTCTTCGGTGATACATGAATTAAGAGCCATATTCTGCGCCTTGAAAGGGGCCACTTTATAACCGTCTTGCCACAAGATCCGGCATAAGCCTGCGGTTAAAAGACTCTTTCCCACATTAGACATGGTACCTTGAATCATAAGCGGTTTTGCTCTCATGTTACCTCTTTTAACGGGTTTACTGCTTCATGGATAGCGGCAAGCAGGGTTGCATTGGCTTCGTGTTTTTTCACCCCAATACGATAGTATCGCCGGTCTAAGCCATGAAAATTTTCACAAGAACGAATCAAAATTCCTTTTTCCGCAAGGGCGTCGGCTAAAGCAACGGCAGGGTCTCTCTTAAACAGCAGAAAATTAACTTCACTATCAAAGACCGTACAGCCGAGAGCCCGTAAACCCCGGGAAAGAAAAGACCGTTCCGTTTCAATGAGTGCATTTGCCTCTTGTACGTGTTGCCTGCAGCCCAGCGCCCCAAGGGCGGCAATCTGTGCGGGTACCGAAACATTCCAGCAGGATCCGGCACGGGCTGCCATGGTAAGCAAGCCCTGGTTAGATGAAATAAGATACCCAAAACGCAATCCTGCGAGGGCAAAGGTTTTTGTAAAGGCTTTGAGAACCGCAAGGTTTTTAGGCATTTTTGATAAAACAAGAGACGCCGCTTTTGTAAAGGGCAGAAAACATTCATCCACCACCAGTAAAATCGCTAATTTTTCACATTCCTGCACAATTTCTGCAAGCAGAACCGGATCAATCAAAACTCCTGTAGGATTGTTAGGATTACAGAGAAAAACCATATCGATTTTATTGGTCCGGTCTTGGCTCATTTTTTCAAGAAAAGTATGGGTTAAACGAAAGTTATTTTGTTCTGACAACCTATATGATACCACTTCTGCCCCGGCAATCTGTGATGCAAGCCCATAGTCTGAAAATGTCGGGGCGCAGATGAGAACGCGGCGGGGACGGCAGGAAAGACAAAGCCGGTAAATTAAATCGGATGCTCCTGCGCCGCATAGTATATCTTTTTCGCTTATGCCCTCATAAAGGGCCAGGGCTGCTCGAAGGGTCCGGCAATAGGGGTCAGGATAGAGGGCAAAATCAGCAGCCTGTTTTTTGAGCGCTTCTAAAACCGGAGCGGGAATTCCCAGGGGATTGGTATTTACAGAAAAATCCAACTGTATCCCCCCGGAGTTTATAAACCGGTATATGTCGCCACCATGTACAGGCATAAACGTATCCCCATTGAAAAAATAAACAGGATAAAAGACACCCCATAGAGCAGCTTGATGCTTCTTTTGATATCATCCGCCTCTATCCTCTGGATAGGATCACCGATTTCAGGTTTATCTTCACAAATACCATGGTAATACGAGGAACCTGAAAGGCGCAGGCCTAAAGCTCCGGCACAGGCCGCTTCTGTTTGTCCCGCATTGGGGCTTGGATGTTTACGCCTGTCCCGGCGCCAAATACGGAAGGCCCCTTGACCATCATAACGAAGCATAAACGCTGCGGCAATCATGGCCAGCGCGGAAAGGCGGGAGGGTAAAAAATTAAGTACATCGTCAAGACGGGCGGCAACACAGCCAAAATGCATATACCGTTCATTCTTGTAGCCCACCATCGAATCCATCGTGTTAGCCGCTTTATAAAAACACGCTCCCACGCCTCCGCCTAAAGCCATATAGAAAAGTGGAGCCCCTACGCCGTCCGAAGTATTTTCAGCCACCGTCTCTACGGTTGCCCGAGTAATGCCTGCCTCGTCGAGCCTTTCCGTATCCCGTCCTACAATCCGGGAAACCGCAACACGAGCGCCCTCTCGATCTCCCGCTTTAAGGGCCTTATAGACCAGTGCGCTTTCTACACCCAGATCTTTTACCGAGATACATTGATAACAAAAGAAGGTTTCCACGAGAAACCCCAGTACCGGGTGAAACCTATAGGCAAAAAACAGCAGCACAAAGGGAATCCCGGCACAAAGAAACAACACCATAAGGGTACATATAAGCCCCTTCAGCCTGTTATTACCCCGTTCATTCCAAAGGATCCGCTCTAATGTCGAAATCAAAGAGCCAAAGAGCCGTACTATATGCGGAAACCCCTGGGGATCGCCAAAAATCAAATCAAGAATAAATCCCAATCCTAGCGCCAAAGTAGAATATAAGAAAATCATACCCTTCCCTTCTGATATGCCTGCATTTTCCGGACAAAACGCCGTGCAAAATCAGGATTGGCCGGAAAATAAAGGTGCGGAAAACCCATATACAGACTGTCCCTTGCATGAATACACGCATAGGTCATTCCGCTGTTTTTGCTTGCGGTAAAATCACATCCCGGGTCGGTACTCTCCCAATAATGAAACTCATGGGCCCGTATCGCATCCCCGGCCTTACAAAGGAGGGTGTCTCTGTTTGCCTTTAAGGTTACATACCCAAAACGCTGGAGTTGTTTTGTCTTGAATGCCTGGGCCTCAAGTACTCCTGCCATGGGCAGTCCGTCAAGCATTTTATGTAAATACAAAAAACCGCCGCACTCGGCAATGGTAGGTACAAGCCCCCGGATCGCCTCGTACACCGCAATACGCATAGGGACATTTTCTGCTAAGCCGCGGGCATACAGTTCAGGGTATCCCCCGCACAGTAATAGTCCGCAGGAGCCTTCCGGTAACCCTGCATCATGTATCGGGCTAAAAAATGCCAGGTCGCAGCCTAAATCTTCCAGTAATTCAAGGTTCTCCTGATACAGAAAACAGAAACTCTCGTCAGAAGCCACTGCAAGCCGCACCCGAGGGCCCGGTACTTTTCGCACCCGCTTTACCGCCCCCAGGGATACATCCGATGCCCGCCCAGCCAATTCCAGTAAGCCCGCTAAATCAACGGTTTCCGCCGCCTGCCTGCCTAGCGCCTCAAGTTTTTCTTGTAAAAAAGGAATTTCTGCAGCCGTAGTAAGTCCCAGATGACGGCTTTCTATGCGCCATGCCTGGTTATACGGAAAGTAGCCAAAGGCTTTGAGATTCCGTTTCTCCAGCTCCGGCTTAAATTGCAGGTAACGGGTTTCGTTCATGCCGTTAAAAATTATTCCGCATATACCGCCCCCATCTTCTTTATAATGCACAAACCCTTCAATCAAGGCAAAAACAGAATTACCCAGCCCCCGCATATCCACCACGAGAATTACCGGCGTTTTTGTAGTCTCTGCCGCCTCGTAAGACGAAGCCTGGCATGTTGCGCCGATACCGTCATAATACCCCATGGCCCCTTCCAAGACCGCCAGGGACGGGTTTTCCCTAGTACCACTACGAGGATGCCGCATTTTAGCGGTAAAATAGCCCCTGAGCGCTTCACCCGGCAAAAAGAAGGGGTCCAAGTTGTAAGCCTCCACGCCCGTTATGGAACGGTGAAACATAGGGTCAATGTAATCGGGTCCGCATTTAAAGGCCGTAATATGCAAGCCCCGGGCTTTGAATGCCGAAAGCAACCCGCAGCTTAGGGTGGTTTTTCCGCAGCCGCTATGGGTTCCGGTAATTAAAATACGGGGTATACCCTGCTGTCCGGTATCCATGCTTTCTTCCATTTATGGTTCCAATCCCCCCTGTACCGTCATGATAAAAACAGGGTTTTGAGCTATTAAAAGATGCTGGGATCCCACCTTTTTCGATTGGGCCGCAGAAAGCTGTATCAATTCCGCTTGAGGCAGGCAAGATAAAACCATTTGCACGGTTTCTATCGTTATAGCCGTAATGACCATGCGGAGGGCCGGATTTTTGGTACCTACCGATTGGATAATTTCTTTCATATTTCCCGCGCTTCCTCCAATAAAAACCGCGTCCGGCTTGGGTAACTCCGCCAAAGCAGCAGGGGCCTCGCCTCCAATAACCATAACATTTCCAAGGTTGAATTTTTTACGGTTTTCATGGATAAGCGGTACAGCGCCGGCATGCTTTTCAATGGCAAAGACCTGTCCTTTATGGGCTGCCAAAGCCATTTCCACGGAAATAGACCCGGTCCCTGCGCCTATATCATAGCAGATATCTTCGGATCGTAATGCAAGTTTTGCGAGAACTGCTGCACGTACTGCTGCCTTTGTCATGGGGATACCTTCTCGACGACTGAAGGCTTCATCCTCTATACCGAAACGAATCCTGTCATCAGGACGGGTATTTTCAAAAAACAGCACTGATAACGGTGAAAGATCTAAAGAACGAAGCATTGTAACGTGGGTGCTAAAAAGGCGTTCCTTCTCAAATCCCAGATTTTCGCCCACATAAACCGTCAGGGATGCAAATCCCGCATCTTCAAGCAGGGCACCTATTTCTTTTGTATTGCCCCCGGTAATACAAAAAACCCCGCTGTTCCGCCTTACCAGGGAAACGAGTCCGGTGATGTCCCGGCCGTGAGCGCTGAAAAGACAAACCTCTTGCCAGGGCAAACCAAGGCGTGCAAAAAAAGCACTTACCGTAGAAATACCCGGAATGATTGCAACCTCAGCGTTTTGCAGTTGAGACAGGGCCCCATAGAGCTCATTGGCCGCACTGTAAAAACCACTATCCCCAGAAACCAGGATCGCCAATTGGTGGGCTTTACTCTGATCGATTTCCTGTATAATGCGGTCTTTGGTATAAAAGGGAAAGGTGCTTTTTGCTTTCTTCGCCCCGGGTTTGAATAATTCCAACACGCGTTCCGAACCAAACCAGACTTCCGCCTCCTCAAGAGCCTTCCACCCTTCTGCAGTAATCGTATCTGGTCCCAAACCCGTACCGATTATCATAATTTTCTTCATAGCCGGACGCTCAATCGTTTCTCAATTTCCAAAAGTATCTCATTACAGGATAAACCGGTTTCTTGTAAAGGGCGTTGCAGTAAGGCGATTTGCATTCCCCGGGCTAATGCGGCTTTTTTCTTCTGGGGGAAGCCCCCTTCGTGTCCTGAATCTTTGGTAACCAGGATTGAAGCTCCTGCGGCGGCAAACATGGCCCTGTTTAATTCCTCTGAAAAGGGTCCCCACATAAGCATAAGATGCTCCCGAGGATAGCCTATCTCGAGGCAGGTCTTGAGTCCTTCAAGGGTAGGCAGCAGTCTGAACCACACCCGTTCTTTAAAATCTGATAAACCGGTAAACAGGGCCGCTTCTTTTACCCCGGTAGCAGAAAAAATCACCCCCCGTGTGCTGTTAAGCCACACCATAAGGCTGGCTTCATTGGAGAAAATTTCACAACCCGATGTGTCGGAAGCCTCGCGTAAGACCCCCAAACGGTAAATACCTTCGGCAGAACAAGCCGCGGCAATATGAGTGCTCACTTTATCCGCATAAGGATGGGTAGCGTCAATCACCAGTTCAGGGGCCTCTTCTCTCAGGAACCCTCGCATTTCCTCAAAGTTAAGGCGGCCTACCCGCACCCGATTAACATCAAGTTGTTCAGTCCCCAGAGCCGTTGCGGTACAGTAAAGAAAATCCAGGTTATGATCCGTACACCACTGACCTATTGTACGGCCTTCGGTCGTTCCGCCGAAGATTATGAGCTTATGCATTACCGTAACCTCGGGGGGTTATCATTTTACCGTTGATTACCCGTGTCTTGGTATTACCGATGAAGACCGTAGTGAGCATATCTACCGGTATGGTGCGTAATGCTCCAAGGGTTGTAATGGCATACCCTTCTTCGCTGCGTCCAATGTTGCGCACCAGACCGCAAACCCGGTTAGGAGGCAGGATTTCAAGTAATATATCACAAGAACGTCTCAGGTGATCCGGCCTGCCGTGGCTTGCAGGATTGTATATACAGATTACCAAGTCCCCCGCGGCTACGGCCCGGAGTCTTTTTTCAATCAAATCCCAGGAAGTAAGCAGATCCGAAAGGCTGATTACCGCAAAATCATGTCCCACCGGCGATCCCAGCAGGGCGGCCCCGCTTATGGCAGCGGTAATTCCGGGAACCACTTCAATGGTTACCGAAGGAAATTCCGGGGAGAGTTCATACACTAAAGACGCCATACCATAAATTCCGGCATCACCGCTTGAAACAAGCGAGACCGCCTTGCCTTCCGCGGCAAGACTCAAAGCGGCACGGCAACGGGCTACCTCACTTTTCATGCCTGTTTCAAAAAAGTTTTTATGGGGGAACCACGGTTTGAGCAGCGCTATGTATGCCCGATAGCCGAAAATAGCATCTGCCGAAAGAATAGCATGACGGCATGCTTCTGTCATATTCGCGGTGTTGCCCGGTCCTATACCTACCACCATGAGTCTATTCATAGGTTCCCCTTTCTGCTACTGCAAGAGCAACACCATCCAGCGCCGTTTTCTGCACAATTAAGCTCCCCCTGCTCGTATCGGATATCCTAGGCGTTACGGTGCACCCTGCAAGGGCGGCCCGTTCACAGACCGTATCCGTACCGGTTATCTCCCGGACAAAATCAGAAGCGCTAAAATTGCCCTCCAGGGCGTTCAGCTCTTGGGAGGTAAAAAAATAAAGGGGCAGTCCCCACTCTTCCGCAAAACCGATGAGTCCGGGTTCATTCTTTTTTATATCAATCGTACAGATACGCTGGATCCGTAACACCGAAAGCACCTGTTTCCTAAAAACCGCTTCTACCGTTCTTTGGATGTGTTGACGTTCGGTCCCTCGTTTACAGCCGATTCCCAGCACGAGGTTACGGGGGGTAATACGGGGCGACGCTTCGCTTCCCGTGCTTATTACCGGAACCGCAGCAATATATTCCGCTACTTCGTGGGCTAACCGATTTGCTCCGCCTTCATGCCCTGAAAGCAGGGAAACCGCAAAAGAGCCCGTTTCAGGACAAAGTACCACTGCAGGATCCGTGTACTTGGATTCAATCAAGGGGGCTATGACGCGGAGGACAATGCCGGCGGCACAAAAAAATACCAAACCCTCGTAGTTTTCCCACACCTCTTTGATGATACCGCTTAATTTTTCAAAAGGCCTCTGCCCCGGCAAGGCATAGGCCGAGTACCCATAAACCGTTGAATCCGCCAAGCGCGGCTGTAAGTCGGCGGCCAGCGCGGCCCCCTGTTTCGATACGGCAATGATGGCAACTTTCATCCCTCTTCCTTTGTAGCATCTGTACCGGGGGACACAAGCCCCTGCCGGTATTCGGTTGAAAAATCAGGCGCATAAAGCCGGGAAAGTGCATAGTCGGCGCCTAAGACCTTCCCTACAAGGACCAAGGCTGTTTTTTTAATCCCCGAAGCGTGGGCCATTTCGCTTAAGGTTCCAACGGTACCGCGCAACACTTTTTCTTCCGCCCAGGTTACCTTATACACAATCGCCGCGGGGGTATCCGGGGAATAGCTTCCAGAGGAAATCAGATCCTCACTAATGGTATCCGCCATGGGGACGCTTAAAAAAAACACCATCGTTGCACCATGTACGGCCAGGGAAGAAAGGGATTCCGCCGCAGGTACCGCTGTCCGTCCCTGGTATCTCGTGATGATTACCGATTGGCTTACCGCAGGAAGGGTTAATTCAACCCCTAGGGCTGCCGCGGCTGCGCAGAAACTGGACACACCCGGACAAATATCCCAGGAAATACCACGCTCCTTCAGCCGATCAATCTGCTCCCGTATGGCCCCATAGAGACTTGGGTCCCCGGTATGAAGGCGGACCACTTCAAGACCTTTTGTTATAGCTTCCTCCATAAGGCGAATCACTTCATCCAGGGTAAGGTACGCGCTGTTATGGGTTACACAGGTTTTTTTTGCAAAGGTAAGCAGCCCGGGATTTATAAGGGATCCGGTATAGATAATCACATCCGCTCGTTCCAGCAGCATTTTACCCCGCACCGTAATAAGATCAAGCGCTCCAGGGCCAGCTCCCACAAAGTGCACATCACCCATGTTTAAAAACCTCCATGAGTTTATCCGCATGAGGACTTTGACAAATAATTTCGCCGCGCCGGTCAGGCTGGGAGAGTTTTTTATCAAAACAGATAAAAGCAATTGCTATTTCAGGGGGCAGGCGGCGTCTTAGGGTGGCATCGATCCGTTCCCCCAGTATAGCCATCGTGTGTTGCAATACCGATCCCCGGCGCAAAACCTCAAGAGCCGCATCGGTACTGACACAGTCTTTTAGGTCCTGGAGCACGGTAAGGGAAGCGCCCGCTTCAAGCGCGCAAACGATTAAGGTTTCCATCCGTCCGTCCCCGTGGGATGAATGGGTGTTGAGAATACCCACACCGAGTTTAACGAGCTTTCCAATATGCCCTACGAGGAGTATCCGCTTAAAGGCAAGCTCTGATGCTGCGGCAAGGGCCTCTCCGATAAAGTTCGAACATTTAACCTGGGTGTCCAGGGAAAGCCCCAAGGTATCCCGAACAAAGGTTTCTCCAAAATTACCAATGGTAAAGATAACTCCCTCGTTATGATTGCTGTGGGTACTGCGAATTTGATTAAGTTCCATACGGATTGTGTCCGCGTAGGCTTTTTCGCTCATCGGCTCGACAATACCGCTTGTCCCCAGTACAGAAATACCCCCTATGATCCCCACCCGCGGATTGAAGGTACGGGCCGCCAAATCCTCTCCCCCGGGAATGCTAATGGTTACAAGGAGCCCTCCTTTATACCCCGATGCATCACAAACCGATTGACATTCCCCTTTTATCATGCCCCGGGGTCCTGAATTAATAGCCGCTTCCCCCACCTGCTGGTCAAGACCGGGTTTTGTTACCCTGCCCACTCCGCTGCCGCCCGCAATACCGATACCGGTTTTGCGGGTCTTTCCCACCTGGGCATATACCAGAATACCGTTAGTAACATCCGGATCATCCCCTGCGTCTTTCCGTACCGCACAAGAAGCGGTATGACTAGAAAAAAACCTATCCCTTATTTCCAGGGTAAGTTCAATGCCTTTGGGTGTAGTAACGCGCCATTTTTCGCAGGGGGATTGATGCAACAGCATCCATGCGGCAGCCCCTGCAGCGGCAGCCGCACAGGTTCCGGTGGTGTACCCCCGTCTCAATAAGCGTCCGTTCACCAAACGATGCAATGTTGTACCATCACCACTCAAAACTGACCCCTACATGGACCTTTTGACCAAGCTTTTCGCCGTGTCCTGTCCACTTATCCTCTTCGCTGCGGTAATAGTACTGTATTTCCCCGGTCATATTGGTAATGGAAAAATGGATAGTCCAATACCGGGCGATCCGCAGATTAAAAAAATAGTCCAGGATAAACTGGGGTTTATCCTGGCTTGAACCGTCATCAAGGGGCGTTATAAAGCGCGCCCCCACATAGGTGTATAGAGGGTTCTTACGCATTTTTTCAGTGTTAAGCCCCAGTTTTACGGTAATGGTGTTGGCCGGAACATCATGCAATACTACCCCATCGCTCACGTTATAGGCGAAAATAAAACGCTCCCCGGCGGATACGAAAAAATACCGGGCAAACCTAATCCGCCCTTCCCCGTCAAACCCAAAGCGCCGGGAACAGGAAAGGTTATCCCGGAACCGTATGGGCTTATTATCATCGTTGGTCTCAACCCGTCCATTATCAAAAGCAACCGGTTCATTCGTTTGCGTATCTCGATAAAAATAATGGATCTCCTCAAACAGTTCACTGTAAAAATAATTCACCTGGACAAAACAAGCAGGGAGGGCAAACTCGGCTCCTGCATTAAAGGAGAGGGCATACTCAGGGTTCATATCAGGATTGGGATACATAACATAGCGTGGGGAATCGGTTATCTGATACAAATCGCTGAATGAAGGAGCGCGGTAGCCTATACCGGCACCGCCTAAAATACGCAGCTCCGGTGTTATATAATACATGGCTGAAATCTTAGGGGCCGGGAAAAACCCAAATTGGGCGTTTCGTTCGAGACGGATACCGCCTATGACCGCATAACGGTATGCTACAGACCTTTCGGCTTGTAAAAAAACCGCTTCTTTATCAAGCCAAACCTGGGGCGAGCCCTGATTATCGAAATTATATTTATACATACGGTTATAGGTAGCTTCCACGCCTCCCAATAGGATCCACTGGGGAAAACCGCTCCATACCCCTTGGGCTTCAAGGGAAAGGATATGTTCGTTTTCATAATTTTTTCCCGCAATCCAGGCGGCATCGCCGGCATTATAGCCATCTTTATCACGCTGATAAAAACTATCATACAGCTTGATATGGAACTGGGTATGTTCCACAGGGGATACCTCAGCGCTTATATGCCCGTCTGCACGGGTATGGCGGTAACGGGTACGATCCCCTGAGGCACTGGTTTTATCCTCACTTTGCATACCCATAAGGGAACCGCCGGCCTGCATGGTCAGCCATGATAAGGGCGAAAAAGCCGTTTCAAATCCGGCGCTTCCCTGATACTGTTCAGGCAAAATAGAACGGCTTTTATCTTCATTGTAATAAAAAGAACCCCGCTTGCCTGTAAGGGTGAGGGTATTGGCAAGGGGACCTGTTTTGAAATTCGCATTAACCAGCGCGGTTTGTTCTCTAAAGGGATTAAGGTCATCAAAGGGATCCACCGAGGCGGAAGTATCGGGATCATCGTAAGCAAAGGAAAAGGTATTTTTAATGGAAACCTCAAGGGCAAAGGTATCCGCCGGTTCTTTGGTAATGATATTGATAACGCCCCCCATACCTTCCGAGCCGTACAGTGCGGACTGGGGGCCCCGCACAATTTCTATGCGTTCTATATTTCCCAGGGGCAGGGTCTCCCCGTTTAAGCGCTGGGCGATCCTTCCGGCAATCCGCCTGCCGTTTACCAGGTAGAGGATCCGCCCTTCACCCAAGCCCTGCATCGTAACGTAATCGCCCATACCGTTACTGGCAAACAAAAGACCGTACTCGGCAAGCACATCATGTACTGAGGCTGCCCCGGAAGCGGCGATCTCTTGTTTGCTTATGATTTCCGTAATCTGAGGCGTATCTTGCAGGGGCTTTTCAGTTCTCGTTCCGGTAATGGTAAGGCCCTGGTCCTCCTGAAGAAGAAGGTAGGCTTCATCCTTATCTTCCTCGGCAGCGCCTGCTCTAAAAACCCCTAGGATAAAAACAACGACCGCCAGTACCCATGTTTGCATCCTCATATCCTCCGGTGTGCGCAGTAGGTATATGATAGTGGTATCCCGGCTATACGGTAACGCCCTTGCGAGGGACTTCCACCCTGCTTCCCCACAATCAATTCAATCAAGTAATAGGGTTTATGGTAAGGATACGGCTGAACCCTGTCAAGGGCCCGCATTGCCTGCACCTGCGCCGGGGGCTTACGGATAGGGGCCTTTTCTCTTGGGGTGAGGTGCTTTTCACCAGGGCAAGGCGCTTATGCCCCGGTATTTCCCTTACGGAAATAGCATCTGCCCTTCAACATGATTCGGTCTTGGGTACGGTAACTTCGATACCGAGAAAAGGGTCCGCCCATGTATGGGAATCCCCATACTTCGCGAAGCGGACGCTCCTATCCCCCGGCATAAGACCCCTATTCCCCCGAATAAGACTCTTATCCCCTCGAATAAGAACCTTATTCTCTCAAATAAGACCCTTATTCCTCCGAATAAGACCCTTATTCCATCGAGTAAGACCTTTATTCCATCGAATAAGACCCTTATCCGGTGGAATAAGAGGGCTATTCCATCGGATAAAGCCCTTATCCAACTGGATAGCGGTATATACCGGCAAGACAAAGAACCATTACGCGAATGCACAGAAAGGTTCTATAAACATCCCCCCCTATTCGCATTGTTCAGGGAGCGCCATGAGGGTTCATTCACGGACCCCCGGTATTCTATGAAACGTAAAGGTAGGCAAGCGGGGTTTGGTCTTGAGCAGGCATGTCTTGAACGGACCTGACACCGTTCCCGTACTATGCCCTTGAAAGAAAGGGCAGCCCTCAAAGGCCGGGTACTTCCTCGATCCCCCTCAAGGGCCTTTCCCAGGCTTCAGCCGCCGGGAAGCTTCAGCCCGTGCGGGTGTACCGAAAGCCTATACCGCAGCGCTCCTTGGGCTTTTGGGGATCCTAGTGAGCTCCCCGATAATAGACCCGCACCTGTTTGTAGAGCCCTTCCCCTTCACTCTTGGTTTCTACATCCGCAATATCGTTCAGAGTGGTATGGATGAGCCTGCGGTCAAAGGGATTCATCGGTTCAAGCAGGACGGAACCGTGATTCTCCCGGACCCGATCCGCCACGGTATAGGCCAAGCGGACCAGCGACTCCTCCCGGCGAATCCGGTAATTCTCCGTATCCAAGATCACCCGTATATCCTCCCGACCCTGTCTGCCCGCGTAAATAT
>JAITRH010000067.1 GCA_031288495.1 Treponema sp. | reverse complement strand
AATAACCATATCCATACCATCTACAGTTTTAGCCCCTATACCCCAAGTATGGCGGCCTTAGGAGCGAGGGACGCCGGACTTGCAGCCGCAGGTTCGGTGGATCATGATTCCATTGCTGCGGCAGAGGAGATGCTCTGCGCTTGTGCAAGCATGGGTATCGGGGCTTGTGTGGGGTTTGAGGTCCGGGTCAGTTTCCAGGACCCTGATGGGCCTAGTCCTTTGGCCTATCGCAAGATCAACAACCCTGATTCGGTGGGGATCCTCTATATGACCGTCCAAGGGATACCCCGACCGCAATTCCCCGCGGTGGGGGAATTCCTCATGCCTATCCGTTCGGAACGGCTTTTGCGGACCCAGGCAATGACCGAGGCAGCCAATGCCCTGCTGAAAGAGCAGGGTTTTGAGGAAATTGATTTTGTCCATGATATCCTGGATACGTCCCAATATGCAGGGGGAGGCGCCATCACCGAACGGCATCTTTTGGCTGCGGTGGCCGGTAGGATCCTGCGGCGGTACGGGAGAGGTCCTGTTTTAGTGCAGGGACTTAACGCCGCCCTGGGGATAACGCCGGGGCCCAAAATCAGGACCCTGCTTGCGGATCCGGAAAATCCCCACTATTTCTATGATCTTTTGGGGCTTCTCAAATCAGCCTTGCTTCCCCGAATATGTATACCGCCCGATGCAAAAGAATGTATCCCCGCTAAGACCGTGGTGGACTTTGCCCGTTCCATTGGGGCAATTCCGGCCTATGCCTACCTGGGGGATGTGGGAGAATCGCCTACAGGAGACAAACAGGCAGAACAATTCGAGGATTCCTATCTGGAAGCGCTCTTTGCGGCATTAGCCCGTATCGGGTATCAGGGGATTACCTATATGCCTCCCCGGAATACACCGGAACAGCTTCGGCGGGTGAGGGCCTTATGTACCGCCTGGGGTTTCATGGAAATTTCCGGGGTGGATATCAACAGTTCCCGGCAATCCTTTACCTGTCCCGAAGTAGTGAGCCCCCCCTTCCGCCACCTGGTGGATACCACCTGGGCCCTCATCGCCCATGAACGGCTCTGTTCAGTGGATCCCCGGTGGGGCCTCTTCTCCCCGGAAAATCCCCTTGCAGGGGAGTCTTTGGCATCGCGGCTTGCGATCTACGCTGCTGCAGGCAGAGCGCTGGATCTCCATCACCCTGAAGCAGCGGCAATAAACATAGCAGAGAACCTACTCCATGGGAGGTGTGTATATGGAAAGGGCTGAACGAAGACGAGCGGATCCCGCGGCGATGGCGCTTCTTATCCGAGGGCTTTATATCAATACCGGCAGATACCCCTGGGTGCTTATGCAGAGCCCTCCGGGAGAAACCGGGATACCCCAAGAGGCCTTGAGTATTGATATCGCCCCTGCACGGTACGATGCGCACTACTTGGATATCGAGTATGCCGCCAAGATCTTACAGGATGCCTATACGGCCTGGGAATTCGACCGGGCCCCGGCAGGGGCGGAAGCAGCGGCGCGGGCTGAAGGGGGTAAAAAGGTGCCCTCCTGTGTGGTGGTAAAAGAGGCCGATAGGGTCCAGGGAATGTATTGGATCGACCAGGACTTTGATGCAGCTAAAAAACGGATGGAGGCAAAAAACGATACGCTTTTAACGGAAAATGTATCCCTTGCTCCGCTTAGGTTTGATGTTGCCCATCGGGCTGAGGTGGTGAAAAACAAGATTGCCCTGGTAACCGGGGGGGCTCAAGGTATTGGAGCATTCATCGCTCAAAGCCTCGCTGCTTCAGGGGCCCTGGTGGTTATTGCGGATTGCAACCTGGAGGGTGCGGAAACCCTGGCGGTACAGATCAATGCCAAGGAAAAACGGACTGCGGCAATCCCCTTGGCGGTGAATGTCGCGGATGAAGCGTCTGTGGATGCCCTGTTTAAGACCCTGATAAAAACCGTGGGAGGACTGGATATCTGCATCAGCAATGCCGGGGTGCTCAAGGCCGGAAGCGTTCTGGAACAGAGCCTGCACGATTTTACCTTTGTTACGGATATTAACTATACCGGGTTCTTTCTCATAGCGAAATACGCGGGTTTACTGTTCAGGGAGCAGCACCGTACCGCCCCGCACTGGAAAACCGACATCATCCAGATCAATTCCAAGTCCGGCCTTGAGGGGTCAAACAGAAACGGCGCCTATGCAGGGGGAAAATTCGGCGGTATTGGATTGACCAAGAGCTTTGCCCTGGAACTGGTGGACTATAACATCAAGGTAAATGCCATCTGTCCTGGCAATTTCTTTGACGGTCCCCTCTGGTCTGATCCCGAAAAGGGCCTTTTCGTCCAATATCTGAGAACGGGCAAGGTGCCGGGGGCCAAGCACATTGCGGATGTAAAGGCCTATTATGAAGCCAGGGTCCCGATGAAACGGGGCTGTACCGGCCCGGATGTGATGCGGGCCATCTACTATATTATAGAACAGGAGTATGAAACCGGTCAGGCGCTCCCGGTTACCGGCGGCCAGGTGATGTTACACTAGCAGCCTGTGGGGCTTGTAGGTTTTTGGGCTGCTGGGGCATAGGAGGAGCAGGGTGGTATATGCTATTGCGGTGATCGATATCGGGATGACCCATAAGAAAGTGGCGGTCTATGATGATGCCCTGAGACCGGTGGCTGCCCGGTACGAGCAGTTTCCGCCGCTCCTTATAGATGGATTGGAAACCCATGATCTCGCGGCTATGGAGGACTGGTTCACCGAACAAGTCGCCCGGTTTGCCCGGCTCTATCCCATTAAGGGCATAGCCTTGAGTACCCATGGAGCCACTTTTGTGGGGGTGGGAAAAGACGGCGCCCCTTCGATGCCCTGCGTGTACTACACCCATGAGCCGGGGGATAGGTTTCATGAGCGTTTCTATGCCCGGTTTGGCCCCCCTGAGGCGCTCCAGGAAGAAACCGGTACTCCTGCTTTTAAGGGGCTGATCAATACCGGCAAGGGGATCTTTTTCGCCCAGGAACACTATCCGGCAGGTTTCAAGCAGACGGTCCAGCTGCTGTTCTATCCCCAATACTGGGGATACCGGTTTTCAGGCAAAACCGGTGCTGAGGGAACCTATATGGGCTGTCATAGCTACCTCTGGGATCAACGGCACCGGTGTTTTTCCTCGGTGGCCCAGGGTCTTGGGGTAACGGCGCTCATGCCGAACCGTCTGAGGGCCTCCTGGGATGTGCTGGGAACCCTGAGCCCGGTATGTGCCCGGAAAACCGGGCTTACGGAAGAGGTAATCCTTACCCTGGGTATCCACGATTCCAATGCTTCCTTGCTTCCCCATTTTGCCAAGCACGGGGAAAGGGGATTTGTCCTCAACTCCACCGGGACCTGGTGTGTCATTATGAATCCCGTGCCGGTCTATGGATTTGCCCCGGAAGAACTGGGCAAGGGGGTCTTCTTCAATATTTCTGCCTTTGGAACGCCGGTAAAAACCGCGAACTTCCTCGGAGGCCAGGAATTTGAAATCTGGTCCCGCCTGCTCATGGATATACATGGGCGGCAGGAGCTGCCTTCCTTTGAGGTATCCCAGTACCGTTCCCTGCTCGCCGAAAAAAGGGCCTTCCTCATGCCGGAGCTTACCCCGGGTTCAGGCCAGTTCCCCCGGTCCAAACCTCGGGTCATGGAGGACGGGCGGGAGTATCCCTTCACCGGTATTGCCCAGAGGAGTCAGATCCCCGGGGTTTTTAAACGCTACGAACAGGGAATCGCCCTCCTGGGCATATCCCTGGTTATGCAGACCCTCACCGCCCTGGAACGGACCGGACTTATTCCGGGAACCAAAATCATTATCGAAGGGGGGTTTAGGAAAGATAAAGCCTACCATACCCTCCTTGCGGCGGCCCTGCCGAACAACCCGGTTTTCCTCACGGATATTGCTGAAGCTACGGCTTTAGGGGCAGCCATGACCGTTAAGATGGCTTTGACCGGTAAAAAACTACCGGAGCTCTCCGGGGATTTGGAGATAGCCTATCAGGAAGTCTTGAAAATCGGCATACCAGAGCTAGACCCTTACCGGGAGGCATGGCTGGGATATGCAGAAAGCCCCTGACGCTGCTATGGCTAAGGGGGCCAGACTCAGGCGTATAATAGGGTATATTTTACCCAGTTGGGAAAAATGTACCCCTTTAGCATGCCTCTTGAGCAGGCGACAATAAGCGTACAATCGCCCTATCCTCCGCTTCTTCCTGATATTCCTGGATCATAGCAAGAAAACCCGGGCACCCTTATCTTACCCTGAGTTCCAGGGAATTAAGCGTCCGCGACTGAACGCTCAGGGCATTATAGCAATGCGACGATGCGGGGATTTTCAGGGATTTGTATAGAACATGCGTATAATTTCGGACTCAGGTCCGGCGGAGGCTTCTCTCGTTATCTTACTTCCCCTTATCTTAGGCTTATCTTGGCATGAGTTTTGCTTTATATTAATACGGCCCTTGGCCTCACGGGAGAACGGGTTTCTGCCACATGCAGCACCTTCCGTAGATACGGTTATGGAGTTTATATGAAAAGAAGCATTTTTTTTATCCTGCTCGTCGCAGCCGCCGGAGGGCTACTCTCCGCCCAGCATCGGAATCCTTGGGGAGGCCCTGATCCCAGGCGGCAAGATGCCCCTCTGGAAACCCTAAAGGTTACGGGAAAACTCGGTATCTTCGATGGCATGATTGCCCTTCAAGATACGGATATACGGTACTATGTCCTGGGACTTGAACGCTTTATCGGCTTTATTGAAGGCCTCAAGGAAGGGGCAGAGGTAAGCATTGAGGGGTATTCCCGGGTATCCCCGAATGGGGAAGTTCGGTTCTTGAGGGCGACTAAACTCACCCTCAATACTAAAGAATACGCGTTAGTTCCGTCGGAACCATGGCGCTCCCCTATAAGACCGGATTTTCCTTCCCCCCGGCCTCCTCACATGGAGGGGCCCCCCCGGCATTATCGAAGATAGTAAACAGGATACGCTACCCCTGAAGCTCTGCTGAAAGATCCAGGTCATGCCCATAGGGAAGTAATACGCATCCCTCAAGCCTTAACGTAGCCCCTGCATGTACGGTACCGCTGCTTTCCCTTCAACAGCGGCGGAACCATTACCAGGCTCTCAATTCCCCCAGGATAAACGCATAGAAAATTTCCGGGGGGCGTGGGGGGCCTTTCGGCCCCCCTATCATTTCCCTGGAGCGGCCGTTCCCTCCACCACCCTACGCATTCTAAGGAAAATCTTTTTCCTCCTAAGGAAAAGTTTTTTCCTCTTAAGGGCAAATCCTCCCCTCCTAAGGAAAAATCTTCCCCTCTTAAGGGCAAATCCTCCCCTCCTCAGGGCAAATCTTCCCCTCCTAAGGAAAAATCCTCCCCTCACAAGGGCAAATCCTCCCCTCCTAAGAAAAAATGTTTTCCCGCGATGGATTATCCTGCAATTCCCCTAGGAGTTTGTTGGGCTTCGCCCATAAAACCGGATACCAATGCGCCAGGCTGCGAGCGCCCCTCAGCTGTTGCGGATGATACGAAGCACTATCTCCGCGGAATGTTTAGAGGCAATCGGGAGAAATTCCGTGAAGGTCAAAGGCGATTCAGTCCCCGCAATATCCGAAAGAGCCCGGATGATCAGGGCAGGCACCTTGAACAAGAAACAACTGTGCGCCACCGCAGCTCCTTCCATTTCTACGGCCTTCATATCGGGGAACAGGGTATGGACCGCCGCAATCCGCTCCGGTTCGTGCATAAAGACGTCTCCTGACCCGATAAGGCCCCGGACACAGGTAAACTCCCTGGGAAGTTTACACTCCTGTTTTAAGGCTTCCACCGCCTGTTCCGCCCGATTGATAAGATCCTCGGGAACCGGAAATACCCCAGGCATACCGGGAAGCTGGCCGGGAGCGTAATTAAAGGCAGTAACATCCACGTCATGGTACACCAAGCCGTCGGAAATAACGGCATCCCCAACGTTGAGGGTCGGATCGATACCGCCCGCAGAACCGGTATTGATGACTACATCCGGTTGATAGGTGGTAAGGAGCAACGCGCAGCCTATCGCGGCATTTACCTTACCCACTCCGGATCGCAATAAGACCACCGGCTTTCCTGCAAGTTCACCTGCAAAAAAAGTAAAACCCCCGATGGTTTTGACCTGCTGATTTGTTAAGGCCGAACGGAGCAGAATAATTTCATCCTCCATAGCTCCAATAATTCCAATCATACTCGCTCCATCTATACGTAGTGTTTTTCCCGAAATGTTCTATCGGTACATGCCCAATTCAAGGCTTGGTTCCCACAGCGTGGTACAATTTTTACCCCGGCTTTTTGATGCATACAGGGCTTTATCCGCCCGGTTAAGAATTTCAGTAGCCGTCATATCCGTCTGGTTATCAAACGTAAAAATACCAAGGCTAATGGTAATCCTCGGCAATGGTATTTCCCAGGGAATCTTTAATTGCGCAATAGCAAGCCGTAGCCGTTCCGCCACACTCAAGGCCGACTCCGCATTGGTATTGGGTAACAGCACGGTGAATTCCTCTCCCCCAAAACGGGAGGGCACATCCTCAAGGCGTACTTCCCCTTTAATGAGAAAGGCGATATGTTCCAGCACCCGATCTCCGGCTATATGGCCATAGGTATCATTAAAGGACTTAAAAGAATCCACATCTATCACAATAACTGAAGATACGTACTTATTACGCCGGACCCGGGATATTTCTTCTTCAAGGCGGGTAATAAAAAAGCCGTAATTATAAAGGGTGGTTTTTACATCCTGTAGGGAATGATCATGATGCAGGTGATTCTGGAGGGCCAGGGAAACGAAGCACATGAGGTTCCGGATAAAGGTCAGTTCCTCCGGCTGGAACCGCCCCCCCGGTAGTTTAGGGCCCACCAGTATCAACCCATAAAATCCGTAAGGTCCCAGAATGGGGATTATCAGTTCCGGTTCCATCTCTTGTAAGGCATGGGTCGCGGTATTATATCCCATCTGTTTCAGCAGATCCGTATAGGTTAAGGGTTCAGGATGCTGATGAAAAAAGAGCTCAAAAAGGGTCAGGCTCTCAAGAGCGGGCCCTATATTCGCCGGTTTATGGCCCTTATATCCCCTGCTACGGATCTCATTTTTATTCTGGAAGGGCTTCCACAAAAACACCATAAAAGATACCAAGGTCCGGGTGGCGAGCTGGGAGACGGCGGTGTCCAACATAGCATCTATAGAAGTATGATGAAAAAGCGCTAAAACGCCGGCAAAAAGGCTTTTATAGGTATCCAGTTCCCGTTTCAGCCGGTCACAGTACTGGAAAACCCCCAGGGTTTGCAAGATCCCATACTGTTCCTGAATGCGGGGATCTGATGCGAAATCCTCCGGTGTTTTAAACAAAGCCTCTAGGGTGGGTATAAAAGAAGGAATCTCTCCCGCCGGTACCAGTACAGGGCTTACGCCGGAGGGTGATACTATCGAAACTGTTTTTAGCGTATCGAGATTGTCCAGCGTAGGCTTATCTATATCGCCGCCCATTATGTTGTAGAATACCGATCGCTCAGCATTTTCCGCCATGGCGCCCGCTGTTCCCTATCTTCCCATTCTACCACTTTTTTAATGGTAAATCGCGGCTTATGCTGAGATCCGGTACACCTCAAGATACCAAAACAACCGCCCCCAATATAGGCAATGGTATCTTCCTTTTCCAGGGTTTCGCTTTCGGCAATTTTGGCGATGATGCAATCAAAATGAACCGGTGTATCTGAATGTTTATCTGCTACTGCGGCAGCAAGATCCTTAATGGGTTTACCGCAATACGGACAATTCGGCACCGGAAGCGATTCGGTACCCACTATTGGAGGAGTCCACCGAAGCCGCTCGTATATACTTCCCTGCCCTCGATTAGACCGAGAAGCTTCCTGGTTTTTTCGACCGGCTCTGGTATATTCCGGCCCCGTATCAGTCCGCTCCCGGCGGCGATACCCTCTGCGCCTGGCTCCTCCTCTCCCACTCATGGTCGATTCCTCCTTGATGTATATTCAGAATCTCATTACTTAATATCATGGCCAAACAATTGATTGCCTCATACAGATACCTGGGATCGTTAATTTTGAGTTTCAACGATTCTAATTCAGCAGGCTCCCGATGGTGATCCCCTTGAACCGTTATCATATACACTCCATAAAGGCTGAGGTAAGATGAGTAATAAGCTCAGGTCCAATAAATATAACATCAAAACGAACAGCCATACCACTATATTCTCGATGGGAAAAAAGGAAATACTTAGCGGTTTCAATAATACGGCGCTGCTTTTTCTCATCAATTCCGTACTGCAACTCCTCAAGAGGATACACGGACCAGGTTTTAACTTCAATGAATACAATAGTCTGTCCATCCAGGGCAACCACATCGATCTCACCCACCCTGGAACGCACATTCCGGGCGATGATACGCATTCCCGCCCCTTCCAAAAATGCAACAGCCCTGGCTTCACCTTCCCGGCCCTTCTGGGACGCATGTACCTCACCCCTTCCCATACCAGGCACCGGAATATTCAGGAAACCCGCTTCCCGGGTCAGCCCTGCGGGGCTGCTGCACGCACCTGGGGCTGCTTCTTTTTCTTGGAGATAAGTTCCTTGATTTTGGCAGCCTTACCGATTTTACTCCTGATATAATAGAGCTTTGCCCGGCGGACCCTGCCGGGACGGATCAGTTCAACCTTGGCTATCCGCGGGGAATGAAGGGGGAACACCCGTTCAACCCCAACCCCATAGGAATTCTTCCGCACCGTAAAGGTCTTGCTCAGTTGGGCATTCTTGATGGCGATTACCAGGCCCTCATATACCTGAATCCGCTCGTTCTTACCTTCCACAATCTTAAAATGAACCTTTACCGTATCCCCTACCTTGAATTGATCCAGTTCGCTTTTCATTTGGGAGGCTACGATCTCTTTGATGCCTGCCTTTATGTCACTCATGTTTCCCCTTTAGGAATGGCCGCGTTTATCCTGCACCGCTATTCCGTAGTTCTGCTATAATGATACGGGTTTCCCTGTCAAACAGGCCCGCTTCCTCTCCCTGCCGGATAAGATCCGGCCGCAGGGCAAGGGTTTTTTCGATTCGTTTCCGAAGGCGCCACCGCCGTATGTTTTCATGGTGCCCTGAAAGTAATACCTCTGGAACCTTAAGCATACCATACCGCTCCGGACGCGTATACTGGGGATACTCCAATAAGCCCCCAGAAAAACTCTCCTCTTCCAGGGACGCCGGAGTAATCACCCTTTCTACTAAACGGGATGTGGCATCAATAAGCACCAGGGCCGCCACTTCACCGGAGGAAAGCACGTAATCCCCAATGGAAATCTCCTCGTCCACATATGCGTCAAGGATACGCTGATCCATCCCCTCATACCGTCCGCACAGGAGGATAAGTTCGGTTTCCCTGGCGAGGGCCTTTGCCTTCTCTTGGGTAAACGGCCGTCCTGAAGGGGAAAGGCAGATCACCCGAGGCTTGGACCCCGGCGTTACTGCCCCCGGCATATCCAAGCGATTGGGTATCCCCAGGGAAGCCAATGCCCGTCCCACCGGCTCGGCCATCATAAGCATCCCGGCTCCCCCTCCATAGGGGGCGTCATCACAGGTTTTGTGCTTATCCGGTGCAAAGTCCCGAATATTCACCGAGCGATACGTAAGGAGTCCCCGGTTTACCGCCTTTCCCAGAATAGAAAGGGCAAAAAAAGCATCGATCAGTTCTGGAAAAAGAGAAAGAACCGTATAGGTCATGTCAGGATCCAGGCTTCCAATAAGACCGCCGTACCCCGCTCAAGGCATATATCACCGAAAAATTCCTTTCTAAAGGGAACCAGCTTTAATTCCCCGGAAATAAGGCGGACTTCAATGAGGTGCCCCCCTCCGCCTTCAAGAACATCCTTGATACGTCCCAGGACTGCTCCATTCCCCAGCACTTCCAGGCCCCGAAGGTCTTCTACATAAAATTCATCTTGTTTAAGCAGCGCCGCATGGGACCTATCGGTTATCAGTTCCCCGCCGTTGAGGCTCTGGGCCTGTTCCGGGGTATCAATCCCCTTGAATTTCATTCCCAGACCCCGGCTAAGGGGTACCGTTTCTTCCAACTCCAGGATTCGTTCACCCTTCCCGCACCGAAGGATCAGGGTATTAAGCTGCTGGAGATGCTCATACTCACCGGAGAAGGATCGCACCTTGACATGGCCTTTGACCCCAAAGGGAGCGCCGATTACCCCTACTATAAACTGTTCAGTCACCCTGTCCATCCCTTCAATGACCATTGGACCGAAACCCTCCCATCAGTCCAATATTTCAAGAACCGTGTGCTTGCCTCCTTTTGCCGTTGCCGCCTGTAAGACGGTTCGGATAGACTTGGCAATACGGCCATGTTTACCGATAACCTTGCCAATGTCATCAGGGGCAACTTTAAGTTCCAATATGGTAGATTTTTCTCCCTCTACAACACTGACCGATACCGACGAAGGATCATCAACCAGGGACTTGACGATATATTCAACCAGATCTTTTTCCACCTCTCCACCTTCCCTTTCGTGTATCAGGGCTTACGTTTCCCTATAAATCCTACCGAGTATATAAAACCAAAATTATACGAATACCCGCTTCTTGTTTAGAATTTTATGCACCGTGTCGCTTAAGGTGGCTCCCTGCTGAAGCCACAGTTTTACCCGTTCCTCGTTGAACCGGATCTGCTGGTCTTCCTTTTCAATGGGATGGTAGTAGCCCAGTTCTTCAATGGCTTTCCCATCCCGGGGAGCATGTTTATCCATAACCACTATGCGGTAATAGGGCCGTTTCTTGGTTCCGAATTTTTTGAGCCTAATTCGAGCGCTCATGGAGGTCCTCCTCATGGTTCCCTCTATACAAGGGAATCCGATTAGCTGTATACATACGAGAGTCTTCACAAACTGTCGTTTGGCAAGAACTTCTTTAATACACATGGCAACGGTTCAGACATACCGGTCCGCAGCATGTACCCGTGAATTTTAGGTATACACAAGATGGGTTTTTTAGTCAATGGGCATGAAAGAGGATACGCGCATAGTCCTGTTTGGGGCCTTCTGGACCGGCCAAGTAGTATAATCTAAGCAGGAGTAACTCATGTTAGCCCAGATAAAAAACGGGATCGTCATCGATCATATTAAGGCAGGGCAGGGTATCAGGATTTTTAACTGGCTCGGCCTGGATAAGACCCCCTATACGGTGGCCTTTGTGGTGAATGCCAATTCCTGTCAAATGGAGAAAAAGGATATCATTAAAATTGATAATACCATTGCTATCAACTTTGATATCTTAGGTCTCATCGACCCTCATATAACGGTAAATATCATTGAAAACGAAAAAATTAAGGAAAAAATCAAACTTTCCCTGCCGGAACGGGTGGAGAATGTGTTGATCTGTAAGAATCCCCGGTGTATTACCTCCACGGAAGCCTACATTCCCCATATTTTTCACTTGGAAAACCGGGATTTACGCACCTACCGCTGTGCATACTGCGATGAAATCCGATCCGCCGGGGACTTCCGGTGAGCCTATCCTCCGGGCTTTTACTGCGGGACTTCCGGCTGGTGGATGAAACCATGGATATGCTCGGTTCAGTCTGGATCGAAGGGGGTATCATCCGGGATGTGTTCCCTCAAGGCGCCCCATTACCTGAAATCAGGCTTCCCATGCACCGGACTATCCAGGGCGGGGGAAGCCTGGCCCTCATGCCCGCCTTGGTAGATCTCCATGCCCATTTCCGGGATCCGGGGTATCCTGAAAAAGAGACCCTGGAGTCCGCCTCCCTCGCCGCAGTGGCCGGGGGATATGGGACGGTGGTTTGCATGGCCAACACCAAGCCGGTCATGGATAGCCCTGCCAAAGCCAGGGCCCTTAAAAAACGGGCCGATGCCCTGGGCTTGGTGGATCTGTACCCGGTACTGGCGCTGACCCAAGGCATGGAGGGGAAGGCCCTTTCGGATATACCCCTCCTTAAAGGCCCCCTGCACGAAACCGAACCTTGGCTCCGTATGCTTTCTGAGGACGGTAAAGATGTGGTGTCTGATGAGATCCTGTACCGGGCCTTACAAGAAGCCCGCCGCCTGGGAATCCCCGTATCCTGCCACTGTGATGCCGGGGGGCCTGAAGCGGAGGAAGCCAAGGCCGCAGGAAAGCCGCGGGAATTCTGGAGCCGTATTGAAGAAAACCATGCTACCCAACGGGTGATTGAACTAGCTCGGCAAGCCCAAGGGCATGTGCATATTGCCCATGTATCAACCAGGGAAGCGGTGGACCTCATCAGGAAGGTCAAGGGGGCGCAGCAGGAAAGCGGTCATGCCGTCTTCACCCTTACCGCGGAGGCAAGCCCTCATCACCTCTGCCTCACCGAGGAGACCGCTCATGCTCTGGGGGCTGCAACCTGGGGCCGGGTCAATCCCCCCCTCAGAACCGAGGCGGATCGCCGGGCCCTTATCGAGGCGGTGCTCGACGGGACCATTGACGCCATTGCGACGGATCACGCCCCTCATACGGAAAGGGACAAGCTCCAGGGCGCGCCGGGTTTTACCGGTCTTGAGACCGGTTTTGCCCTATGCCGGATGGAGCTAGTCCGGCAGGATCGGCTCTCCCTCTCCCGGCTTTCCTCCCTTATGAGCGCATCCCCCGCCCGCATCCTGGGGCTTACCGACCGGGGCCGCGTGGCGCCGACGTTTCGGGGGGATCTCATGGTGGTGGATACCGAGGCCCTCTGGCGGGTAAACCCTGGCCGGTTCAGATCCCGGGGTAAGAATTCGCCGTGTAGTGGTTTGACTTGTAGGGGCCGGGTACTCATGACCATATATCAGGGGAGGGTCGTTTTTGAGTCTTTCCTGAACCCTGATCCCGAGAAGGAAACTGGGTAATACCTCCGGCCACGAAACAGAGCCGCTGCCTCCCGAGGCACTCCATCTTAACGGGAGCTCTAGGGTTGCCGGTTTAGAGGGAATCCCTATGGAGGGATCCTTACTTTCTGAGGATGCCCTTAGAAGTTTCCGGGATGCCTCTGGATGCCTATTAGGCGGGCGAACCCGCAGCAGGGAATGCCTGTAAAGGGCCTCTTGAAGGGGAAAGGCTTGAATCCTGCATTATCTTCAGGATAAAGGCATAGGAATTGTCACGGTGAAACGGGCGGCCCTATACACTACACGTGACCCACCACAGTACCGGGCTTCGGAAACCGGAGTTCAGGGCGGGATTACCGGGATCATGCGATTCTGCGGGTGAAGTTTAGCCTATACAGAGCCTATGGGTGCATTACCCATAGGCTTGGTCTGACCTTTGACCCAGGCTTGGTGTATCGAGGAACAGGCCCTAACCCTAAAGCCAGGCTATTCAAGACCTCTCCGGCGGGTGATTGGCTATGCGTGTATCCCGGTATTATCTCATGCCCTTCTTGTATACTGCCTAGGGTATCCGATATAGTAAGGGTAATTACAGGCCCTGCCCTGTACCGAAAAAACAGGAATATCCCTACTATGTATCAGGACTCTATCATAGGCATTACCACCGCAGATTCTTCTCCCCTTTATGCAGTCTATCAGTGGGGACTTAAGGTCATACAAGCCATACAAACCATGGAAACCCCCGTATGCACCGCAGCTCTGCAGATGCTCACCCAAGGGGGAACCCCGTACTTTTATATTCCGGTGATCCTCTTCGTGCTCTGGTGTGTAGATGAGAAGCAGGGCTTGCGCCTCGGCATACTTATGCTCTTATCCGCCTGGGTAAACGGGACCTGCAAAAGCCTCTTAAAACAACCCCGGCCCTATACCCTGGATCCTTCGGTAGGCCGGGGCTTTGAACTGAGTTACGGTATTCCCTCAGGGCACGCCCAAATGGCCCTGACCTTCTGGATTCCCCTCGCGCTACGGATCCGCAAGATCCCGGTATGGATCGGTGCCATCCTCATCACCCTGCTTATCGGTTTCACCCGGCTCTACTTGGGACTTCATTTTCCCACGGACGTACTGGCGGGCTGGCTTCTAGGGGGGATCATTCTGGGGATTTATTACGGCACCCAGGGGGTTCTGGAAAAAGCCCTGGATGCAGGAGGAACCCGGTTCCGTATGATAAGCATTGCCCTGATTGCCCTGGGGATGAATGCCGCAGGTTCGGATCCGAGCCTGAGCGGTCTATTCCTGGGATTCGGTACGGGGTACGCTTTGATGCGTAGCCGTTTTCCCTTCTCGGCGCAGGCTCCCATCAGGGGTAAGCAGCCGGATTCCCTTGTATTGGGGGCGCGGTATGCGCTGGGAATCGCCGGGGCTGGCCTTGTCTATCAGGGACTTGGGGCGGTGCTGTCCTTGAGGGTATTTCCCTACGAGCTGAGCCGTTTTCTGCACTACGGCGCCGTGGGCTTCTGGGCCTGTGCAGGGGCGCCCTGGCTGTTTTTACGGCTAGGTCTTGGGGCAGGAACCGGAAGAACCGGGGATAAGCACGCTGGGGAAGCAGGGGAGACCCAAGACGGAGGGTGGCGTGGCTGAACCGGATTTCCCGCTGGGGAAGGGGCAACCCGAGAGCTCATCTTGATCGGCATCCCCGGATACCCCTATAGAAGACCTTCGAGGGCCGTAGGGCATCTCGGGATCAACACCGGGGAAACCGTCCATTCAGAAAGGAAGTATCGCCTCTCTGAAGGGAATTAATTCGGCTCCGAGCGGTTATCATCGGCTCTCTCAGAAGGAGTAATTCTGCTCCAAGCGGAATCATCGGCTCGCTGAAGAGAATCAATTCGGTTCCGAGAGGAATCATCGGTGCTCTGAAAGGAATTAGTTCTGCTCTGAGAGGAATTACCGGCTCTTTGAAAGGAATTAGTGTTACTCCGAGCGGAATTACCAGCTCTCTGAGAAGGATTAGTTCAACTCCGAGCGGAATTATCGGCTCTCTGAGAAGAATTAGTTCTGTTCCGAGCGGAATCATCGGCCCTTTGAGAAGGAGTAATTCGGCTCCGAGTGGAATCATCGGCTCGCTGAAAGGAATTAATTCGGTTCCGAGTGGAATCATCGGTGCTCTGAAGGGAATTAGTGCTGTTCCGAGAGAAATTACCGACTCGCTGAGAAGGTTAAGGGCTTATGCCTAAATAAGAAACGAAACCCTTCCGAGTAAAAGAAAAGGGAGGGAAAAGATAAAACAAAACCGTTCAGGGGAAATAACCGACGCCTTTTGGAAAGCGGCTGAACCCTTGTTGCCCCCAAAGACACGAGACCCCCGCCGGGACTATGAGCGAAAACCGGGCCGGGGACGGCTGCGGATGGAGCTCCGCAAGGTTCTGGAAGCAATTTTCTATATTCTGTGCACCGGCATCCAGTGGAAGGCCTTGCCCAAATCCATGGGGTCTTCAAGCGCCGTGCACCGGTATTTCCGCTTCTGGTGTGAAGCGGGGTTTTTTTAGGCCTTGTGGAGAGGCGGTCTTGCCGCATACGAGGAAGCTCGGGGCATCCCGTGGACATGGCTCAGCGCCGACGGATGCATGAGCAAAGCGCCGTTAGCCCGGGAAGCGGTGGGCAGCAACCCGACCGACCGGGGAAAAAACGGGAGCAACCGCCCTATGCTCGCCGACGGAGCGGGAGCGTCGCTGGTCGTCACCGGAGCGAAGTGGCACGATGTGTCGCCCCTTGAGCATGTGTTGGATGCGTTCGTCATTGAAGGGCGGGATAGCTTTGCATGCCCCCGCATCTGGGTCTTGACACAGGATATGCCGGGGAGCAAAGCCCGGCGGTGGGTGGTAGAGGCGGCGCATTCGTGGATAAACCGCTTTCGCACACTTCTGGTGCGATTTGAGAAACGGAAAAGTTCATACCTGGGCTTACTGATGTTTGCCTGTGCTTTTATCGCTTTCCGCAAAGCCGATGTTATTTAGGCATAAGCCCTAAGTCTTCACCTCCTCATACCGGGTTTCTGAGGACTTTTAGTCCGATATTTCCCCTTACTCTTTTCCCGTTTTTGGTTATGTTAAGACTCTGGCAATGGGGGCATGTGATGGCTATTGTCATTGCCCTTCCATCATACTCGGTGATGTTCTAGACATATTATAATAAATGCGGATATACTATACCGAAAACTATATGAGGGAGAAGTTTATGGTAGCCGTAGCGTTAAAATGTCCATTTTGCGGAAGTGAGGATGTCCGTTCCTATGGCACTGCAAATGGTAAAAAGCGGTATGCCTGTAATAATCCGGCATGTTCCCATAAAACATTTTACGCTCAGTACACCTATAATGGCTGTAAACCTGAGGTAAAGAAAGACATAATCAAATGGGCGACCGA
>JAITRH010000062.1 GCA_031288495.1 Treponema sp. | reverse complement strand
TGCAAAAGTCCTACCCCCCAGAGGACTCCTAGTTTTTACGCCGCAATTCCGGTATAATCCCCTCGTATGATACAGGGAAATAGTCGGGTCCTGCTCCGGATTCTCGGGGCGGCAGGTATACTACCGCTTCTCTTTGGGGCCTGTACCTCTCGGGTCGGCTGGGGGCTCTTACTGTGGGCTATGGAGGACCCGGCAGTCCCCGCCGGGACGGTGCTGCTGGTGTATAGCGGATCCAAGGCGGACCAGGTTTGGGAGGTGGGTATCCCCGAAGCATACCGAAGCCCTTACGGGAAGGCGGATGATACGGTGGAGGTTCCCTTTTCCAAGCTGGAACTGATAAAAAGTAACGCCGCCGCGAAAAAGCAGGCCGCGGCTTTTGCTCCCTTCGCCCGGCTCTACGGGGAAACCTTGCAGGACGGCCTTCCCATAAGAGACGCTCCGGATAACGGCGCTAAACGGGTATACCGGCTCAGGCAGGGGGAGATTATCAAGGTCCTCTCCCCCGCGGAGGGGACTCAGGCCATAAGCACTACCGGGGATCCCCTTCCAGGCGAGTGGTATCAGGTGTTAACGGAAGACGGGAACCGGGGGTACTGCTTTTCCTATCGGCTGCGGCTCTTTGAACATACCCAAGGCCCCTTAGGGGCGGTTCGTGAAACCGCCGAAGCAGCGGACCCGGATTTGGAGAAGGTGTTATCCCAACCCTGGTTTCCCGAGTCCTATGGAACCATGCTAGCCTTGAAGAAAATAGACCTGGAAGCCCTGTCCCGGCAGTGGCGCTTTGTTCCGGCTGAGGAGCCGGGAATCGCCCATATATATCTACCGAGCCTGGATAAAACCTTTTCCTATACCGGTATCCGATCTGAGGGGGACCGGTCCTGGCGCTTTGAAGGGGCCCGGCTCCAGATGCGCCTGCGCTCAGATACCTCCCTGGAAGTACAGTTTACCGAAAGCGGCAGCGCCCTGCAGACCCTGCTTTTCGTGGCCCTTCCGTCGGATCTGGAGGATATTATCCATAAGGAAACCGCCCGGCAGGCGCAGCTTTTCAGGGGTATTTATACCCTGGGGCCGGTGTTCCGAAGCGACAACTACGGTACCCTCTCGTTTACTGCGGAAGGAAGGTTCTCCTGGAAGGGCTATGAACGGCTCATTCCCTGGGTGATTCCTCCTGCCGCCCAGGGAAGCGGAACCCTGTCTATGGGGCTTTTTCTCAGTCCGGATCTGGAGCCTGCGTATGACGGCGCCTTTTCCCTCTCCCTTGATGGGCTGAGCGGTCCCGAGGGGGTGGTCCATTTCTTGTATACCCTGGAATCCCGGGGCTTCCGTATCGAATATGTACCCAAAACCAATCTGGACGGCGTAACGGTTACCCGCCGGGCCGGTTCGCCGATGATTATCTATTTCTTCAAGGCTGCGTCCTAGGTATGGCCTTTGTACAGATTACCAAAGTTTCCCTCGCCTTTGGAGACCGGGATATCCTGCAAGAGGTAAGCCTTTCCCTGGCTGCAGGTTCCCGGTCAAGCCTCGCGGGGGCTAATGGGTCAGGAAAGTCAAGCCTCATGAAGCTTATTGCCGGACAGATCCCCGGGGATTCAGGGGACCGGGCGGTCCAGAAAGGGACCAGGATTGCGTACCTTCCCCAATCAGGCATCGTCTATCGGGGCAGAACCCTGCGGGAAGAGGTGGAAACCGCCTATACCGGGATCATCGCCCTGATCCACCGGAGGGAAGCCATCGGCCGCGTCCTTGCCGGGGCAACCCAGGATGACCGGAGTACCGGCCTGTTGCTTGAAGGGTACCATCGGATCCAGGATCAGATAGAACAATCCGGGTATTACCAACGGGAACAGACCGTGGCTATGGTCCTTTCAGGCCTGGGCTTCTTCCCCGCGGATATGGAGCGGTCCACCGGGGAGTTTTCCGAGGGCTGGCAGATGCGTATCGCTCTGGCCAAGGTACTCTTGGAAAGGCCGGACATCCTCCTCCTGGATGAACCCACCAATTACCTGGACATTGAAGCCCGATCCTGGCTTGAATCATGGCTGCGTTCCTGTACCGGAGGCTACCTCGTGGTTTCTCACGACCGGTACTTTCTGGACAGTACGGTTACCGAGGTCTATGAACTCTTCCAAGGCAGGCTCACCCGGTATGGGGGAAACTATACGGCCTACGAGCAGGTCCGGGAACAGGCCCTGGAAAGCCTTATGAAACGGTACGAGGCTCAGCAGGAGGAAATCGCCAAAGCCGAGGACCTGATCCGCCGGTTTCGCTACAAGGCCAGTAAGGCCGCCATGGTGCAGGAACGGATAAAAAAACTTGAAAAGATGGAACGGATCCTCCTTCCCGAATCCCTCAAGAAGATCCGCATCACCTTTCCCCCGCCGCCTCATGCGGGACGGCTTGCCCTGACCCTAAAGGGGGTGGGGAAACGCTATGGCACCCGGCAGGTTCTTTCAGGATTGGATCTCGTCCTTGAATCCGGGGAACGGCTGGCGGTCGTCGGGCGTAACGGGGCGGGGAAAACCACCCTGCTCAGGATTCTCTCCGGCAGGGACCCCGCCTTTGAGGGAACCCTCCGGTACGGTACGGGTATTCATCCGGGGTATTTTTCCCAGGATGCCGCGGAAACCCTGGGAGGAGGGGAAACCCTGCTGGAATTCCTTGAGGCCGAGGCTCCTCCTGTGCTGATTCCCCGGGTACGGGACATGCTCGGGGCCTTTTTGTTCCGGGGAGAGGAGGTGTACAAACCCCTTTCGGTCCTTTCAGGCGGTGAAAAGAGCCGGCTTGCCCTCCTTCGGATGCTGCTTAAACCGATGAACCTCCTCATGCTGGATGAGCCTACCAATCATCTGGACCTCTATTCCAAAGACATCCTCCTGGATACCCTTAAGGCCTATACGGGAACCATCATCTTCGTGTCCCATGACCGCTCCTTTATGGAGGCCCTGGCCACCAAAACCTTGGAACTGTCTCCCCGGGGGGCCCGGCTTTTCTATGGGAACTACGGGTATTACCTGGACCGCCTTGAACAGGAAGCGGAAGGGGCCGCGGTGCCGCCGGTTTTTACATCCCCAGAGGCAGCCCTCCCTGAATCCCGGCCCCCGGAAGGGCCCGGCGGGGCTGTATCCAGGGCAGCGGAACGCCGGGAAGCGGACAAGCAGCGGCAGACCCTCATCCGGCGGCTTGAGCGGCAGGAGGGGGATATTCTCAAGGCCCTGGATGCGCTGGAAGGGGAAAAGGCCCGGCTGGAAGGGGCCTTGGGAAGCGCGGAGGTGTACCGGGATGGCACCAAAACCCGGCTCATGAAGGCAAGGCTTGCCGCGGTGCAGGGGCTCATTGAGGATAAAACCCGGGAATGGGAAGTAACCGCAGCGGAACTGGAAAGCGCGCGAACCTGAGCGGGTATTTGCCTACCCCTTGGGTGAGGGGATTTATGGAGACTTCCTAAATTTAGCCTGCACGGCGGGATCCTTCCGCATGGCGGTAATGGTGTTTACCGCAAAGGCGAGGAGCATGGAAAAAAAGACCGCGGCCAGGGTACCAATGATACAGAGCAAACCCCGGCTGGGCCCTGATTTTTGGTCGGGAACCTCCGCCCATTCAAGGATTTGAAATACCGGTTTTTCACTGGCCAGGCTTATTTTTGCTAATTCATACTGTACTTTGAGCTGGGTATACACCTCTTTCTGGGCCTCCAGTTCCAGGGTAATCCGGTTTAATTCCAGGGTAATAGCCGAAATAGAACCCCTGATGGCGGACCGTTCGAGCCTGTGGCCTTCTTCTTCCAGGTTTTGTATTTCTTTATAAACATTGACGATATTTTTTTCGAGGTTATCCTTTTCCCGTTTATTCTTATCGATCCCCAGTTCATCAAAGCGTTTCTCCAAATAGCCGGTGCAGAAATTAACCACTCCTTGGGCAAACCGGGGGTCCGGATCGGTAAAACTGATGCCGAGCACCCCTGTTTTTTCATCATACTCGGCAACGAGCTTTTTCCTGAGGATCTTCCGGCTTTCCGCCCGGGGATAGCGCTCAATCTTATACCGTTCTATGAGGTTGAAGGTGTCAACCACCTCATCGAGCATGGAATTGGAACCGGCCAGGTAGACCGCAAGCTGACTGAAGCTTGTCCCGGTACGGAGCCCCGCGAGTCCCGCTAAACTGCCAAGGCCGCTCATATTAAGCATAGAGGCCATCCCTCCTGCGGAGGCGGTGGTGTCGTTGATAAGCATCAAGGCGCTCGGGGTATACTCATTGGGAAGGGGTGAAGTCTCCGGAGGCATCCTGAGGGACATAAGGGAAAAGCCGATAAGCCCGAGCATAGCCATACCGGTGATGGCCATAATCATGCCTTTCCACTGCCAAAGCACGGCGAAGAGATCGAGTAAACGGATCTCATCGTCCTTTCTATCATCGGCGTGCAGGATACTGGTTTCGTTCATGGATACTCCTTGCCCAAGGAACTGGGATACTCACAAGCTGTTCTCTGTTTGTACTATAGGGGGGGCGGTTTATGTATGCTTGTAGTATTTTATAATCTTTAGGACCGATATAACATCATGTATAAGCGGGGAATTACCGGGGGTACCGTGGCCATGCAGGTTTGTACGGTCCACAAGGTAAGCCGGGGAAAACCACCT
>JAITRH010000010.1 GCA_031288495.1 Treponema sp. | reverse complement strand
AAAGACTCCCGCATCTCTTTACAAAAACTTCCCCGTCTTTTTAGAGCGGGACCCCTAGGATTTTTGAAAAGGATCCGCATGACAGCGACAGGTCATGGCCTTAAGGAGCAAGCCCCGGCCCCTTGAACCCGGGGCCCTCACAAGGGGTTTGGGGAAAGGCCGTATATCCGGCGCCATAGGTTTGCCCCGGTATGAGGGTACTACAAAAAGGCCTGCATCCGGTCTATTATGAGGGCTGCATTAAGGATGAAGCACATGATTGAACTCGTAGCGTTTTTAGGAAACCCCGGCAGGGAATACGCGCAAAACCGGCATAATGCAGGACGGCTGTTGGCAGAGACCCTTCCTTTTTCCGCCTCGTTACCGTGGCAGAAAAAATACAAAGGCCTCTACGCGAGCATCGAAGGGAGTATGCTGCCGGCCTATCAAAAGGAGGCGGCCATGTCCAGGGCGGAACCGCCTCCCGGTAAGATCCATCTGCTGTTACCTGAAACCTATATGAATCTCTCCGGCGATTCGGTCTATGCGGCGGCTTCTTTTTTTAAGATTCCCGTGCAGCATATTCTCGTGGTTCATGATGAGTTAGCCTTACCCTTGGGAACCGCGGCATATAAGTTTTCCGGGGGGCTTGGGGGCCACAACGGCCTGCGTTCCATAAAGGCCAATTTCGTTACCGGCGATTTCTGGCGGCTTCGCCTCGGCATCGGCCGGCCGCTCCACGGGGATGTGGATATAGCCGACTGGGTGCTTTCGGATTTTAACCCGGATGAAAAACCGATTCTTGCACAGGTCCTGGATTCCTGCGCCCACGCCCTGATTCAGGCCTTGGTACATGGACCGGAATCCCTCCTGCCGGAGTGGCACAAGAAACAGATCCTATGAGCCTTTGGCGTGGGGTAAAGAAGGGCCCCCAGGGCCGCCCGGCGCTTTACTCAAGAGCGGCGTCTTGTTCCCGCGCCCGGCGCTGAAACCGGGAACTCCCCAGGTCGTCCAGCAGGTTAGTTTCTTCTCCAAGCTGCAGCTTATGGTATTTCGCTTCCTGGTGCTCCCGAACCCTATCCATGATCTTGCGCTCCCGGGATGCTGCAAGATACCCTTCCCGGGCCTCCTCGACCTTGCGTGTTGCCTGAGCAGCCTCCTCGAGCAGACGATGTTTGGTGCTCTCAAGCCTCTGCAGGTACCGGTCAAAGGCCACAATCTCCGCGGTACCGCGACCGGCGCCGCACTGCTCATTCCCAACCCGGATCCGTTCTGCCGCGAGATCGCCGAGCCTCTGTTCAAGCTGCATAAGGGCCCCCATGGCTCTGCCCAATTCCAGCTTGGTCTCTTGCTCCCGGTATTCCCGAAGGGCCAATACCTTTTGAAGCCCGAAATGAAAACGCCTCATAGGTTACTACCGGGCATGGTTCCTCGTCGTACCTGCTTCCCGGCCCTCGGGTTCGTCAAAAAAGGGATCCTCCTCCGGGTCTGCCCTGAGGAAATCCCCGGGATTCGCCTCTTTTCGATAGACCTGCATCTCTTCATCGGGTATGGTACTGCCGGAAATGGCCGCCATCATGGTAAGGGTCTGGGCAATCGTGGATTTTTCATCTACCCCCTGGATAAGAAATTCCTCAATAGCTCCGTGCTTCATGATCGCCTCGTCAATAGCGGGATTTGCACCGGTATGATAGGCCCCCACATTGATGAGGTCCTGGTTTTCCGCATACACCGCCATGAGCCGCCTTAAGGCCCCGGCGGCTTTAGTGGTAAGGGGCCCTGAAACTATCGGCGCAAGACGGGAAACACTGGCAAGCACGTCAATGGCCGGATAATGAAAGGCTTGGGCAAGGGAGCGGGAAAGGACAATATGGCCATCCAGGATTCCCCGCGCCGTATCGGCTACAGGTTCATCCATGTCATCCCCATCTACCAGAACCGTATAAAATCCGGTGATGGTTCCCCTCTCGGAAGTACCGCACCGTTCAAGGAGCTTGGGCATTTGGTCAAACATACTGGGAGTATAGCCCCTGGTTGCCGGCGGCTCCCCTATGGCGAGTCCGATTTCCCGCTGAGCCCGGGCAAACCGGGTAACCGAATCAAAGAGGAGCATCACATCCAGGCCCTGATCCCGGAAGTATTCGGCCACTGCCGTCGCTACATAGGCTCCCCGAAGGCGGGCTAAGGGAGGGGCGTTGGAAGGACTGACTACTATGACACTCCGGGCAAGGCCTTCAGGACCGAGATCGTTGGTAATAAAGTCATTAACTTCCCGTCCCCGCTCACCGATAAGGGCAACCACGTTTACCGCCGCATTGGTATTCCGGGCGATCATCCCCAAGAGGGTCGATTTTCCCACCCCGGATCCGGCAAAAATACCCAGCCGCTGCCCTCGGCCCACTGCCAAAACCCCGTCGATGGCTCGCACCCCTGTACAGATCCGCTGCGTTACCCCTTTGCGCTTGAGCGGATCCGGCGCCTGAGCCATAGCCGGATAATACTGATCCGCCCTAATGCCCCCTTTGCCGTCACTGGGCTTACCCTGAGCATCCAAAACCCGGCCTAATAAGGCGTTGGAAACCGGTACTTCCAGGGTCCTGCCTGAGGCAATCACCCGGTTTCCCACCTCAATTCCGTTAGTTTCCTGGTATGCCATGAGCTGGACCGTCTTATCCCGGAGCCCTACCACCTCTGCGAGGATCATCCCCGGTCCTTTAGGGGCTTCAATACGACAGAGTTCTCCGATGACTCCCACTGGACCCCTGCTTTCAATGAGGAGACCCTGGACCTTGGTAATATGACCCACATATTTAATAGGATCCACCTGTTCAGTCGCTTCACGGTATTTGGAAATAAGGGTTTCCATGGACCTACGCCCCTGCCTTTCCAGGGGGCATCCCGGATTTGGGAATAGGTTTCATGGGGGTCATTTCCAGAATCTTCGTTTCTAATTCCGCAAGCTGACTGGCAATCCGGGCGTCAATATCACCAAAATCAGTCTCGATAATACAGCCCCCCTGATCCACGGAAGAATCTTCCTGCACCTGAATAGCCTGCCCCCCTTCCAGGGTCTGAATAAAATCCTGGATATGTTCGGTAGTCAATTGCAGATCCGCCGTATGTACTCTGATGATGACATCCCCCCGGCCCTTCACTTTCCGCAGCGCCTCTTTCGCATTGGCGATGACCACCTCTTGGGCCTGCTCGGAAATGATCTTCACCACTTTCCGGGAGATGAGGAGGACCAAATCCACGATCTGCTGTTCAGTTTCAATAAGAATGGCAGCCCGCTTGTCCTGAGCCCGCTCAAGGACCGTATGGATTCTTTGAATAAGCCTATCTACCTCGGCCTTGCCTTCCTTAAATCCTGCTTCTTTACCTAAGAGTAAGCCCTCTTGTTCCGCTTCTTTCCGGCGGGTCTCAATGGCATTCTGGGAAGCGGCCTCCATATCCTGGGATCTTCGCCGGCCTTCCGCAAGCATCCGTTCCGCGGATATCTTGGCGTCTTTTTGCAGAGCCTGGGCTTGTTCGGTTCCCCGCTGCACGGTCTCCGCCGCAGCTTCTTGGGCTTCCTTAATAATCCGCTCTGCTTCTACCTTGGCGGATAAGACCATAGTATCCCGCTCTGCAATCCATTGACTTTTAAAAAGTTCTGCTTCCCGGCGAATATCTTCTACGGTAGGACCGTCGTATGCCTCTACCTCCAGAGCCTCTACCGGAAGATCCTCTTGACTCAGCCCTTCTGAAACGGTAGTGGGAGGTTCAATCAACATTTTAGTATCATTGATAATAATTTCATCGGATCTAAAAATCACTCTTGACATGGACCCTACCTCATGTATTGGTAAAAATTTAATAGTACGGGCATTTGCAAACTATTCAATTGAGCAAACCTACCCTTATACGACGGATCTGCCCTCGGTATCCCCTAACGTTCATTAAAGGCTCTGCTCCCGGAGAAGGCGCCCCTTTTCGAGAAACCTCGATAAACCCACACCCTGTACGGTACTTCCCCGCATTTATAGTTCATTGCACCATAAGGCAATCACTTTTGCAAAAATTACCCTTCCATCGTTATTATCGAGAGGCTTATGAAAATAGCATCGCCTCCCTCAGGCTCCTAGACCACCAATTCGTCTTCCCCTGCCCGGGCAATAACGATCTCCCCGCTCTCTTCCAGCCGCCGGATAATCGATACGATTTTCTGCTGAGCTTCTTCCACGTCCTTTAACCGGACCGGGCCCATATAATCCATATCTTCCTTGAGCATCCCCGCGGCGCGTTTACTCATGTTCCGGAAGATCTTATCCTGTACTTCGGCATCCACCGATTTGAGGGCCTTGGCCAGTTCTTGGGAATCCACTTCCCGCAAAATCTTCTGAATAGATTTGTCGTCGATCATCACAATATCTTCAAACACAAACATCCGCTTCTTGATCTCTTCGGCCAGTTCCGGATCTTCCCCTTCCAAGGCTTCGATGATCTGTTTTTCCGACGTTCTATCCACCAGGTTAAGGATCTCCACGATACTTTCAACGCCTCCCGCAGCGGTGTAGTCTTCACTGGACAGGGTGGAAAGCTTCTTTTCCAGTACCCGCTCTACCTCCCGCAGGACTTCAGGACTGGTCCTGTCCATGGTGGCGATACGCCGAGCTACATCACTTTGCATCTCATGGGGAAGGTTCTGGATTATCACCGAAGCCTTATTCGGTTCCAAATAGGCAACGATAAGGGCGATAGTCTGGGGGTGTTCTTGTTGGATAAAATTAAGCAGGTGCGCCGGATCCGTACGGCGGATAAAATCAAAGGGCCGCACTTGCAGACTCGATGTAAGGCGGTTAATGATATCCACCGCTTTTTGACTTCCCAAGGCTTTTTCCAAGAGTTCCCGGGCATAATCAATACCACCGGTACTGATAAATTGATTTGCCATCATGAGTTCCTGAAACTCTTGCAAAATAGCGTCTTTCTGTTCAGACTCTACGGTTTCGAGCCGGGCAATCTCAAAGGTAAGGGTTTCGATTTCATCTTCTCGTAAATACTTAAATATTTCAGAGGATACCTCCGCGCCTATGGATACCAGAAAAATAGCGGCCTTCTGCCGGCCGGTAATATCTTTCGGCCCCTTTTTCTTGCTCACCACATCGGAACCCGATGATTTTGCCATTACCTTATTCCTCCAAAAGCCAGGTTCTTAAAAGCTGTGCCACATCCTCAGGGTGGTTTTTAGCTACATCGGCAACATTTTCATGTAATTCCATACGGACCCGTTCTTCATTAGACATGGGGAGTTCTGCCCCTTCCTGCTCTGCTTGCATCAGTGCAGCGTCCCGCATCTCTTGTTCCCGTTTAGTACGCTCAGCCTCTTCTAAAATCCGTTTTCGCTCTAGTCTGCGGGCTATTGTTTTAAACACGATAAAGCCGATGAGCAGTAAGACAAGTCCCCCCAGGGCTATCAAGAGGATGGATTGTAACTGCTTTTTCTTGAAAAAAGCGGTATTTTCTTCGGCAAATTGCTTAGTTCGATCAAAACCGATGTTTTGGACGGTTACGGAGTCTCCCCGAGCCGCGTTATACCCTATGGCATTTTGAATCCACGTCTGGGTTGCCCGGAGATCTTCGGAGGATATGGGGGTATAGTCCCGTTCAATGGAACCGTCAGGAAGCACCACGGGATTTCGTTTTTCATCGTATTTCATTTGCCAGGTTCCATCAATATTAACCGAAACCGTAACCCGGTCTATCTTCGGGCTCCGTTCTTCCTGAATAGAGCGCTTATTGATTTCTTCATTATCGACCAGGGTTTCCTGGGTAACTTCCCCGTACAGGTTTGACATATCCCGAAAGGCCGGAGCTGTCTGCCCTTCAACTCCCGGGGGGCCTTCCGGAGTAAACCCCGTCCCTTTCCAGGTGGTACTGGAAGTAGTTTTAGACCGGGTAACCGAAGGGAGGATCTCCGAATCATCATAGGAAGACCCAGGAGTCCGGGGTCTTATCGTAGTCGGGAAGAATTCTTCGGTGCTGATAGCCTTTTTAGACAGATCCATCTCGATCTTAATATTCAGGTCTCGAACCCGATCAGCGGTAAAGGTATCTTGCAGGGATTTAAGGATAACCGCCCGGTACTGGGCTTCTAAGGTTCGAATCATCTTGTTTCCCCGCTCAATGAGACTCAACCGATCCAATTCAGCCTGACCGGTAAAGTCATTGAGCACAATCCCGTTTTGATCGGTAATAACGATGGTATCATCCTGGAGCCCCGCTACCGCAAATTTCAGAAGCTTCTGAATTCCCTCGATCTTTTTACGGTTCTGGGTAATATCACTCCCTAAGCGAGGGGTAATGATAACACTTGCCGTTACCGGGTTCTGCTCTGAGGCAAACAAGGTCCGTTCGGGCATCACCAAGGTAACATTGGCATTATCCACATCATCTAAAGCCCGTATATGCTCGGTAACCATCTGGGTAATGGCCCGTTGGAGGTTCACGTTACGCTCAAAATCGGTGATGGTCCATCGTTCCCGGTCAAATAATTCCCACGGGCTGGTTCCCGATGGGATCAAGTCTTCCCGAACCAGAATCGCCCGCATACGTCGCGCAGTAGGATCATCCGCAACCATGATAATCCCCCCAGAAGATACCGATGTTTTAACCCCTTCCTGGTTTATTCTCGTGAGAATGCGATTGCGGGCGCCTTCATCCAACACAGGGGCGTCAATAACCGGGACCATAGTAGGCGCCGCAGATACGGAAAAGAGGGCAATGATCCCCGCAATAGCGGCTACACAAATCCCCAAAAGTATGAGTTTCTGTAATAATGACCATTTACCCCATAGTTTCTGTATCTGTCCTGCAATCTTCTTGAGCCACTCGCCCATATCCCCCCCGATATATTTTTATCTCTGTTTTTTACCTTACCTTATGAGACTATCGCCCTTGGGAGGGCCGTTCATCATAGGCGTGCATACCCTTATCTCGTATTGATAAGATCTTTCCATCCCTGGACCAAGCGGTTCAACAGGGTTCTGGAAATATTTAAAGACATGGAAGCCTTTGCCTCGGCAATGGTGATATCATGCACATCCACCGAACCAGGTTCTGTAATAGCAGTTTGTATCAGATCGCTTGCCCGTTGCTGATCCCCTGAAACCTTATCTAAAGCCTGAAGCATCGCATCCTCAAAACTGCCTGAACGAAGGACCGATTCCGCTCCGATTTTATCTCCCAAGGACGCCAGGGCTTTTCCCGGAGCATCAGCCGATGGAGAAACCAGATGCTTAGGATGGGTTACCTGCAAGGGGATCTTATCAATCCCTATCAAATGAGGCGCTCCGATACTCATCAATTACCTCCCGCCTATATCCAAAGCCCGCTGAAACATGACCTTGGAACCGTCAATGATGGACGCATTCGCCTCATAGGCACGGGATGCGGCAATCATATCCACCATTTCAGTAACTATATCTACGTTCGGCATCTCCACGTACCCTTGCTGGGGACCGGATGTAATGGCATCAGGATGCGTCGGATCATACACCAGCCTGTTTTTGGTGGTAAAATCTTTTTGTATCTCAATGACCCGCACTCCCTGCCCTGGGCCCTTATCCATCATATCCGGGAGAAAGGGAGAACGCCAGTAAGGGCCCTCGGTTTTGGGTCGCATGATGACCCGGCTTCGCCGATAAGGCCCCCCGTCAGTAGTACGGGTAGTAGCGGCATTGGCAATATTATCGGCAATCACATCAGCCACAAGCCGCTGGGCACTCATGCCGGTAGCAGCTATATTTATCGAATTAAAGATTCCCATACCCTATACCTTACTTTAATACCATATTGATTTGACTGAACTCAAACGATCCCCCCTGGGCCAAAAGGGTATATAAAAGCTGGTTTTCTACGGCTCGCATGATCTCCTGTTCCGGATCCACGTTATTTCCATTGTTTTTAGAGGCGCTTACGTAATCGAGAACCCGCCGCGGCTGCACCTCCTGATATTCTCGTTTGTGCCAATTACTTATATGCCGAGCATCGGTTTGGGTTAATTCCAAACGAGGCCGCTGCTTTTCGGTGTCTAGAGCCCGTTTCAATTCACTTTCAAAGCTTAGATCCGACCGTTTGAACCCTGGGACCCTTGCGTTAGCCAGATTATTGGCAATCACATCCCGGCGTATAAGGCTCGCATCCATAGCGCGATGGACCAAATCTATGGTTCGAGAAAAATTATTCTCCATACCCATTCCTAACCTCCGTGTATATTATCGGCAGGTTTTATATAAAAGTTAGCGGTATCATGTACGCTTGCTTCCGTGCTCCAGGGGCTCCTTGAGGTCTATCGGGCTCCATAATCGGGATCATGCCACTGACCGAGAGGCATCACAAGATATACCGGCCTAAATCATGATCCATTACCAAATCATTGAGCTTTTCGTTGACATAGGTCTCGGTAATAGCTATCTTCGTCGGGGCAATATCCGGGGCCTCGAAGGAGAGCTCCTCTAAGAGGGCTTCCATGATGGTATGGAGCCGCCGGGCGCCGATGTTTTCTAGCCGGGAATTAACCTCTGCGGCCAAGACTGCAAGGCGCTCTATCGCATCAGGAGTAAAATTGATGCACACCTGTTCGGTCGCCAAAAGATCCGTGTACTGTTTGGTCAGGGCATTCTTGGGTTCGGTCAAGATCCGAAGGAAATCCTCCTTCCCCAAGGAATCCAGCTCAACCCGCAGGGGAAAACGGCCTTGGAGTTCAGGAATTAAATCCGAGGGTTTACTGACATTGAAAGCGCCTGCAGCTACAAAAAGAATATGATCCGTATTAACCGGACCCCACTTGGTATTCACCGTAGCTCCTTCCACAATAGGCAGGATGTCCCGCTGTACCCCTTCCCGGGATACGTCAGGACCACCTCCTCCCCGTTCACCCTTGACTGCAATCTTGTCAATCTCATCAATAAAGACGATCCCCGTCTCTTCCACCCGCTGCCGGGCTTCGTCGCTCACCCGGTCCCGATCAATGAGTTTTTCCGATTCCTCTGCCTTGAGGATCTCTCGGGCCCGGCTCACGGTGAGCAGTTTCTTCTTTTTGCCCCCTCCGAAAAAGCCTGCGATCCCTGAAAGGCTGGACTCCAGATCTTCGAATCCTCCCCCCCCCATCATTTCAAAAGTCGGAAACTGGGGGTTCTGGGTTACGGTAATTTCCACGATCTTATCCTCCAGCTTGCCTTCCCGGAGCATAGTCCTGAATTTTTCTCGAGTGGAAGCATCTTTTCCCGAAGCGGTTCCCTCTTGGGCTTGATCTTCCGGAACCGCATCTTTCGTCTCCTGATCTTCGGCCTCTTCCGGTGCAGTTCCTGTATCGTCCTGGGTATTCCGAAAGAGCGAGGGTATCCCCACCTGGATAGCCGCCCCCATGAGGGAAGGCCCTGCTCCGCCATTCGTGTCGGGAATAGAAAAAGTTCCCATAGGCCTGACTACTGGCCGCGGCTGGGGCTTAGGTTCTTTTCGCTTTTTACCGGTTCCTGGTAAGAGGAGGTCCAACAGCGCCTCTTCAGCCCGTTTCTCCGCTTCCACCGTAACTGACTCTTGCATCTCCTGTTTCACCATCTGGATCCCCGCAGCCATGAGATCTCGGATCATGGATTCTACGTCCCGGCCCACATAGCCCACCTCAGTGTACTTGGTGGCCTCCACTTTAATAAAAGGAGAACCGGCTAATTTCGCAAGCCGCCGGGCAATCTCGGTCTTGCCTACCCCGGTGGGGCCAATCATAAGTATGTTCTTAGGGGCAATATCTTCCCGGATATCGCTTTCCAGCTTGAGCCTGCGGATCCGGTTCCGTAATGCCACGGCCACGGCCCGCTTAGCCTTTTTCTGCCCTACGATGTACTTATCCAACTCAGCGACAATCTCCCGGGGGGTAAGCCGATCCAGGTTCTTTTCAGTGCTTTTCTTAACAAACAGGTCATGTTTCTTGTCAATCTGTTGACTGCTCATATCGTTCTCCTCATTACGCTAACTCCTCCAGGGTAATGTGTCCATTAGTATAAATACAGATAGTTCCTGCAATGGCAAGACTCTTTTCAGCAATCTCTGCAGCGGAAAAGGAACTACCTTCCAGGTATGCCAAAGCCGCGGCATAGGCGTAGTTGCCTCCCGACCCTATGGCGAGGGCATCTTCCGCAGGTTCGATCACATCCCCGGTACCTGATATAAGCAAGGTCTTGTGGATATCCGCTACCAAAAGCAAGGCTTCAAGCCGTCTGAGGGACCTATCGGTACGCCAGTCCTTGGCCAGTTCCACCGCCGCCCGGGCGAGGTCCCCGGAATACTCCTTGAGTTTAGTCTCAAAACGGTCAAAAAGGGTGAAGGCATCTGCGGTGGCCCCGGCAAATCCACAGAGCACTTTATTATCCATGAGCCGCCGCACCTTGCGGGCATTGTTTTTCATCACCGTCTCACCCATGGTTATCTGTCCATCTCCAGCCATAGCCACCTTGCCATTCTTGCGTACCACCAATACGGTAGTGCTTCGAATCTTGTTAGGGTCTTTCATTATCGTTCTTTTCCCTCATATTATCTTATACTCCTGTGGTACCGCCCACAGGGGTTCCCGGGGTATTGCGCCCTTCTCCTCATTTCTTGATACCATGGGGATGCGCCTTAGTATAGACTGCTTTTAAGCGTTCCATATTCACATGGGTATACCGCTGGGTAGTGGCGATACTCTCATGGCCTAAGAGGGCTTGCACCACCCGGACATCACAACCGGCATTTACCAGATGAGCCGCAAAGCTATGCCGCAAGGCATGGGGATGCAGGTGCTTCTGTAATCCTGAGTGCCGGGCATACTGGTTGATGATCCACCGCACCCCGCTCACCGATAGGCCTTCCCCCTTCTGGTTGATGAAGAGCCGGTCCCTTGACGGTTCCTGCCGCAGCCTTTCCTGCCGTGTAGGCAGATACGCTTTCAGGGCTTTCACCGCTTCATCGGAAAAAAACACGTACCGTTCCTTATCCCCCTTGCCGATGACCCGAGCGCTCCGCAAGTCCCCCTCCAAATGCCCCAGGGAAAGGGACACCAATTCTGAGATCCGCAGGCCCCCGGAATACATGGTTAAGAGGAGCGCCTTATCCCGCACCGGCCACAGAATATGGGCATGATCAGGAAGGGCTGCAAAAGCGGCCATCTCTTCCACCCAGAGAAAGACCGGTAAGGGTTTCGAGGCCTTCAAGGACGGTACCGAACCCATGGGATTATCCTTCCGATACCCAAACCGAACCAGCCACCGGTAGAACCCCCGGAGCGAAGCAAGGGCTCGATTCACCGTTACCGCAGCTTTATCCTCAGCGCTGATATCCGCCATGAAGCGCTGTACCTCCTGGAGCGTTGCGGCTTCGGCAGGGATCCCTTGTTTTATACAATACCCAGCAAAACGGCTTATATCCAACCGGTATGCCTCTAGGGTCCGCACCGCTAGCCCCCGTACCGAAGCAAGGTAAGCCAGGTAACGCTCCATGACCAGAGGGAGCGGCGGTCTTTCCCGCTTATTCGGCATGATCCTGCCCCGCTATTGCCGGGATATCTTCACGGACGAGATCATCCGGGGAATCGTCGATTGAATGGAGATAATCACAAGCCGGGTTAATACAGGCTTTATGGGAACCGTTTTTCTTGTCGTATTTTTCTACCATAAATTGTCCGCACTTGGGACAGTTCTGGTTGATAGGCTTAAAGGGGCTGATAAAGTCACACCCAGGATAGTTGGTACACCCATAGAATTCCTTGCCCCGCTTCTTGGTCTTACGGGCTACGATATCGCCACCGCAACGGGGACATGTTGCCAGGGGTACGGATTTGGTATGCCGGCATTCTGGGAAACCCGTACAGCCGAGAAAGAACCCGAAACGGCCCAGCTTTTTCACGAGAGGCCTCCCACAGACATCACAAACCTGATCGGTTACTTCGTCCAGGGTGCCCTTGAAGGATTCCAGGGTTTTCCCCACTGCTTCAACTCTATCCTTAAAAGGATCATAGAATTCCCGGATCATGTCGGGCCAGGGGAGTTGCTGTTCCTCCACCGCATCCAGTTTGTTTTCCATAAAAGCGGTAAAAGCACTATCCACAACCTCAGGAAAATATTCCACCAGCATATCACAGATAAGCCTCCCCAAGATCGTCGGGACCAGTTGCCTATTGGACCGGGTTACATAGTAACGATCCAACAATACCGAGATGGTAGGCGCATAGGTGGAAGGCCGTCCGATACCCTTTTCTTCCAGGGTCTTCACGATGGAAGCGTCGGTATACCGGGTCGGTCCCTGGGTAAAGTGTTGTTCAGGATAGAAAGCATCCATGATCACCGGATCTCCTATCTTGAGGGGAGGATAGCCATACCCCCGTTCTTCCTTTGAAGGAAGGAGCTTCATTACCGTATAAAAGCCTTTCTCTATGATTTTAGTTCCGGAGATCCTAAATATCCCTGCTCCTGCTTGAATGTCGGTACTGACGGTCCTGGTTTTTGCCGCCTTCATCTGGCTTGACACGAAGCGTTCCCAAATAAGGGTGTAGAGTCGGAGTTGATCCCGGGAAAGATACTCCTTGACCTCATCAACGGTATATCGTACATAGGTGGGCCTTATGGCTTCGTGGGCATCCTGGGCCTTTTTTCCCAAGGTGTATTCCACCGCCTTTTCTGGAAGCTCCTGAGGGTACCGCTCTTGGATCCACCCGCGGACCTCTTCCAAAGCGATCTGGGATATGCGCACCGAATCAGTACGCATATAGGTGATAAGCCCCACCCGGGAAGCGCCGATATTCACCCCTTCATAGAGCTGTTGGGCCACTTGCATGGTCTTTTTACTGGTAAAACCCAAACGGTTTGCGGCAGCCTGCTGCAACTGGGACGTCGTAAAAGGAGGCTTAGGCCGCAGGGTTTTATCGATCTCCCGAATATCCGAAACCCGGCAATCTACCCCGGCGATCTTATCGAGGATCTCCTGGACCGCCGCTTCGCTTTTTAATTCGGGCTTATTCCCCTGCCACATCACGAGCTGGGCGGTAAATTGGGACTTTCCGACCCTAAAATTCGCTTCCAAGGTCCAGTATTCGTCGGGGATAAAGGATTCAAGCTCCTTTTCCCGTTCACAGATGAGGCGTAACGCCACCGACTGCACCCGTCCTGCAGAAAGCCCGTTTTTCACCTTCTTCCAGAGCAGGGGGGAAAGGCTATACCCCACCAGCCGGTCCAGTACGCGCCGGGCTTTCTGGGCATTTACCTTGGCCTCGTCAATGAAGCCGGGATGGGCCACCGCGTCCTTAATGGCCGTGGGGGTAATCTCATTGAAGGCTATTCGCTGAATGAGAACCCTGTGGGCCTTGGCGATAAGGGCGTTACGCAGGTGCCATGCGATGGCCTCCCCCTCACGGTCATTATCACTGGCCAGGAGCACCGTATCCGACTTCTTGGCATCCCCCTGGAGTTCCTTAAGAATTTTCGCCCTTCCCCTGACCGTGATGTATTCAGGCTCAAAGTTATGGGCTACATCAATAGCTAATCGGGATTTGGGGAGATCGATGAGGTGTCCCATAGAGGCTTTCACCGTATAGGAGGCGCCTAAATACTTTTCAATGGTCTTTGCCTTGGCCGGAGACTCCACAATCACGAGAATTTTTTTCTTCTTTTTTTCCTTGCGCTCTTGTTTCTTACGGCCTTTGACCGGTTTATCCTCTAGGGGAGACCCGGTGTCCTCGCCCGAAGAGTCAAAGTCCACCCTCGTTGTATAGTCCGTATCATTTTTCCCGCGCTTCCCCGTCCTGCTCTTGGATACCGGGGATTGCGTTGGTTTCTTCTTTGGAGGAAAAACGGGCTTGTCGGTTTCTACAATCATCCTGTACTCACCGATCCTCGTACCCTAGATGTAAGGTATGGGCCAGAGAAGCTGCCCATGCGGAAACGCTGAATTCTCCTTCCCCTGGGGGACCTTGCGGCGCTTCCCTGGGGGTGATGCCCCATTCCTTGAGGATTTCCACTGCAGAAGCGATCACCTGCGCACCTTCGGTGGCAAGCTTTCGGGTTCCCGCCCCCTGGGGAGAGGAGAGTCCTGCAGACCCCACCCAGAGATCCCGGCCCTGTTCCAGAGCAAAGCGGGCGGTGATGAGCGCCCCGGAAGCCTCTGGGGCTTCCACAATCACGGTTCCCCGGGCAAGGGCGGAGATGATCCGGTTCCGGGCAGGGAAATGCCATTTCCGAGGGGTAGTTCCCGGAGGGTATTCACTCAGCAAGACCCCTCCCTGTTCAACAATACGCCGGGCAAGGGGCCGATTCCCTGCAGGGTATACCTCATCCAGGCCGGAACCCAACACCGCAATAGTAGGCGCACCACCGTCGCTGTTCCCCCGATGGGCCATCCCATCAATACCCAGGGCAAGTCCTGCGATCACCGGAATCCCCGCACGAGCGAGATCCCTGGCCATATCGTATGCCTGAGTCAGCGCCGGGGCAGAAGGATGCCTGGTGCCTACGATGCCCACTATGGGGAGCTCGGGATTGGGAAGTTGTCCCCGATAAAACAGGATCGCCGGAGGGTCATAGATCTCCCGGAGCAAGGGCGGATACTGGGGACTCACATAGGAAACATAGCCGATACCCCGCATCCGGGCTATTGCGGCATCCCGTTCTGCCTGAGCGCACACCGCATCCCTATCCCATCGCTGCCCCAAAGAACGGCCTACCAATGCTTCCATGGCTTGTTTTGAAAGTCCCCATAAGTCCTCTTCCTGGTTACAGTGGATACATACCCGTACCCGTTCAGCCGGGGTAAGCCGGGGAATTCGTCCTATCATCAAATCCACTAAGCCTCGATCAGTCATAGCGTAACCCTAACACCGCCGCTTTATTCTGCTCGGCATCGGCACGCTTCTTGGGATCCTTGGTAATCTTGAGGATTCGGTCATAGAGGTCTACTGCACCGTCATACCGGCCCGTCATATAATAAGCCCGGGCCAAGACAAACATACCATCCACCTCATTCTTCGCCAGTTCCATATACCGTTCCAAGTGGGGAATGGCCTCTTCAGGACGGTTAAACTCGAATACATACAGTATTCCCAAGCCATACCGGGGCTGGGCATACCGGTCGTCCAGCTCAATCGCCCTCAGAAAGGCTTCCTCCGCAAGCTCGAAATAGGGCATCCGCCGGCTATCCCCCCCTCCGATTTCCGGACTACCATAGGAGGCTTTCGCCACAATCCCCGCAGAAACTCCCCGCAGGTAATGGGGGGTCGGATCCGCAGGAGTATAGTAAATAGCCCGTTCCAGCGCATTCAAGGCTTCGCCATGGAGATTCCGGTCTTGTAAGCGGGTAGCCAGAATTTTCCAATACACCCCGGTCTGGGCAGCATCTTTTACATGTTGTTCAATCTTCGCCTCATAGAGGGCTATAGCCTCCCGTAGCCCCTGGATAGTCAGCGGCGGCCCTCCTCCAGGCGGCCCCAGTTCGGCAATCCGGGTCGCCAGGGTATCTCGGAACCGGTACTTCCGGTATATATGAATACCCAGCACCAGAGACCCTATGAGCAGGATCACCACTATGCCGATCATCCCATCTTTTTTAATTTTCATAGCATACCTCATCCCCCATGTTCAGAATCTCTTGGATACCTGTCCTCTGCCCATAACTTCGGCATATAGTGCCGGTGCTGCTCCTTAAGAAGGGAACCGTCCACATGGGTATAGATTTGGGTGGTGGTCAAGTCCGCATGGCCTAAGAGTTCCTGTACCGACCGCAGATCCGCCCCTCCAGCCAATAAGTCGGTGGCAAAAGTGTGCCGTAAGGCATGGAGTTTGGAATTCACTCCCAGAGGGACCGTAGTTTGGGCATAGGTCTTCCACATCCCTTTGCGAGAAAGCCGCTTGCCGATCCTGCTGATAAACAAGGCGGAACTCTGCTTGGAACCGGCAAGCTGTGGCCGAGCTTCCCGTAAGTAGCGTTTTAACCAGGATGCCGCTTCCTCCCCAAAAATGGCGAATCGTTCCTTGTTTCCTTTTCCCCGGACAATCATGAGGCCTTCAGAAAACATAATATCCCGCAGGTTAAGAGAAACCGCCTCTGAAACCCGTAAGCCTGCGGAATACATAAGCTCATAGAGCGCCCGGTTCCGCAATCCCCAGGGAGTGGTGGTATCAATCAAGCCCAGCACCCGTTCCACCGATTCCCGGGTAAGCGCCGGGGGCAGCCGGATCCCCCGTCGGGGAGATTCCAGGATACTCCCTGGGTTATCGGTCCTGATATGCGCATCTATGATAAAGCGAAAAAAAGAACGGAGCGCGGCTATGATTTTGGCGGTGGTTCGGGAACCGACGCTGTCCCGGGTACGGCGTCGTTCCAGGTACCGAACCAGGGACAGGGTATCAACCGTTTCAAGGCATAGGCGGGTTTCGGTAAGCCAGTCTAAAAAGAGGCGGATCTCTCCTGTATAAGTTACAACCGTAAGGGGCGCCCGATGTTCTCCGTAGATAAGTCGGGAATAATACTGTTCCAGGAGATCCTGTGGATGTACCACCCTTATGCTTCCTTACCGGCCCCTGATACGGAGGTGTCTCTATGAAGGTTATACTTCCGATCCCGGATTACCGTGGGAACCTCCAGATCATCCTCCTGATAACTCGTATTCCGCGGGGTAAATTCCGTCCGTTTGGTCCGCTCCCGGATTTTCTCCCATTCATTAATATCAATGAAATCACTCTCGGCTTGCTTAACCGGTTCCCGGGCCGGTCCCTTTTGAGGAGGTTTTAGGGTTTCACTTTGAAATCCGGTGGCAATAACCGTTACCCGTAGCCTATCCTCCAGCGAGGTGTCAAGGGTTGATCCCACAATAATCACCGCTTCCGAATCAGACTTTGCCGTAATAAGATTAACCACTTCCTGAAATTCAACCAGCGAAAAATCTTCACCTCCGGAAACATTCACCAGGATCCGGGTGGCCCCCTCAATAGCGGTATCTTCCAAGAGGGGATTATCCACCGCTGTAGTGGCTGCTTCTGAAGCCCGGTTGTCTCCGCTGCCATAGCCTATGCCCATGAGGGCGTCTCCCTGGCCTTGAATAATCGCTTCTACATCGGCAAAGTCAATGTTAATGAGCCCGGTTTGATTCACCAGATCCGAGATGCCTTGTACCCCTTGCCGGAGTACATCATCAGCCTTGAGAAACGCTTCGGTGATGGGAGTCCGCCGTTCCACAATATTGAGCAGATGCTGGTTGGGGATGATGATGAGGGTGTCCACTGCCTCCCGGAGCTTGGCAATCCCCGCCTCGGCAAGACGCATCCTGAAACGGCCCTCAAAATCAAAGGGTTTGGTTACGACCCCCACGGTCAGGGCTCCGCCCTCCTTGGCGATCCGGGCGATAACCGGTGCGGATCCCGTGCCGGTACCTCCGCCCATGCCTGCGGTTACAAAGACCATATTGGCCCCTTTAAGGGCTTCGGCGATCATCTCGTGGTCGTCATTGGCCGCCTTTTCACCGATCTCCGGTTTTCCCCCGGCCCCGCGGCCTCCCGTGAATTTAGCGCCGATCTGCAGTTTCTTATTGGCCTTGCATTTATTCAGATCCTGCACATCCGTATTAACGGCGATAAATTCCACTCCCTGTAAACCGCAGTTAATCATACGGTTTACCGCATTAGAACCACCCCCGCCTGTACCGATGACCTTGATGATCGCCGGACTTGGGTTTGTCAATTTCTCATCATGCACTTCAATATTCATAAAATTCATACATCCCTCCCCATTACCCTTTTGATTTTTTATTTATAAATTATAGTACGAGGCCTAGACACCCTATGGCTCTAGTACAACCCCTTACCCTAAAAAAACTCATTTTTGAACCATTCAATGATGCGACGCACCTTAGTCGGTCGTCCTTTGTCTCGACTGTGGAGCTCCCCTCCCCGCTCAGGAGTGTTCCTCCGCTCCCGATCATCCCCTTCCAACACGAGCCCCACTGCGGTAGCATAGATAGGACTGCGGTATTCTTCCACCAAGCCGCCCACTGATAGGGGGCTTCCTATTCTTACGGGCAGCTTAAAGATATGAGAAGCCAATTCCGCGGCTCCTAAAAGCTGAGCGCCCCCGCCGGTCAAGACAATACCCCCGCCCAAGGGTCTTGAAAGGGAAAGTTTATCCAACTTTTCCTTGACCATCTTGAAAATCTCCTCCATTCTGGGCCGGATGATCGCCATGACCTGGGATTTTGGTATCGGCATCGGGGGCCGCCCGCCGACTCCCGGCACAATCACCTCTTCATCCTCTTCAAATAAACCTTCCCAACAGCATCCCGTGTCAATTTTAATCCGCTCCGCCGTCTCAAAAGAGATATTCTTTACCTTAGATATATCACTGGTAATCATCCCCCCGCCGGCAGGAATGGTAGCATTTGAATAGGGGGCTCCATCAGCATACACCAGCACATCCGTGGTCCCTCCGCCAAGGTCAAGAAGAGCCACGCCGATCTCTTTCTCCTCCAGGGTTAGTACGGATCTGCTTGCCGCTAAGGACTGGAGGATAAGATCATTCACAATGAACCCTGCCCGGTTTACACATTTTATCAAATTCTGGGCACTGGTAACTGAACAGGTAATGATATGTACCTCTGCTTCGAGACGGACCCCAATCATGTCCAGGGGATCCCGAATACCCCGCTGATCGTCCACGATATAACTCTGGGGAATCACCTCCAGTACCTGCCGATCCATGGGAATCACCACGGCCCGGGCCGCTTCCAGCACCCGGTTGATGTCCTCTTGCCCAATCTCCCGGGTCTCCCGGGTTTTTCCGGTAACCGCCACCACCCCCCGGGAATTGATCCCGTCGATATGGTTGCCCCCTATTCCGGTCCAGCATACCTCAACTTCCCGGCCACTCATCATTTCTGCGGCCTCAATAGCCGTAGCAACCGACCGGAGGGTCGCCTCAATATTGACCACCACCCCTTTTCGCATTCCTGTAGAGGGACACAACCCTACACCGGTAATTTCGAGAATTCCATGTTCATTACGCTCGCCAATCACGGCGCAGACCTTAGTCGTCCCTATATCGAGGCCGACCACTAACCCGTCATTAGCCAGAAGATGCCTCCTTTATCGTATAGGATGCCGTACCGGTTCTAAAATCGATCTCCTCAATCTTGGCACCTTGTGAAACACATACATCTACCACTAATAATACATAGCGAAGCATGCTTTCATTTAATTCCGATCCCAGTCGAATCCTCACGGGATTGTGAACAGGATAGAGGATAACCTCATAACTGTCAAAGGCCTTCCGGGTTACGGTAATCTCTGAAATAGCCGCCAATAGTTCCGGAGCAGCTTCCTGTATATGGGCAAGCTTGGACAACAAGGTCCTGGACATAAGGGGAAGCTGCATCCCTAAGAAGGGCGGTTCCGCGAGCAGCCCCGTTATAATCGGTATGGACGGGACGGCCGTGGTTTCTTGGTTTTCATAACCGATCTTAAAGACCACTCCCCGATGGTCAAAAAAGACGGGGCATACCTTGTCCTGCAGCAGCACAAAGGACAAGGCCACCGCTTTACGTCCTTCCAAGACTATCCGTACCGAATTGGGAAAACCCTTAATCACCTTGGCAGAAGCTACTACCGATAAGGCCTTCAAATGCGTTTCCGCATTCCGGGAATTCACCGATACATAGGAGGATCTTCGGGTGATTCCCGCTTGTTTAAGAACCATTGCCACATCCAATTCCGGCATGCCCGTTACTTCTATTCGGGACAAGGGCAGACAGGGATTAACTACCAAGAGTAAGATCAATTCCCCTCCGATAAGGACCACAATCACAATGATAATCCACTTCAGCGCCTTTTCTATAAAAGAGGGACCTGCTGATTCATCCGCTGCGGTTTCTATATCATCGGATAAGAATTCAGGGGATAATATATCTTCGGTAAAAATATTATCATCGGACATGGGATGCCTCAGGATCAACGGTATACCAGCCGGCTGGTTTAGCGGAGTATTTCGTGGCGGAAGGGCCAAAAGTCCCCGGTGCTTCCCGGGACCGGGAAATATTGACGATGATCCCGGCCCCAATGAGGGTAGTTGTCAGGGATGAACCCCCGGCAGAAAAAAACGGCAAGGGAATCCCGGTTGCCGGGATTGAACCGGAAACCACCGCAATATTTAAAAGTGCCTGAAATACGATCATGGTAACCAGCCCAAAGGCCAAAAGCCGCCGGTAGACTCCTTCGGCCCGTATCGCCGCCCGATATCCACGAGCGGCAAAGACCCCAAAGAGCAGCACAAAGAACAGTATCCCTAAAAAACCCATCTCCTCCGCAAAAGAGGAAAAAATAAAATCCGATTGAACTTCAGGAACCCCGGAAAATTTCCGTATCCCATGACCTATCCCTTTACCCCAAAATCCACCGGATGCAATGGTGGTAATAGAAGCCCGAACCTGGTACCCTGCCCCGTGGGGCTCCCAGGTGGGGTTGAGATAGCTGATAATCCGTCTAAACCGGTGTTCCTTAGTTAATATCAGCAGCAGGGCAAAGGGCAGGAACATGAATAAACCACTGAGAAAGTAACGATGCTTTACTCCTGCAATATAAAAAATCAACACCCCATTCATCGCAATGAATGCCGCAGTGGAAAAGTTGTTTTGCAAAGAAATTAGTATGATAAACAAGGCGGTAATACAAAACGGCGGCAAGATACCTTTAGCTAACGAATGCATCTGCTCCTGTTTTTTATCAAAAATATGGGCCAAATACAGGGGTAAGACCAGCTTAACTAGTTCTGAAGGTTGAAAGGTCTCGGAACCGATCCGGAACCATCGGGAAGCCCCATTTTTCGTTACCCCCACCACCGGCAGCAGGGGCAGAATACAGAGTATAATCGTTCCCAGGACTGCAATCGCCGGTAATTGATAGTTCCGTACCCAATCCAGATTAATCCGGGAAGTTACCAAGAACAGCGCTATCCCTACTCCCAAGAAGAAAAGCTGCCGGGATATTAAGTACAACCCGTTCTCAAAGAAACGTTCTGCATACACGTAGGAGGAAGAATAGAGGGTTACGATCCCCAAACCGGTAAGGATGAAGATACTGGCAACCAAAATATGATCCGTATGGACCCGACGTCCTGTTTTTTCAACCGTAAAGCGATACATACTTTCTCTTCATTACTCCCTGGGGCTGCCACGAACCTTGCTTTTTCTTCATTGAATCTTCAACGTCGATACGGCAATGATGGCAAACAACCCTCCCAAGATCCAAAAACGGATAACCACCTTGGTTTCCGCCCACCCGGATAATTCAAAATGATGGTGCAGCGGAGCCATCTTAAACACCCGCTTCTTCCGCATTTTATAAGAAATTACCTGGATGATTACCGAGGCAATTTCCAAAATAAAGACCCCTCCAATAATAAGAATCAGGATTTCCTTTTTAATAATCAAGGAAACAACCGCCGTAACGCCCCCTAAAGGGAGGCTCCCCACATCTCCCATGAATACATCCGCCGGATGGGTATTGAACCAGAGAAACCCGATACAGGCCCCTACGGCGGCAAGACAAAAAACCGTCAATTCCCCTCCCCCGGTAATATAGGTTATCCCCAGATAGGAGGAATAATCCGCCCGCCCTGAAAGGTAGGTAAGGATTCCCAAGGTAATAAATACCAGAATAAGGAGCCCTGCGGCAAGCCCGTCAAGGCCGTCGGAAAAATTCACCGCATTGGATTCCCCCACGATAAGGAGGATTCCAAAAGGTATCCACAAGACCCCCATATCTACTACGGGATTCTTGAAAAACGGAATATACAGGGCGGTGATCCCTGCTTCCCCTGAAAAATACAGGAAAAGGACCACCCCCGTGGCCACCGCAAACTGACCTACCAGTTTTGCCCAGGCCGGCAAGCCTGCAGAATTATGCCGTCGGACCTTGAGAAAATCATCCATGAAACCGATAAACCCTAAAGCCACCAATGCTCCGCCGGTAAGCCACACCTTAGCATTTTTCAAATCCTGCCACAAGAGCATAGAACAAATCATGGAAAAAATGATCAGGATCCCTCCCATGGTAGGAGTACCGTTTTTTTTCAAATGACTCTCAGGACCATCTTCCCGAACTGCTTGGCCTATCTTGAGCTTTTGGAGGGCTTCGATTATCCGGGGGCCCAAGATGAAACAGATGAGCAGGGTGGTTAAGGCCGCATAGGCACCTCGAAAGGTCAAATACTGGAACACATTAAAAGGGGTGAAGTATTTAACCAGGGGATACATGAATTCCAGAAACACTTAAACGCCTCCCTCTACCCTCTCATCGGCTCTTACCCCATGCGCACCCATCACCACTTCGGTGAGCGCTTCCAATCCACAGGCCCGGGAGCCCTTTAACAGGACCATATCCCCGGGGCGGATCTGGGCCGCCAGCACCTGGGATAAGGAGGAGAGGCTATCGGTATAAGAGAAGCCCACCCGGCCCGCTGCTTCCTGACCGGTCTCTCTCAGGGCCTGCTCCAAGGCCGCTACCGCCCACCGGGTTTCAGAGCCCAGAAAACCGATCCAATCCGCCTTGGAGGCTGCCAAAACCCGGCCAATTGCTGCATGAGCCTCCAGGGAAGCGCTTCCCAGTTCCAGCATAGAACCGATTACATAAATCCGCCGTCCTTGCCAGTCAAGGCCATCGCAGAACTCAATGGCTTGCTGCATGGATTCAGGATTAGCATTATAACAATCCCGAATCACCGTAACAGGACCCCGGAGAATTTCGCTACGACCAAAGAGAGGCTGTACCGATTCCAAACCTTCCCGGATTGCCTTGGAGCTGACCGAGACTTCCCGGGCTATGGCAAGAGCTGCTAAAAGGTTCCGTATAGTATGCTTTCCTGCAAGCCGGCAGTGAACCGGTATGGCTTCCCACCTCAGGTCAATGCCCTCAAGCCCCCGATCTTGGAGATCCGTCAATGCTCTGCATGATTGAGAACCATAGAAACAAACCGTTCCTTTGATACCTTCCGCAAGAAAATCCCTATAGGGCTCATCCTCCGGGATTAAGGCCGTTTCATTGCCGGAAAAGGCTGAAAAGATCCGCTTCTTTTCTTGAGCAATCGCCTGCTTACTCCCGAGTATACCCATATGAGCGGATCCGATATTGGTAATGAGGGCGATATGAGGTTTAAGTACCTGGGCTAGTTCCCCTATCTCCCCTACCCGATTCATACCCATTTCAAATATCCCCACCTGATGATGGGGACGAACCTTAAAGACCGACAGAGGAAGGCCGGTCTCCGAGTTCAGGTTGCCTTGGTTCATGACCACCGCCCGCTCCCGGCCTATTATCGCCGCGGCAATCTCCTTGGTGGTGGTCTTTCCCGACGAGCCGGTAATGCCGATTCTGAGCAAGGCAGGGAACCGGGCTAGGTAGCAAGCCGCAATGCGCTGGAGGCCTTGCAGGGTATCTTCTACCACCACGAGCAAGCCCTGAGCTTCCCGGGCCTGATACACCAGATCTAAGGCAGGATCTTCAAAGCGCGATCGGGCCACCATAGCCGCCATTGCTCCTGCGGCAAACGCAGCCCCTACATACCGATGCCCGTCCTGTACGGTACCTATCAGCGCTACGAAAAGGGCCCCCTCTGCCACCTGCCGAGAATCAATACATACGGATGAACAGGCTGCAGGGATCGAACCACGGGGTTCTTGAAAAGAGATGAGTTGTGCCCCCAGAACCTTGGATACATCAGCCCATGGCATCACCATCCCCCGATCCTGTAAGGCCTCTTCTTCCTTTGCCCGTGCTGTCTCCTTGTGAGGATTATCCATCAAGGCTCTTGCTCCCTTTAATCCGAATCTGCAATACATGTTCAGGATGTATTTTTGATAAACCTAATTCATTTTTAGCAATTTTTTCTATTCTCCCGGGGGATGAAAGTACGGCAATCCCTGCAATAAGACTCTTATTGTTTTCTATCCATTCTACTTGATCCACTTCCAGTTGTCCCACCTGCTGTTCCAGGGCAGCATACCGGGAGGATTGCCAGGCCGTAATACCTAACAGCAGCGGGATGGTAAGAGCAATAAAATATAAAAGTACCAACTGCCCTTTCACCGCATCTCCTTATAATGAAGGCGTACATCCTCATCTACTACCTTTTCCGCTATCCGAAGCCTGGCGCTTCGAGAAGACGGGTTATTCCGTATTTCAAACGCTCCCGGGGTAATACCCTTTCGATACAGTACAGTAACACGGCTCCCCCTCCCCTTATATTCATATATCGGTTGTTCCTGAAGGCCAGTATAATCCTTGCCTTTTTCCCAGAAGAAATGCTTTACGATCCGATCTTCCAAGGAGTGAAAGGTAATGACCCCCATCCGTCCGCCCGGTTTAAGCACCCCTAAAGCCCTTTCCAGCAGCTCCGGCAGACGGGTAAGCTCGTCATTGACCGCGATGCGCAGGGCCTGAAAGGTCCTCGTAGCAGGATGCATATTTCCCCGGCACCGCAAGGGCAATGCCCGGGCTACAATGTCCGCCAGGGCCCCAGACCGGCTTATCCTTCCCTTGGCCTTGGCTTCCGTAATGCCGCGGGCGATCCGCCGCGCATACCGTTCTTCCCCATAGGTATACAACAAATCGGCTAACTCTTTTTCGGAAAGACCGGCTATGAGTTCCGCCGCAGTCAGGCCCTTTGTTTGGTCGATCCGCATATCCAGGACTTCATCCCGCAGAAAACTAAACCCCCGTTCCCCTTTCTCGTAATGATACCGGCTTATCCCTAAATCAATGAGGATGGTATCCGGCTTTTCATAGGAGGAATCCGCAAAGAAATCATAAGACCACCCGGTATACCACCGGACCCGCTCCCCAAAGACCTTAAGCCGCTTCTTGGCTACTTCCTGTATGTCCCGATCCGCATCAATACCCATAAGCCGTAACGCTGGAAACCGGGATAAAAACGCATAACTATGCCCTCCCTCCCCTAGGGTGGCATCGATCATCAAGTCCCCGGGCTGCCGAGGAGCAAGCAATTGCAAGGTCTCTTCCAGCAAAACCGGAGTATGAAGGATTTCCATATACTCCATTCCTGTTTAAACTCAGTCATTTATATATAGGTTATACCAAATAAACCCCAGAACTCCCCAGAACATCAATAGTACCATAATGGAGTATAGATACATGTCTATAAAATACCATGCTCGATAGATAGTTTCAATTCCTTTGACTGGCCCCCGCATGTTTTCCATGGGTCCTCCTTACAGACGGACTGGTAAGCTTACCGTTTCTTTGCGCCCGCAGTATTTTTACCTATTTTCTTTGTATTCCCTGAAGTCAAGTAGTAACACATGAAGCACTTTTAGGTTTGCGGAAGACTCACCCAAGTGCTTCATACGTTGCGACTCATCGAACTCAGCTTAATTGAGGCTGTTCCAAAACCCAGGGTGGTTTTGAAAAAAGCTGCGGAAAAACCGGTTTTTAGGATGGTTTTTCCTTTACAGCTCAGGCTGGGCTTTCAAAATAGGGCCTTTTGAAAAAGCCTCAATTATTACCTACGTCTTTTCAAGCAAGCCCCCTTCAAAAGCCGGTTGATTTTGAAGGAGGCTTGGGGAAAAACGGTCTCAAAGCCCGCTTTTTCCCTTAAATCTAAGGCGGCTGTTTCAAAACCTCGCGTTTTTAAACAGCCCCAATCTATATATTCATTCAGCCCAGAGACTCCGTCAAGGCTTTCATTAAAAAAATGGAGCCTCCCGGGGTATCCCCAAGGGTTTCCTTGTATTTTCTTATGGATTTGGGTATGCTTTTTTCTATGCTTCCCTATAAAAACGGGCAGGTACCCCCTAAAGGATATGCTAATCTTATCGGGACAGTACGAGAAAGCGGTCTTCACCGGGCTCTTAAAATCCGCTATGCCGGGAAAGGAGGTATACTTGAGGTCAGCGCCGGGCATAAGGAAAAATACGTCTGGGATGGGATAACCAAAACCGGGGAGATCATTGAGGTACAAACCGGCAGCTTCGGCCCCCTCAAGGATAAGCTTACGCGTATGCCCCCCCTACGCTCGATCCGGATCGTCCACCCCATTATCATACAGAAATACCTCGAAGTCTATGATGCGGAAAATACCCGGTCCTATTGCCGGAAAAGCCCACGGAAAGGCACCATCTGGGACCTCTTCCATGCCCTGGTCTATGCTCCGGAAATTCCCCTCATGCCTAGATTACGTATAGAGCTTGCCTTGGTATCGGTAAAACAACGCCGCCGCCAGGACGGCTGGGGTTCTTGGCGGCGTAAAGGGATCAGTATCATTGATACGGAGCTCACCGCGGTTGAGGGTTCCCTTATGCTTTCGGGGAAGGAGGATTATCATGTTTTTCTCCCCTCCCTGGAAGTCGAACCCTTCAGCTCCCGGGATTTAGGGAGCATCGCCGGAATCACCCCTTCCCTGGCTCGCAAAACCCTTTACGTACTCACCAGGCTGGGAATAGTAAGAAGATTGGCTAAAAAAGGGAATGCCCTGCTCTATACCCGGATTAGACCCAACCCTTAACAGGGCGGTAAGAACTCAAAATACGCCCCGCTAAAACTGGTTTTTGCGTATTTTCTTAGCCCCTTCGATTCGTTTTAAGGGGAATGGGTATGGCCCCAGGGGGTACGGAGTTCCCTGCCCCTTGCGGACCCCTGGTCCGAGGTATCCCGCAGCTTCACCATCCCATCCTCCGAAGCGGAAACAATACGCCGTCCGTCGGGGCTGAAGGCCGCAGAACGAACCCAATCGGAATGGCCCGAGAGGGTGAGGAGCACCCTGCCGGTCTGGGCATCCCAGAGCTTCACCGTCTTATCATCCGACGCAGAAACAATACGCCTGCCGTCGGGGCTGAAGGCCGCGGCATTAACCCCGCCGGAATGGCCCAACAAGGGGAAGGCTTCCTGGGCCGTCCCCCGCCCCGCCAGGAACGCGGCCAAAGCCGCGGCAAGAACGGTCATCTTCTTTTTCATAGTCTATCTCCTTTCGATAGGGATGAGGGGTTAGAAAAAACTATCCCCGCTGCATCCTGCACTACCCACGGCTCCCTCCTCGGTAATGTCCTAAAATTATTAGAGCAAACACACTCTCCCAAAGAACCATATATTTATTGTCAGGGCAACAACGATCTTGTGCATCTGTGCTGTCTTTGAAAACCGTATCCCTTTCCT
>JAITRH010000006.1 GCA_031288495.1 Treponema sp. | reverse complement strand
TCATCCCGCTCCGCATCGCCGGCCGCGGCAAGCAGGGTACAACAGCTACGAAGAGCCGGGGAAAAAGAGAACGGGTATAGGGATGCCGCAGAGCGTTTCCGGTATCCTTTTCCGCCGGTATCGCGGCCGCCTATGCTACGGCCTTAGTCAGCCCCCTGACACAGCCTTAGTCAGCCCCCTGACACAGCCTTAGTCAGCCTCCTGACACAGCCTTAGTCAGCTCCCTGACACAGCCTTAGTCAGCCCCCTGATACAGCCTTAGTCAGCCCTTTGAGGTGAAGTATCAGGGACTCTTCCGGAATTTCGCCCACCCGTTCCCTGGGGCCCAGCGATGAAAAAGGGCCCTGAAAAACCACCTTACATATCCCGCCGGAACCGTTTCCATGCTTTTTTTGAAATCCCAAGCCGCCCTTCTCCCCTGCAGCGTACATGGCCCCGTCCGCTCCGGTAAGACCTGAGATAACCCTGTGCGTTGTGGTCTTGCCTGAACCTGACTCGCCTACAAGACCATAGGTTTCCCTTTCCTTCAGTTAAAAAGAACCATCTTTCAGCACTTTGATGAAACGTACAAGCAGCAGAAAACGTCCAAAAGGCCCGTAGACGGGGTATTGTTTCTTAACTTTATCGAGCTCCATGATGATGGGAGCCATTCTGGGCCTTCGCGCCCTATTCCGCCGCCGGCTTGTCCTTTGCGTAACGCCGGTATTTGACCAGGCGCGCCGGTTCGATGCTTTCAAGCGGCGCTTATTCGGTAAAACGGCAGCCTGAGGGAATCCGCTCAAGGGAGTAGGCTGCCAGGAATACTGTTGAGTTCAACCTTCCTGTCGCAGTCAAGCCTGGGGATTGATTGCACTAGACCCTGTGTATAAGGATGGAGGGACTCTATAAAAAGAGCGCCGGATGGCCCTTCTTCGATAATTTCGCCCAGGTACAGCATCTTTACCGTACCGCAGCTCTGCGATGACCCGCAGATTATGGGAGATAAACAGGACGGCCATGTTGTTTTCACCATTGAGCCCTTGGATTACGATCAAGTATCTGCGCCTTTATGGACCTTACCCCAGCGGGTAGACATAAAGATAAGGGAGGAAGGACTGGCGGCACCTGGGGAAGGGAGGGAGTGGGCAAACCGCCGGGTAACTTCAAACAACGTACCGTTCCGCCCTAAGCCAATCAGGGGCAAATGCCGGAGTTTATATCACCTCTGCCTAACATGAGCTCTTACATGTTCTGAGCCTGTTTTTCCTCACCTGTGACGCATCTCCTAAAGTTTACCCTCCACCGGCACACGCAGCTTATGCTTGAGCGACCGGTCCGATGCTCTGCGCCGCCAGGGGTTCAGCTTATTTGGTATTCGGCAATAAGGTTGCTAGGTAATTGGATAAGACCGTACCATAGGTGTCGTTGATCTGTTTTTCTGCGGCTCCTATGGCCCGATTTTCCGCTTCCGAAAGGGAAAGATGCCCTTCCCGTCCGTTGATATTAAAGGGTAAGAGCACGCTGGCATCGCTCGTATCAATAAGATGTGCTTCGATAGCATACCGGGTAAATTTATTTTGCTGGTTGGGCAGCTCCACCGGGGAAAAATCAACCCGTACTTGCAGAACATACCGGGAGGCAGTGCCGCCGCTCCTGAATCCCTGCTTGGTAAGGGCTGAGGCAAAGGCATCTTTGATACGATTGAAACGGTCCGCATTAACCCTTACCTCAATAGGAATACTTTTAGTAATGTTCATCGCTTCCAAGCGGTAACTATTCCCTTTCTTGAGATCCTCCGGCCCAATACCTGCAGTACTACCCACAATAGTTAAAACATTGGCATATACCCGGTTCACATCCGCAATGGTTGCGGCAAGCTGATACCGGGAAAACCCATCCAAACTCTGCTTCTCCTCAAGAGACATAGCAATTAAATCATGGATGATCTGTTCATTGGACCGGATCCTATCGGTATAGAGTTTTGATGCTTTTGCCTTCTCTAACACCGCTACCGCATAATAGGTGTTTTTACTATCAAACCATACATCTTCGATTTCCGCTCCTATGAGAGCATCCATTTCAGCGAAGGTCTTGATGACGTTCTGCACTTCCGTATTCTCGGAGACCTTAACCGCCTTGCTGGAAACTGCTTCTGAATAGCTGGTGATCGTTTTTACGTCCGCCTGGACCGATTGACCGAAAACCGCCACCAGCTTTCCCAGGGCATCTTTCTCCGCTTGATTGCGGTCAGCCCCATATCCCACCGCCGTAACAAAGCTATTTTTGTCATACACCGCATCTGGAGTGGAAACCCAGGCGGGTTCTTTTCCCTTACCGGCCTTTGCGGGGGAAGCGGCCCGGCCGGATGTTCCCCCCTGGGGAGGAGCCCGGTTTCCGCCCTCCATGGCAGCAACCGCAGCCTGAGCCGCAGCAACCGCATCATCCTCCCGGGAGGGCGGAGGACTGGTGGCACAACCGAGAAGAGATACTACCCACAATACCGCGATGTATCTTATTTTAAACATACAACCTCCACTAAATTAAGCTGGTCCTCCCGGACCGTTATGGTATTATCAAAAGAAGCGATCCGTCCGCCCGTTGCCCCATAGTAATGAATGGTAAAGGAATAGGTGCCCGGATCCAGCGTAATACCTCCCACATAGGCTTTGGCCGGGAAATACCGGGAGAGCCGCAGATCCGCCTGTTCACTGGCCTCTGCAAAAACTTGGGTCCCTAAGCTGAGGATACTCAACAGTACGCTCGTAGTACCGTCGGTCTCCTCCGCAGCCACGTCCAGAGCAGATGAAGCGACCCCTTTGATAGTAGCCCGGATCACCGACTTGAGGTATATCAGGTTGACCTTTTCCTTGAAGGTTTCCCGGGCCACTGCCTCCATATCTTCCAGTAATGCCAGATCAAAACGGCGCCCGTCATCAAAAACCACCTCAATCTTGTGCACCTGGGAGGGGCGGCTTACCATGACCGGCAAAGCAATCTTGAGATACCGGAAATTAGGAAGGGGTATCCGCATGACCTCTTCGGTTTTGATGGGGGACAAGCCGCTGAACCCAATCACATTAAGCCGGGCCTTTCCCGGAGGAATCCCCAATTCCTCGTCCAGGGACGGGGGCGGGGGATAGGCATATACGGAAGGAGCATTGACAAAGGCCACTTTGAGTTGCTCCCCATCAATCCGGGCATCGTCATACTTACCCTCCCCCCGGTAAAACAACATCCCCAGGTAACGAGCGAGGGCGGAGTCTGAAAACTGCGCCGGTGCTTCGGGATTCGGTGGAACCGCCCCCCCTTCTGCCAGGGCCTTTTGCTGCAGATTGGTCCGGAGCTCTCCGTATTTTGAGGCTAAAGAGCGCAGTTTATTGTTCATCCGACGAATCTCCACCAAGGCGTCTTCCACCTTACGGTTATGGTAGTAGTTGAGGGCGTTAAAGACATTGATATAAATATCTTCGTAATCCTCTCCGTCGTATTCCCTGGTGTTATCATTCAGCAGGTACGAACCAATTTCCATGGTTATGCTTTTCGTAAATGCCGCTTCTATGGCCCGTTCCCCTTCCTGAAGCAGGTGGGTGGAATCATCGTATTGTTCCGCATAATGGGCGAGCATCCCCTTATCCAGGTAATAGAGGATGGCATCTTTATCCCGGTAAATCCCTTTCTTATCTTTTTCAAGCAGGGCTATACCGGTCTGATGATCCCCCTGCTCTACCGCGCTGTCAATCTTGAGGTAGGGGTTTCCCGTGGCACAGGAAAGGCAAAGCAAAATCCCGGTAAAAGAAATAAAAAAAAGGAAAACCACCCTCATTTTTATGGATCCTTTTAACTGCATGGTAACCCCCTTCATAAAAAACTACCGGCCCATCAGAAAACTCCCCGCCTTAGAGCTTTGCTTTCGGCCTTTTGATGAGCTTCTTGATTTCGCTGTTCTGATCCATCCATAACCGGGTGTTTGTTTCAATGTTGGTCATTTCTGCGCTCACAAAATAGGTTCTCGTGGCGGTGTTGCCGGCGCCGTCAATGATGGTTTTAACTGACCCCGTAAGGAGGAAATCCGCTCCGGTTTCATTGCCCAGGGGTGCGGCGGTATCTTCGCTGGCATTACCCTGCTGATCCTGCCGTTCAGCCCGAAGCTCACTCCGGGTTGCTCCTCCGGCGACAAAATCCGCTTTCCCGCTGTTAAAGATGACCGTTTCCATGGTAGTTGCAATGATAGAGGTATCAATATGTTCATCACTATCATTCTTAAACGTACCGACTAAGACCCGCGGGAGTCTGCCGAGCTGGGCAGCGGCCTGTAGTACCCGGGGAGAATCAAGGCAGGCTTTAATGAGACTATCACAGACGATCCGCACATCCGTATCATTCCAATAACCGCTTAAATCGGTCTGCGTACCCGCATCAACCCGGCTAACCTTGGGCGCGGAACTACACCCGGATATAAAGATCATAAGCACGCCGCCGATGAGCAGTCCCATGAGTCTTTTCATTGCTTTCTTTTTTTCCATAAAAACCTCCTGTCGATTTCTTATTTATATGCAATTACTATACCTGGTTCTCTTATCCTCTGTCAACCCGTCGCGCTTTTATGGCATGGTTACCGAAAATTGACATACCCGGTTAGCCCCCATACCCCATAGGCTTCCTCTGGAACAACCCTGCGCCGGCGAAAAGGACCCGGTGGAATTCACGCAAAGCATCGTTCCATACGGCCTTAATCAGCCTCCTGACACAGCCTTAGTCAGC
>JAITRH010000232.1 GCA_031288495.1 Treponema sp. | reverse complement strand
CTTTAGTTAATAGGGGAATCTCAAAAACAGAAATGTTTTTTGCTTCTGGTTTATCATTTTCAACCTTTTTAGCCATTGAAGATGGTAAGTATTCTGATTCTTCTTTAGAATGCGACATTCATGATATTATTACCCCTTTAAAAAACGTATATAAGCGCTTGCATGTATAGAAAACGTATATGGCGCGAATAGACCCGTTATTTCACGAATTTTAATATCTCACTGCAAAAGATCTAATCTATTATCACGTGGAGTACGGCAAAGGAGCTTATCAGCGGTGTCCGGCTAATCAATGGGTAGGTAACTATAAAATGGCAATAGCACATCCCGGCGAAACACAATGGCGTTATAGAGAAGAGGCGATCAAACAATTTGCGAAGTTGATTATTGATACTCCTACTGGAAAGAATTGTATCCTAGCAGCAGGACCGCCGTCAAAATGTCGCAAAGGCGGGTATCGCAGCCCTGAGAAAATAAGGGGACTTTACCCTTTTAGCCATTTCCGTATGAAAATGTTCCAGATATAGTCTATATCCTTGATGAGGTAATTACATCTGGTAGCCATTCCATAGTATGGAAGGCTCTAATATAGCAAGTTTACCCTAAAATAGAAGTCAGGGAAATATATTTAGCCCGAATGGTCAATAAGGAACAATAGTCAGATGAAGAACCATACGATTACATGAATGATCCCCGGCTTCAATGATCCGGGTATGGCAGAGGCTTTAGAGCCTGTAAGAGAAATCCACGCCATACAAGAAAATCCAGGATGAAACCGCCGGTATAACCACCACGGAACCCCCTTAACATAGCGGTGTGATTATACGGATATGCTTATAATACCCGATAAAGGCCAAACCGACCTTTAGTCCCTGGTGTAAATCCCGTAGGGTCATTAAAAGCTGATTAAGGCTAAGATGCAATTAGGGGCAATGATAATCTCAATTCTCGTATCCAGAGTCAGGGCTTTCAAAAGTGAGATCTCAGGTTTTTATAGTTTCAACGCTGGTTTTTTACTGGATAATTATACAAAAATATACTCTACTTCCCCTATCCGAACAAACCTCTACTCTTTCAGGGGATAGTCACTTCTTCTTGAGCAAGTTACACATACCTTCTCAAGAAGGTAATCCCCTCTAAAAAACCGCTCTCTTTAGGATTTACGGTTGTTTTTAGAGAGGATCCAAAAAAGGAGGTCTATTTTACTTTTATTGCTGCTCAGGAGCAAAGGACAATTTAATACCATTGGTCCGTAAAGCCACCCAATCTCCCTTCAGAGGGACATCTTTCTTGTCTATATTAAAATAGTAATACGTAGCAAGATAGGGGTCTGTGGGATCATACACCCGGACCTCTCCGGTATCACCGTTTACCCAGATTTTAAAGGGTACAGGCTCTACAAGATTATCGGTGGTCAAGAGGTCCGCAAACTGGTTTAGATCAATACTTTGCACCAGTTCCATCCGAGAATTGGTATAACTACGGTAAATCTGACCACTTAACCCTTTGGGAATAGAATCACTTAGGGGCTTTTCGTCATAATTGAGCCATAATAGATAGGAATTGCCGCTGCCCCAGGAAGGGCCGTTGTATACCCTATCGGCAAAGATGTGCAACCCAAACCCTCCATGCCCATCTTCGGCACCTGATTCATACCGGACATTGAACCCATACAGCATGGATCCACTTTGGGAGACTTTAATATTAACTTTAGCAAGCCGGGCATTTACGTCATTCTGGTAGGCCCGGTCATCCTTAATGCTCCAGTCCCCTGACGCAAAACGATGTTCCGGTAATTGGATTTGAGCGAATAATGATACCCCTATACCCATTACCACTAAGAAAAAGACAAATCGTTTCATAAAATTACTCCTTCAACATGTATTCCCTTCCTTATAAATTCCTACTGGAAATTCACCTGGGAATATCATAAATCTATCCATTATTTTAACATACTTTTCAAGTATGTGTTACATGTTTTTGACGTTTTTTCACAAATTTTTTGCGGATTTGTTCTCCCGCTAGCGGATCCTGGTTTTGAGAATCTCAGCGTGTTTACCCATAAGCCTAAGAGGGTAAACTCAATGCACCGTTATACATCCAAACCAATTCCACGAGGAAGGACTTGATCCCCCCCTCATAGCCTTACTTTAACTTTACCCATGACCCTTAAAGGGCAGAGGTTAAATAACGTAACTTTCGGCAGGATCCCGGCTTTCCCCGGGCTCATACCCATGGAAGAGAAGCTACAGCCTGAACGGCCCGGTACACCTGCACTTTTAGGTGTTTTACCCGGATTCCCCTCAGCTCCAGTCGCTAAGGACTTTTTAGACTCCTATCCTCCATTTCTTACTATGACAAGGAATGAGCAATTAATACCCTGCCCTGTTTTTCCCCTTGACATTACCCTGTAATTGCGGTATGTTATGGTTACTTATAAAAAAGTCTCCTTCGTCTAGTGGTCAGGACATCGGGTTTTCATCCCGACAACAGGGGTTCGACTCCCCTAGGAGATGAACCGCCCTGTATAATTCCTTAGTATGCAGAAGATTGATATCCCCTTAGCTTTTCGGTACACGAAAGGACTTTCAGGGTATCACTTTATATTCCTGAACAACCTGCATTTCGGACTGTACGGTCATGAGGGGGACCAACTCTTGAGCTGCAGAAACCGCGGCCTCTATCATGGCCTGGGAATTGGCCACTCCATAGAGACTGATAAGCTCCTGGGAAACGGTGGTTTCCAAGAAATGAATGGGAATTTCCTTTTCATAGAGGATGTGATGTTTCACCTGCTGACCGAGGGTCAGTTCCTGCAACCGGAGGACGTGCTGGGACTCCGCCTCTTTGGTGATGAGTTTATCCCGCAGATACTTGATGATCTCCGCACACATGGAAGGGTGCAGATGTCCGGTATTCAGGCTGAGATGGTAATTTCCCGAATAATGCCACTCCATCTCAAAAAAATAATGGTGAAATCCCTCCCGATCCTTATCGCTTCGTTCAATGATTTGACGGGCCCGTTTATCATCACAATGGAAATAGCTCTTCACCCGCTGAAGGCGAATCTCCAAGGGAGCGGTGAGGAAAACCGACAGGACCCCCGGGATATTTTTAAAAATCACGTTAGCCCCCCGGCCGATAATGACCGCATTTCCCTCGCCGGCTTCGGTTAGAATTGCGGTTTTAAGATAATGGAGATAATCATCCCGATCCTGGGAAAGGGAGGCCCAGAATGAAGGCTTCCGTTCATCGTATTTCCGCAATTTCCGATCCCCAATCCCAAAGGATTTAATCCGGGTTTCCAAGGTTCCTTTATCCACGAAACGATAATCTAAACATTGTGCCAATTCATGGGCCGTCTCGTCGCCCAGGGCTGCTAATTCCCGGGAGATAGTAATAATTGCCATTTCAGCCTATTCCTTTTGATTTTTATCCCCTTTTACAGGCTCTTGGTTATGACTACCCGTAAAACCAACTACCACAAGGCCCTCTCAATCCATACACCGGCTGAAAAGACCCCTTATTTCAGTATATGACCGAATCAGAACCCTGTCAAAACTATCCAAGCACCGCGAACCTCAAGCCCCGGCCCGGGTGCAGGGCGGCGACAGGTCCTGTTTTACTTCCCCGTAAAACAGGGAAACAGGTTCCACATAAGCAGTTTGGGAAAGCGCCCTGAGCCGGAGCGCCGTTCCCGTCGGGCCTAAGGTCCGCAGGACCTTAGGCCCCTTGTTCGACCAAGAGAAAAAGCCCCCTGCTGTGCACAGATTAAGAGGATTGAAGAATGAAAACTCCCTGTCCATCGAGCTTAGGTTTTATAAATAACGCGGCTTTGGGTACACTTGCAGATTCCTAATTCTATGAGTACACTTTAACCAGTGAACGTTACCGTGTGAACGTTCTCTAGGAACCTGTTGGCCTGCGAGGTATGTTCGTAAGCAGGGTGTGTTGTATCGACATCGTTTAAAGACCGGGATAACCATAGCAGCAGCATACTGAAGGCCGGCAAAGCCCTAGCAAACCATATATGCTAAGGATAATGCATGCAGTTCAAATCTACCCAATCGAATAAAGTCGTGGTGTCTTTTAAGGATGCGATCCTCCGTTGCCTGCCCCAGGAAGGGGGACTGTATGTCCCGGCTTCGGTAATGGACTTGCGGCAGTTTTTTCTCTATATGGATACTGATACGGCGTATCCCGAATTAGTAGCCACCGTCGCCCCCCCCCTGCTTCAGGGGGAGCTTAACCCCTTCTCCGCGTCTCGGGTTGCCCAGAGCGCCTTTGCCTTTGAACCGGAAATCCAGCAGTTGGATGAACGGTTCTCCCTTTTGAACCTCTATAACGGCCCCACCGGGGTCTTTAAGGACTTCGGCATCGCCTTTCTCGCCGCCGTCATGGAGGAACTGCTGAAAAACAACAGCCAGGGCATGGTCCTCTCCGCCACCAGGGGGGATACGGGAGTCAGTATAGCCCATGCGTTCTACCAGCGGCAGAACATCCTGTCGTGCCTGCTCTACCCTTCAGGCCCGATTCGGGGCCTTGACCCCGGTACTTTTGTCCCCCAAGGGGGTAATATCATTCCCATTCAGGTCCGGGGTACCTTTGATGATTGCCAGCGCCTGGTAATCGAAGCCATCAAGGACAAGCCCTTTGCAGAACGGTACGGTATTTCCACCGCCAATGCCCTCAATCCGGGACGGCTCCTGCCCCAGGCTTTTTATTACCTCTATGCCTTCATCAAGCTCAAGAAACAGTTAAAAGGGGATTTGCTCTTCAGTGTGCCTTGCGGCAATTTCGGTAATCTGATAGCCGGCCTCTATGCGTGGAAGTTCGGTATGCCGGTACGGGGTTTCATCGCCGCGATGAACGCGAATAATGCTTTCGGAGGGTTTCTCGAAGGAGAAGCCTTTAAACCCCGGCACCCGATCTCCACGGTTTCTCCTGCCTTGGATGTGAGTGTTCCTTCAAATTACGAGCGGCTCCTCTCGTTTTATGAGGAAGCTCCTGCGGTGATGCGGAACATGGTATTTCCTGCGGCTATTGATGACCGGACAACCCTGGGGATCATGGATAAAGTCTGGAAACAATACGGCATATGCCTGGATCCCCATGGAGCGGTGGCCTTTGCCGCCGCGGATCGGATTATGGCTTCCCATGACTTATCCGGCGGAGACGCTCATGTGGTCGTCCTTGCCACCGGCCACCCTGCCCGGGAAGCGGAATCGGTTTCAAAAGCCACCGGTCAAACCATAGCAATTCCTCCGCGATTGGGGGTCCTCAGGAAGAAAACCGACCCCATTGCGCTCATCAAACCCCATCTTGATGCCTTGGAGGGAGCCATCGCAAGTTGTGTATAGATACGGCCCTTCCTTTGGGGCGGTATCAAAAATCAGGGGTACCTATGCAGATACGGGTGGAAGTCTCCGGGCAGGGGTACTCCGGTTCGGAGGCGCATTGCCGGAGTGCCGAGCTCGATAAGCGGGCGGTACAGCCACCCTTCACCCGTACTGGTGAAACACCTTCACCCGGGCGGTGAAAGCACCTTTCACCGAGCGGTGCAGCCATCCCGCACCGGGCGGTTCAACCGCCTTCACCCGTACCGGTGAAACCCCATCTTGATGCCTTGGAGGGAGCGCTATCCCACGTTGTATATAGATACGGCCCTTCCTTTGTGATAGTATAAAAAATCAGGGGTACCTATGCAGATACGGGTGGAAGTCTCCGGGCAGGGGTAATCTGGTTTAGAGGCGCATTGCCGGAGTGCAGAGCTCGATAAGCGGGCGGTGCAGACACCCCGCAAGGGGCGTTCCAAACAGGAAAACCGGCACGCCCTGCGGGTTGGGGCTATGGGGCAGCCCCATCGAAGCTTCTCTCCGGCTGAATTAGGTACAAGTTAAGGAGGACCTTATGAGAACGGTGTGCGGTATAGACCTTGGAACCCAGAGCTGCAAGGTACTGATATACGATTATGAAAAAAAATCGGTCCTGGCTCGGGCACAGGCGCCGGTGGCTATGATTGCAGAGAATGACGGCACTCGGGAACAAGAGGCGGCCTGGTATCCGGCAGCCCTGAAAACCTGTTTCTCCGAGATAGAAAAAAATAACCCCGGTCTCAACGCCCGTATTGCGGCCGTGGGGGTTTCCGGGCATCAGCATAGTTTCGTGCCCTTGGACGAGGAGGGAAAACCCCTGTACCGGGTCAAGCTTTGGTGCGACACCTCCACCGCCCCTGAATGTGACGAGCTCACCGCCCTGGCGGGAGGGGAAGCGGCCCTCATCGCGGAGACCGGGCTTCCCATGCGGCCTGGATATACCGCGCCCAAGGTGCGGTGGCTTAAAAACCATAAACCGGACCTGTTTGCCCGGCTGCGGCATATCCTGCTCCCCCATGATTATATCAATTTCCTCCTTACCGGCGCATACACCGCGGAATACGGGGATGCTTCAGGTACGGCTCTCTTTAATGTCCGTACCCGCCGGTGGTCTTCCCGGGTCTGCGATCTCATTGATCCGGCCATCCAGGGCTATCTTCCCCAGCTGCTTGAACCGGGGGAAGCGGCGGGGACCGTTTCGGAAGCAGCTTCCCGGACCTTTGGCCTTCCCCAGGGAGCCGTCGTTGCCGCAGGAGGGGGGGATAACATGATGGGCGCCATCGGGACCGGGGCAGTTACCGACGGGTTCCTCACCATGAGCCTTGGGACCTCCGGGACCCTTTTCGGGTTTTCCCAAGTCCCGATGATCGATCCTACGGGAAACCTCGCGGCCTTCTGTGCTTCCACCGGCGGTTGGCTGCCCCTGCTCTGTACCATGAACTGTACGGTGGCCAGTGAAGAATTCCGCGGCCTCTTCGGCTTGGATGTGAAAAGTTTTGACGCCCAGGCAGCCAGGGCGGCTATCGGCGCCGGGGGACTTGTGGTATTACCCTTCTTTAACGGAGAACGGACCCCGAATCTCCCCAATGGCCGGGCCAGCGTCAACGGGATCACCGCGGCCAACTTTAACCGGGAGAATATCGCCCGGGCGAGTCTTGAATCCGCGATTTTTGGGATGCGGATCGGCCTTGAGGGGTTTAGCCGTTTGGGATTCAAGGCAAAAGAAATCCGCCTCATCGGCGGAGGGGCCAAAAGTCCGCTCTGGCAAAGCATCGCGGCCAATGTGATGAACCTTCCGGTACGGGTTCCTGCGGGGGATGAAGCTGCGGCTATGGGCGGGGCTATCCAGGCCCTCTGGACCTGGGAGCAACGAGAAAACGCCCCAGGCCGGAATGGTTCAATCCCATCGTTGGTGGAAGAACACGTCATCTTAGAAGGGGGGGCTACGGTACGCCCCGATGCGGCCTCAGTGGCAGCCTACAATCGGGCCTATGAGGTATATTCCCGGTATCTTGGGGCTTTGAGTCCCCTGTACACATAAGCAGGTGGAGCATACGGTTTAAGCAGGTTCCTTATTTGAAGGGTACCTGGTATCCGGTAATTTTTTGGAGGTTTTATGGCGGATTATTTTGTGGGGAACAAAGAGTACTTCCCCGGTATTGGCAGGATTATCTACGAAGGGCCTAAAAGCGATAATCCTTTGGCCTTTAAGTACTACGATCCTGAGAAAGTGGTGGGCAAAAAAAAGATGAAGGATCATCTCCGCTTTGCCGTTGCCTACTGGCACAGTTTCTGCGCGGATGGGGCGGATCCCTTTGGGGCCCCGACCCATCCCCATCCCTGGATCGCCGATGCCAAGACCCCTATGGAGGCAGCGGAACACAAGATGGATGCGGCCTTTGAGTTCTTTACCAAGCTGGGGGTAGAATTCTACGCCTTCCATGATCGGGATATGGCTCCGGAAGGGGCAAGCCCTGGGGAAAGCGAAGCACAGCTCCGTACCCTGACGGCTAAGGCCAAGGAACGGCAGCAGGCTACGGGGGTCAAGCTCCTCTGGGGTACGGCTAACCTCTTTAGTCATCCCCGGTTTATGAACGGCGCTGCCACTAACCCGGATTTTGCCGTGGTGAGCCTTGCCGCCGCCCAGGTTAAGGCTGCCATTGATGCCACTATCGAGCTTGGGGGACTGGGGTACACCTTCTGGGGAGGCCGGGAAGGGTATATGAGCCTCCTCAACACCGATTTAAAGCGAGAGAAGGATCACCTGGCGCGGTTTCTCCTCATGGCCCGGGACTATGCCCGGAAACAGGGTTTTACCGGAGCGTTCTACATTGAGCCTAAACCCATGGAGCCCACCAAACACCAGTACGATTATGATGTGGAAACCGTGGCAGGTTTCCTCCGGGCCAACGGCCTCGACCGGGACTTCCGGGTTAACATCGAAGCCAACCACGCGGAACTTGCGGGCCATGATTTTGTCCACGAGCTTGAAACCGCTGCGAGCCTGGGCATCTTCGGTTCCGTAGACGCCAACCGGGGGGAACCCCGGAACGGCTGGGACACGGACCAGTTTCCCTCAAGCTACTATGAGACTGCCCTGGCTATGCACGCCATCCTCAAGGCGGGGGGCTTTACCTCGGGGGGCCTTAATTTTGACGCCAAGATCCGGCGGAATTCCGTGGACCCGGCGGACCTCTTCGAGGCCCACATCGGGGGCATGGACAGTTTTGCGGTGGGCCTTGAAGTGGCCCAGCGGATCATCGACGATGGAAAACTGGAAACCTTTGTGAAAAACCGCTATGCCTCCTTTGATACCGGGGAGGGAGCGCGGTTCGCTCAGGGGAAACTGAGTTTTGAAGAATTGGCCCGCCTCGGTTCGGCCTACGGGACTGCGGGGATCACCAGCGGCAAACAGGAACGCTTGGAAAATAGCTTGAACCAGTACCTGCTGGGCCTGTAACAAGCAGGATCTGCGGATTCGAGGGTGCAGGGGGACGGCCTCCCTGCATTTTCTTTTTGCCGGTTCCCTTTATCCCGGATAAAAACCAGGGAGGGTTTTACTTTTCCGTATGAGAGTTCGATAATTGAAAAGAAACCCTGGTAGTAATAAGGTAACTCTGTATCATAATCAAGGATGAATAGGAGGAGCATTATAGTCTGTTGTCGTTTAGGGTCATCCTGTATAAGGGGCTTGCTTATCTTGATTGTAACCCAGGGGCTCCTCGGTTGCGCCCCGGATCCGGGACCACCCCTCGATCCCTATTATCTCAGTGGTTCTCAGGAAGATCGGGAAACCCTGCGCCAGCTTTTCCTGCTTTTAGCGAAGGAAACCGAAAACCGGGAAGCGGATACGGAAGAACAGGAAACAGGAGCGCCTCAGGGTACCGCGGTTTATCATGAAAGGGAATTCGCGGTGGTTCGGGAGATTGCCAACCGGTATATCCGCTTACAGGAATACGGTAAACTCATCAATTTCCTCACTTCCCGGACGAACCGGAATCCCCAGGATCCCTACAACGCCTATTACCTGCTCATGGCGGCCTATGGGTATATCCAGCAGGAGGCATATCCTGTGGGGGCGCTCTATTTCGATGTGATTATCAAGAATTACCCGGATTTGCTCGTAGAGGGACAATCTATTCACTTAGCCTGCCTTAATCAGTTGATTACCCTGGTGGATAACCCGGAACAAGAGGTCAAGTATTACGAGGAGTTAATTACCCGCTTCTCGGATTCCCTGGATCTGGGAACGGCCTACTTCATGCTGGGCCAGGCCTATGAACAAATCGGAGACTGGAATAGGGCCATTCAATCCTATACCCGCTACCTTCCCTATAGGGGTACCGTCATCCCCGGGTTTCCCAATGCGGATCATTACGCCAAACAACTGGTGGATTTTAACCAGTCTCCCAAGGATTGGACCTTTGAGAATCTCCAAAGCCTGGTCAATGCGGTGAAGAGCGCCTTAGCCGATGGAAGCAGTGTCCGGCTCCGGCAATACCAGGCTAAAGTTAATTTTTTTGCCCGATCCTGGGCACAAGAGGACATGGACGATTCAGGGATGGCGGAATTCAACCTGGCCGACTTCATGCGGGGCAATCAGATCCGCTACGCCGATGTGCTGGATACGAGTTCCAATGCTACCGAAGCCTATTTACGCACCTCCGGCTGGGATCAATTTATTTCTACCTGGTATTTTTATTTCAGAAAGATCTATTTTCCTTTGAATCCAGATATCCATGGCCGCTGGGAGTGGGCCGGAGTTTATTATGGAGAAAAATTCTAATGACCTATGGAATGATAGTGCGGTTTTTAGTACCCTCATGGCGGCGGGGAAGCCGGTTTTTTAGCAAAAAGGGGATCTCCCTGGCCCTGGTACTTGGTACCGTGCTGTCTTCCGGCTTCTTACAAGCCGAATCGGTGCGGGATGACCCGGATTTTGACGTCATCTTGCCGATTCCGGAACTTCCCGCACAGTTGCTCCTGGAAATTCCTGAGGCAAAGCTTCTGGAAACCCTTGAAGAAGGGGGAACCCTGGGGGAAACGATTCCTGTGGTTCGTGAAATGCCCCCTGCAGCCCCTCAAGAAGCCCTGCTTACTGAGACGGGAGACCTCGCCCAGGCATTCCGTCCGATGCGGCGCGCCTCTGCTCCTGAATCGGATCCGGTAGAACCGGAGATTCCGCCGGTATGGCAGGGGGTCATCCCGGGCCTTATGGAGCCCTTGACCCAGCAGTACATCGGCCGGTATTCCCGTGCCCAAGGGCTTGCATGGCTCAATGCCATCATGCGCCGGGGCGGGCCGTATCTCGCGTTTATCCGGCGGGAGATCGAAATCCGGAACCTGCCCCCCGAATTGCTCTACCTGCCGGTGATTGAATCCGCGTATATTTCCTCGGCGGTAAGTAAATCCGGTGCCACCGGGCTATGGCAGTTTATGAAGAACAGCATCGCCCCGTATGATATGAAGATAACCGAGTGGGTGGATGAGCGGATGGATTTCTGGAAGTCTACTATAGGCGCACTCAGGAAACTCGAGGAAAACTACCGGCAGCTTGGGGATTGGGCCCTGGCTTTAGCCGCGTATAATAGCGGGCTTGGGGGCTTAACCCGGATCATGCAGAAAACCGGTATTAAGGACTATTGGGTCCTCTCGGCAAAAAAAGAACTGGCCCTAGAGACCATCCATTTCGTGCCCAAACTGCTGGCTATTTCCTATATTATGTCCAATCCCCGCCGTTTCGGGGTTGACCCGGTATGGCCCGAGGATCCTGAATGGACCCGGGTCCCCGTAGGCCGAACCGTAGATCTGGGATTATTGGCTGTGGCAGCCGGCCTTGACCAGAATGATCTCAAAAGGGCCAACCGGGAGCTCTTGTTTAACGTTACCCCCCCTGATCCGGATTACCAGCTCAAGGTACGGGCTGCGGATGCGGCGGTGATCTCCGAGGTATTAGCCCGGCATGATCTGGCCCTCATTAAATATTACTTTCATACCGTTAAATCTGGAGATACCCTATCTGCCCTGGCCCTGCAGTACGGTATATCCGTGGATCATATCCTCAATTCCAATCCTGGCACCCAGGCCAAGTATCTCAAAATTGGTTCCCGTCTCTTGATCCCCGCCTTTAAGGACCTCCAGGAACCGCCGAACACCGGCCCGCGCACCCCGACGGGGGAGAACCAATTTGAGGGTGTTCATCTGGTAAAACCAGGAGAAACCCTCTGGTCCATAGCCCGGTCTTACAATATCGCCCCTGAGGTCCTGGCAAATGCTAATGGCATGGGATTACATGATATTCTCCATGAAGGAAAACACCTCAAGACTCCGATAAGGTAAGTATGAAACCACGTATATTCTCCTGTTTGCTCCTTGGCTTGGCGGGCTTGGTCTTTGGAGAAACCAGGGTTGCCATTAGCGGGTCGATTGAGTGGGAACGGATGGAGATTAACGCCACCGTAATGCTGGATCTTGCTTCTGCAGGGCTCCGCCTGCCTACCGGGAGAATCCAGGGAGAGGAAATTATCCATGGGGAATACCCTTCTCTGGTAAGGCCCTACCTGCTGTCCATAGTGGTTGATTCCGCTCATACCCTGGGGGACTTGTTTAACCGGGGAGAATTTTCCCTTAAAAACACCGATAGTATCAGTTCGGCTGCCCAGAAAATTCCCCCGGCCTTAACCTTTGACCTGACCTTTATGTCCGCCCGGTACACCCTGAGTCTACACAAACTGAGCAGGGAACTCACCCGTCATAATCAGCCCATTGATAGTATGCGGCTCCTCATTCCGGTTCCTACCATCCCCTATACGGGGATCCTGATTATCGCGGATGAGGAATTACCCGTCCATGGACGGCAGCTTACCGCCCTCACCCGTCCCTGTCTTTTTCCAAAGATTTGGGATACGGATATGAACCTCATATACGAACAGAGCATGGTAGATCCCCAACAGGTGCAGAGTATTGTCCGGTATGTGTCCGCCAACCAGATATTTCGGCCTACCCCTTCGGGGCTTGAGGATGACCTCGTCCGCTTGGTCGGTACTAATCCCCTGCGGATCATCGCCCAGGGAGTGTTCGGCATCCACTGCACGGATCCCATCATAGCCCATGAGGACGCCCTCCAGGTGGTCTCTCTGGAGGATAACCGTAAACTCCTGCGGGAAGGGCGGATAGCCATTGTCCTTAATCAACAGGTATTGAGTATTCCCTTCTCCTCACCATAAACAGCCCGGTGGAGGCCCTGCCCAAAAAACCGGGGTTCCTTGAGAGAAGGCTTTTTTATTCGGTTTTTTCTACCTGCTGCGGGCCCTCTTCTTTCCTGGCTTCATGCAGGTCTTTGATATCCGCAACACCAATGAAAACGGAAATAAGCCCGATAAAGGCGGCAATCACCGGCAAAGCCCCTTTGAGAAAGATCAATACCTCTGTCCCCCAGCCCAAGCCGGTAGGTAAAACCGAAAATATCACTCCAAAGAGGATGATAATACCGAGAATAAGCGCTTTCATGGTGTCCTCCAACTCTCCTCCCTGATATGCTTTTATATTTTTTATAAGTATCCTATTTTTGAGGAGCTTGTTCAATGGGGTCTCCGGGCGGCTTTACGCTCCCGAGGGAGAGGTACGAAACCCCTGCCTCGCAGCCTGCGGGCTTGCAGGTTTTGGCGTCATGGTATGGCATAAAAACCCACGATGACGAATCACCCTTCCTGCAAGAAAAAGATCAGAAAGTTTTCAAATTACCCTTGACCATGTTCTCCAAGGGGGGTTACACTATTCACTAGTACCGATTGAAGGAAGGGAGGTGGGATTCCTCCGCTAGTCCGTAACTGTGATTGGGAATTCGTCCCCGGGACGAACTTGGGTTGCCCCCGGAGGCCACTGGCTTGGTAAAGCCGGGAAGGCCGGCGGCCCAGGGAGCAAAGGTGACGTCGGTTTTATCGACGGCAAGACCGCTCGGACCCATAAGCCAGGATATTTTACTCGGTATAACGCCGGAGCGTTTCTAAAGTTTTTCAGGTTTCGACGACAGACCGGAGGACTTCTGCATGACTTCTCATCCATGGTTTCTTCTTTATCTCTTTCTTTTTCTTTTCAGGGGTTATTTTGTGTGCCGGCAGGGACGCTTTACCGGGGCGGGGTTTTTATATTTTTCTATTTTTTCAAGGGGGACAAGATGAAGCGATTCAAAGCGCTGTTGGCCGCATCCTTAGCGGTGCCTGATGAGGACACCGGGGTGCAGGGGACGAATTTCAAGTTCTACTATAAGGACAGCTCGGGAAATCTGGCGCCGGTTCCGGGTGCATCGGTGAGCAATCTGGGGAGTACCCTGGACTGGCTGAGCACCAATAAGGGGGGAAGCTACGGTTCTTATGTCATTCAGTTGGACACAAGCGAGACGCTGAATGGCAAGAAGAGCCTTTCCTATGGAGCCAAGACGGTATCGGTAGAAATCCGGGGGTATGCGGCGGTAAGCATTAAAGGGGGAAGT
>JAITRH010000219.1 GCA_031288495.1 Treponema sp. | reverse complement strand
TATTATAAGAAATTAGGAACATCATTTTCTTAAAAATCTGGCTTTTCCGAATATAATAATATTTATGATTATCTCAAACATAATAACCAATAAAGAGAATCAGAATCGCTTATAGGGTTTTAAAACTATATATAAGAGGAGCGCAATTAGATGCAGACCACGGGTATGAGAAACTTCCCGGTATTCCCGATCGTTGTTTTCCTGAAAAGAGGCCGGTATGAGTAAGATTTATCTTGGAATGCGGGGTGATATTATTCATCCGGGTATCATTAATATAATCAACGAAGGAGCAAGGCGCGGAGAACTGCTGGTTGGACTTCTCACTGATTCCGCAATAGCCGCACATAAAAGACTGCCCTTCCTTACCTATGAACAGCGGAAAAAGGTGATCGAACATATTAAAGGTGTTTCTCAGGTAGTACCTCAGGAAGACTGGAGTTATATCCCGAATCTGCGTAAGTATAAACCGGATATAATCATTCACGGGGACGATTGGAAGTCGGGCCCGCTTAAACAAGAAAGGGATGCGGTATTTGTGGCAATGCAAGAGCTGGGCGGCGCAGTAGTAGAAATTCCCTATACCCCGGGGGTCAATACTTCCGCCTTACAGAGCGCCATGACTGAACTTGGTACAACTCCGGATGTGCGCTTAAGAATGTTAAAACGGCTTATGGACAACAAACCGGTGGTGCGTATTATGGAAGCCCATTCCGCGCTTTCAGGGCTTATCATCGAACATCTTGAAATAGAAAAAGATGGAGGGATGCGTAGTTTTGACGGCATGTGGTCCTCAAGTCTTACGGATTCTACCAGTAAAGGCAAGCCTGATATTGAGGCAGTAGACCTTACGGCGCGACTGCAAAGCCTCAACGATATTCTTGAATGTACCACCAAGCCGATTATTTTCGACGGCGATACCGGAGGTAAGCCTGAGCATTTTGTATTTACCGTACGGACCTTGGAGCGGAACGGTATATCCGCGGTGATTATAGAAGATAAGGTAGGGCTTAAAAAGAATTCCCTCTTTGGAACCGAAGTGGTTCAGGAGCTGAGTAGTATTCCTGATTTCTGCGACAAGATCAGTGCAGGAAAGCGGGCCCAGGTTACCAAGGATTTTATGATCCTTGCCCGGCTTGAAAGCCTGATTGCAGGACGTTCTTTGGATGATGCCTTTGAGCGGGCCAAGGCCTATGTAAGAGCCGGCGCCGACGGCATTATGATTCACAGCAAGGAAACCTCCGGAGAGGATATTAAGGCATTCTGTGCAGGTTTCCGTGCCGAATACGCCCACGTTCCCCTGGTACTGGTACCCACCACCTACCATCAGTTTACTGAAAAAGAGCTTGCCTCCTGGGGTGGGACGATCATCATTTATGCGAACCACATGCTGCGGGCCTCCTACCCAGCCATGGTACAGGTTGCCAAGACCATTCTTACCCATGAACGGGCGCTTGAGGCGGATGCCCTTTGTATGCCGATAAAAGCAATCCTTGAATTGATTCCTGGCGGAAAATAAGCGCTTAACTTAAGAACCACCTGGAGAGGTATTATGATTGAACCGGCTTTTTTCTATGATACCCTGGTACAATACGGTACAGATTTCTTCACCGGTGTACCGGATTCATTGCTCAAAAGTTTCTGTGCCTATATTACCGATCATACCGAAGGGCACAGGCATATTATCCCGGCGAATGAAGGGGCAGCCGTAGCCCTGGCCTGTGGGTATCACCTGGCCACGGGGAAGATCCCCCTCGTGTATATGCAGAATTCCGGTATAGGGAATGCGGTGAATCCCCTGCTCTCCCTGGCGGATCCGGAGGTGTATCACATACCCCTCCTTCTGCTTATCGGTTGGCGTGGAGAGCCGGGGACTACCGATGAACCCCAGCATTTCAAACAAGGCAAAGTTACCGGTGCGCTGCTTGAAGCTATGGGCATCCCCGCGGTGATACTGGGGGATACTAAAGCAGCAGTAAGCCGGCAGCTTGCATCTATATATCACGAGTTGGCACAAACCAAGGCCCCCTATGCCTTGATAGTCCGAAAAGATACCTTTGCTTCTTATACTTTGCACAAGACCGAGGCTTCCCCAGGGGGAATGAGCCGGGAAGAAGCGATTGAGGAAATCCTCCGTTCCTCAGATCCGGAAACCCTGTTCTTCTCCACCACGGGCATGACTTCCCGGGAACTGTACGAATTGCGGGATCGCTGCCGAATGGGGCATGAACGGGATTTTCTTACCCTAGGTTCTATGGGACACGCTTCTCAGATAGCCCTGGCAGTGGCCCTGCACCAGCCGAAGCGCCTGGTTACCTGTCTCGATGGAGACGGCGCTGCCCTCATGCACTTGGGGGCCTTGGCGATTATCGGGACCCAGAAACAAGTCCCCAACTTTCGGCATATCCTCCTCAACAACGGCGCCCATGATTCGGTAGGCGGACAGCCGACCGTGGCCCTGCAGATTGACCTGCTTGCCATAGCGAGGGCTTGCGGTTATAAGGGGGTATATTCCGCAAGCACCAGAGATGCGTTAAGGGCATGGGTAGAAGCAAAGCAGGAGGGCCCTACGTTTATTGAAGTGCGGGTCCGCAAAGGCGCTCGAAAGGATCTGGGCCGTCCCCGCTCAAGCCCCGAAGAAAACAAACAGGCCCTTATGGCGGTATTAAAGGAACGAAATAAGGGTACGAACGAGAGGATATAAAGGAAAGAGGAAGCATGATTAGACAAGCGCTTATTATGGCGGGTGGTTTAGGTTCCCGGCTTAAAGAAAAAACAGTTTCCATGCCGAAAGGGTTTATCCGACTTGGGGGTATTCCTATAGTCGAAGAGTCAGTCAAAAAATTGATTCGTGCCGGCGTTGAGGAAATCATTATCGGAACCGGCCATGGCGCTCCATGGTACGAGGAGCTGGGGGCGCGTTATTCCTGTATCCGCCTCGCCCATAACCCCCGATACGGAGCTACCGGCAGTATGGGGACCCTTGCCTGTTGTGCTCCCTATGTCCAGGGTCCGTTTTTGTTACTCGAATCAGACCTCGTGTATGATTCGATAGGCTTGCAGGTCCTCATCAATGATACCCATACCAACGTCCTCCTTGCTTCTGGGGCTACCGCCTCAGGGGATGAGGTGTATCTTGAAGGGGATGCGCAGGGCTTTCTTACAGGACATTCCAAAAACCGCTCTGCCCTTGGCCCTATTGCGGGGGAACTCGTGGGTATTACCCGGCTGCAAAAGGAGACCCTGGATAAGATGCTCGATTATATGCAGGCTCATCTTGCGGATGATCCCAAGATGGACTATGAAACCGCCATGACTGCGGTATCTGCGGCAGCACTAGGGCCTTATAAAATCTTTATCCGGACCATAGAACACTATCTCTGGCGGGAGATTGACGATGCATCCCAGCTTAAAATGGCAGAAGTGCTGTACCCCCAGATACAAGAAGCGGAAAGTCTCAGGAGTATACAGCGGGAAGTGCTGCTCAACCCTGGACCGGCTACCACTACCGACAGCGTGAAATACGCTCAGGTTTGTGCGGATATTTGTCCCCGGGAAAGGGAATTTGGCCGGATGATGGAATGGATCCTTTCGGAACTATCCCTCATGGCAGGAAAGCCCGGACAGGTTGAGACGGTTTTGTTCGGCGGATCTGGTACTGCTGCGGACGAGGTTATGGTGTCTTCCTGCGTTCCTGATACGGGTAAACTCTTGGTGATTGACAACGGCGCCTATGGCGCCCGGATTGCGAAAATAGCGTCGGTATACAAGCTCAACCATGAGGTCTTTAAAAGCAGTGGTTTTATGCCCCTGGACATGGAAGCGGTCAAAGCAAGGCTCCGAGAGGGACATTTTACCCATTGTGCCGTGGTCTACCACGAAACTACAACGGGTCTGCTCAATCCCGTGCCTGAGCTATGCCGTTTCTGTCATGAACAGGGGATTATCACCATAGTTGACGCGGTCAGCGCCTTTGCCGCTATTCCTATTGACATGGATCAAGATGGGATTGACTTCATGGCGTCAACTTCAAACAAGAACCTTCAAGGAATGGCTGGGGTTGCCTTGGTGTTTTGCAGAAAAGAAGCCTTAGAGCATATAAAAGACTATCCCATGCGGAATTACTATCTTAATCTCTGGGATCAATACCGTCATTTCAAGAAGACCCAACAAACCCGTTTCACCCCACCGGTACAGACGCTCTATGCCCTGCGGCAGGCGATTATCGAAACAAAACTTGAAACCATAGAAAAGCGCTACGCCCGCTATACCGCGTGTTGGGAGGAACTGGTGCAGGCGGTCAAGAGGCTCAACCTTACTATGTTGGTTCCACAGGAGGCTCAGTCTAAACTTATCACCGCGATCATCGATCCTCCTTTCCCGGATTAC
>JAITRH010000093.1 GCA_031288495.1 Treponema sp. | reverse complement strand
AGGCCGCTTTTCCTCTCGTAAACGGAAAAGACGCCGTAATCCTCCGGCTCAGTTAACAGGGTCAGCGTTACCCGATCCTCCCTGTCCGCGGCGGCAAAGACGATGGGAGGCTTCCCGGTCTCCGGTTTTTCCGTGTAGACCGCCGGATCATTTTGAAGCATCCATACTTCCTTTTCCGTTGAAAAACGATCCGCCTCTCCGTCCCTTTCCGCCCAATCGCCGCGTTGATCGCTCTTTCGTATGATCATGCCAAACTCCTTTACAGACTGCGGTAAATCAATGTACGCGCTGACAAAGCCCTCGGCATCGGGAGCGCCAAAGGCAAAACTCTTCCCCTCGCCCGGAGGATCGGCGGGCCAGACCCACACATTCCAGCCCGAATAGTCCGCCGTGTACCGGTAGTAATGGATCGCAAGCGCCGCATCTTCGTGTCCTCCCCGTCCGGAAAAACAGCCAAGAAGAAGAAGCGCAAGTAGCGCCGGGACGAGGCGTGTAAGGCGCGTCCTAGCTCCGCCATATCCCAAAACTCTGTCCTCCCATCTCGCAGAGGCCGTTCTCCAGTTTTGCCCCGCCCAGGCTGTAGACGCCGCTTGCGCTATTCCCGTTCAGGGCTTCGATCCGGACGCTTGCCGGCGCCTCACCGGGGTTTAGAGCGATGATGAAGGGGCCGCGCCGGTAAACAAAGAGCCTGCCCCAGGCGTGGAGAATCTCAAGGTTTGGCCGCCCCTGCAAGTCTGGTTCGGCTCGGCGGAGGCGGAGCAGCGCCTTGACCGTGTTGAGGAGCGAGCTGGGGTCCTTCTCCTGGGCTTCGACGCTGGGAGCGCCGGCCTCCGGGTCAACGGGAAGGTAGAGCCTGCCAGATGCGGCGGCGGAGAAGCCCTTGTTTTTGCCGTTATTCCACTGCATCGGCGTCCTGGATCCCGTGCGGGTATAGCCGCCTTCCCTGCCTGGAAGATCGAGGTAGCGCATACCGATCTCGTCCCCGTAATAGAGGAACGGAACGCCCGGCATCGTAAACAGGAAGCCGTAAAAGAGCGCCGCCTCTTCCGGTGAAAGACTGCGGCTCAGCCGGGGCGTGTCGTGGTTGCCGCTGATCAGACTGATGAGGCCGCGCTCCTTTGTCTCCTCGTACCAGGGCATATACTGATTGAGGAAGCGGCCTATATCGCCGTTGCCGCTCTTTTTGAAGAAGCTGTTGTCCTGCAAGGGACGACCCTCGGCGTCAAGGTGGTAATCCCGCACCAGGCTTTGATAGCCGCTGCCCGGGTGGTCCAAAAGAAAATCACTGTGAAAACCCGCCTTTAGTGAAAGCGGGGGAGAACTCCATTCGGAAACCAGCGCCGCTTCCGGGTATTCGTTGTCAAGCATCTCCCGGATGTTCCGCCAGACCGCCGAAGTCCCGCTCTTTTGGTGATCGTCGTTCTTTACCAGCGAATCGGCCATGTCCACCCTGAAGCCGTCGCAGCCCCCCGCAAGCCAGAAGCGTATGATGTCCTTGAGAGCCTCCCTCGTGGCGATGCAGTCAGGATGATCCGGGGGAAGCTGCCAGCCCTCCTTTGGGTTTAAAAAGCCATAGTTTAACGCCGGCTGGCATTTAAAGAAGTTGATGATGTACACGCCGTTCCTCTCCGCCTCTCCCGCGATAAAACGTATGTTCTCCCCGCCCCAATATATCCAACTGTCTGTCCAGATGTAGCGGTTGGAGAATTCGTTGGGAGAAGCCTTCCGGCTTTCCTGAAACCAGGCGTGTTCCTCCGAGGTGTGTCCGGGCACCAGATCCAGCAGCACCCGGATTCCTTTCTTATGGGCGTCCTCGAAGAGCGCGGTCAGATCGCCGTTCGTACCGTAACGGGGCGCGACCTTTTTATAATCCCGTATATCGTAGCCCCCGTCCTTGAAGGGCGAATCGAAACAGGGGTTTATCCACAGGGCGTTGCACCCAAGCCCCCGGATATAATCAAGCTTTTGCCTGATCCCCGGAAGGTCGCCTATGCCGTCCCTGTTGGAGTCGTAAAAAGACTGGGGATAAATTTCATAAAAGACCGCGTCTTCCAGCCATTGAGGCATCAATTTCCTCCGGCGCCAAAATACTCGTCTATCTGCCTCTGGGCTTCCCTGAGCACCCGATCAAACCCGGCGGCCTTCAGTTCCGCCATAACCTGGGACAAAACCAGTTCCGGGTCGGAAGCGCCGGTATTGAGATCCGTCACATACTTGAGCCACGCGGCACGGCAATTTACCATCTCGTTCCTTATGGGCTCCAGATCCAGCATAAAGCCCAGGACGGCCGAAGGCGACGCCTGTTCATTTAATTGGCGCACCTCCTCCCAGTAACCGGCAGGAACCGTATCTTCCGGGGTCTCTATAAAATAACTCCCCACCTGGTAATTGATCAATGGCCAGTCCGTCCTGTCCCGGTGAACCGCCTGGCCCTCTGAAACATAGGTGAAATGTTTGCCTTCGATCCCGTAGGCCAGCATATCCCTCAATTTTCTGTCCGTGTTCACCAGTTCGAGAAGTTTTAACGCCTCCTTCGGATATTTTGAATTCCCGTTAACGGCGTTCATGGAACCCTGAATAGAATCGGTTGAGTATGAAGGCCCCAAAAAGCGGACCGGATCGTATTGGGCGATTCCCGCGGAAGTGGCGTAAGAAGCCGCCACCGCCGGCCACGCCTGGGCCATAAAAAAGGGCCGGTATTTCGGCGTTTCATCCATCATGTTGGCGTCGGGGTTGATGATCCCCGCCTCGTACCACTGGTGGAGCCAGGTAAAAGCCTCCCGGACATCGGCCTGTTCCAGGGTATTGACCACCCGGCGTTCCGGGTCATTCAGCCGGACCCCCAGGGGCTGTAAATCCGCAGCCAGGGAATCGTAGCGGTCAAAGATAAAATTGTTGCTGCTCCGCGCCAGGATAAAGGGATAGTAACGCTTCCCTTCCCCGGCTTTCATGGCCCGGAACGCCTTGCCAAGGCCGGCCCAGGAAGTGTCGCTTATATCCAGGCCGTATTTCGCCGCTACCTCATGATCCCAAAAATAGTAGGCGGTCTTGGAAGAATCCTTGTAGGTCGGAACCGAATAGATCCGGCCTTTTACCTTGACGCCGTTCCAAAGCACGGCGGGAATATAATCCCAGAGGGCCGGCGCTTCCTGGGGCAGAAGATCCGTCAGATCCGTGAAAGCCCCCAGGGATACCAGGCGGTTATAGGAACCAAGATCGGTAAAGAGAATATCGTAATATTCCCCCGCGTTGATCATCGTGGTGAACCGCTGGGCCGCGTCTCCCCAGCCCGCCTGTTTTATATCAAGACGGACCCCGGCTTTTTCCTGGGTATAATCGCTGATGGATCTCAGATCCTCCGCCATTCCCCCCTGGGCGGAACCTATCTGCCACCAGATCAGGGACGGAACGCCGGAAGAATTTGAGCCTCCGCATCCGCAGAGGATAAACCCTATCCCCGCAAGTATTAAAAATTTGTTTTTCATTTTTTTGTCTCCTTGAAATGAATTTTAAATTAACCTTTAACCGCGCCAACCGTGAGGCCGGCGACAAAATAACGCTGGAAAAAGGGGTATGCGCAGGCAATGGGCAGTACGGCAACCACCACAATGGCCATCCGGGCGGCTTCCTTGGGCATGGATGCCAGAATCTGAGCCTGGGAAACCCCAAGGAGGGCCGCGTTCTGGGCAAGGAAATTTATGTCCGCCAGAAGCCGGTTAAGATAGGCCTGCAGGGTAAAAAGTCCCGGATTGTCAATGTACAGCATCGATGTAAACCAGTCGTTCCAGTAACCGAAACTCAGGAAAAGCCCTATGGTCGCCAGTACCGGCAGGGACAGGGGAAACACAATCTTGAAAAAAACCGTGAGCTGGCCCGCCCCGTCTATTTTTGCCGATTCCAAAAGGGAATCCGGTATGGTGGCGCGGAAAAATGTTTTGCAAAGAATCACATTGTAGGACGAAACCGCCAGGGGTACTATCAGAACCCAGACGGTATCCTTGAGGCGCAAAAACTGGGCAACGATAAAATAGCTGGCCACCAGCCCCCCGTTAAAGATCATGGGGATAAACACAACCCACACGAAAAATTTTTGCAGCCTGTACTCCCGCCGGGAGAGCACGTAACCCATGAGGGCGTTAAGCACCACCCCCAGGACAGTACCCGCGCCGGTAACAAACACGGACATGCCCAGGGCGGGGAAAATAGTCGCCCGCTGTTTTAAAAGATAGGCGTACCCTTCGGTGGAAAAAGTCCGGGGGATGAGGCGGTAGCCGAATTCCCGCAGGGAATCTTCGGCGGAGAAGGAGATTGACACTACCAGGAGCATGGGAACGATGCAGACCAGGGCCAGTACAATCATGATAATATTGAATATCAGGTTTGCCGCGGGACTCACCCTGGTAAACCGTAAAATACTGCTTTGGGCTTTCTTTTTTCCTTTCATACGGATCTGTCCTCTATAATATAAATCATCACCCTCGATCATCGCCGATTCGGCGTCAATTTTCCTGACAATATAGTTTACCAGCAAGGTCATAAGGCAGGCGGTAAGGGCCTGCA
>JAITRH010000120.1 GCA_031288495.1 Treponema sp. | reverse complement strand
AAATATAGTGCCCTCCTTGGTTTTAGGGTATATATAACCTGCCTTCGATGGGACCCCAAAACGGTCCGCCCCGTCCGGGTATATGGTCCGGGGGATTTTTTCTCTTTGTCGAACTCAGGTCCAGGTATAAAAACCGGCCTTTTCAAGGCTGATAAAATTGTTCCCGCCGTTCGTCGATGATTGCCTTTGCCCCTGAGGAAAGCCATTCTTGTATTCCGGCCTCCCAAACCGCATCGAAATCCGCCGGTTTACATGTGATGGACTGCGCAAGCAGTACATTTCCTTTGTCGATAATGGTTTGCGTATACGCGCCGGCTACGGAAAGGGTTACGGGAATGATGGGATCCGCTTCCGCATGAGTCATCGCGATATTGTAGGCGTTTTCAATCATAGCTACGGGCCACGGATAGCCTGAGGCAAGACCGCGCAGCGTGAGTTCAGGGTCGGCCAGATCAAGACCGTTGATAGTCAGGGTATAGTCAATGTTTTGCGGACTATTTTGAATCCACGGGCCCGCAGCAACTTTGATTTTCGGAATGTCGTTTACAATGTCGTGATTTATTCCCTCTTTACCGATTTGCAAAAAGTGATAATTTTCATAACGGGCGAGCCAGTTGATATAACGCAAGGCCGCTTCCGGATTTTTCGCCGTTTTCGGGATAAACATGAAGACCCCTGCGGAGTCATATTTGAGTTTTCTGGTAACTCCGTCAGGGCTGGTAATCGGGTCGCATGCGATGAGTTCCGCATCGGGGATATTCTTTTTTAAATCCGAGAATATATGATCGTTTTCACGGTAGATTTTATCCCAGTCAACGGCAAAAGTGCCGACGGACCCGGCGCGTACCGGATTCCAGCGTTCTTCCTCGCTCTTTATCAGCACAAAGTTCGGGTCAATGAGACCTTCGTTATACATCCGGTTCATAAAACGGACCCCTTCTTTATAGCCGGGCAGCAGGAAGTGGCGGTCTACAACGAGGTTAATCCAGCGTTCTTTCAGGCTGAGATCCGGTTCGATAAAGGCATAGCAGATTGGCTGAACCTCATAGGCAAGATTGCTGCCCATGCCAAAAGGGATGGTGTTCTGGCCGCCGGGTTTTTCTTGTTTGAAAGCGAGCAGGGTTTGGAAAAACGCTTCGGTTGTCCCAGGAACCGGAAGTCCCAATGTATCAAGCCAGTCTTTGCGGATGAACATGTTCCGGTTCGCCGTATTCATGCGGCGGGCAGGGACCGCATAGACCAGCTTGGTCTTGGGGTCTTCAAAACGGCGAATCATATCCCGGCCGGGAAGCGCCGGGTCTGGTCCCAGAAACGCTTTGAGATCCGCAAGAACCGGCGAGTCTATATAGGGCCCCATATCAAAAAGGCCGCCCAAATCGCGGTACTGAGCAATCAACTCCTGGGTATACGTGAGGCATACATCCGGCGGATTACCGGCGGCCATCAAGTTGTTGAGGGCCTGCGTTTCTTCCCATCGGGGAATCGGGACAAACTCAACCGCGATGCCTTCGTCTTTGAGCAGTTTTTCCTTTATCCACTTTGTCCACTCGTTGTTTACCGGATCGGTCTTGCCGCCGTCCGTCCCCCGGTCGAAGACTTCAACGGTTATTGTAACCGCCTTCCCTTTTCCATCGGTGCCGCCGTCCTTACAAGAAACTACCGACAAAAGTAACCCCATGGCGAAAAGTGTCGCCCACAACGTTTTAACGACCTTCATAGATTCTCCTCAAAAAATTAAAATGTACGGTTACAAAACCGTTAATACCCTGTCCAAGGAAAGAAAACAACTAAGTCCCCTATTTCCCGTGAAGGGAGATTGAGACAGTCTCGGTAACCAGCACGATGACCGCACCTTGCCGTCCGGGAACGGGGCACTTTTTATCAAAGCTCACACAGGCATACCGGTACGAGTCAAGAAGCGGGAAAATGATGGCGGAAGCTATGAAGATTTCAGGATTAGGCGATGACGCACAATGAATGAAAAAATCCTGCCCTCCCTCTACTCCGCCGCCTGTAGACAGGGGGGGGGGGGGGGGGGGGATAATAAAATAATTAAAAGACCTTTACCATGATACAATACGACCTTTCCCCTTATCATACCCTGCATTCAAAACCCATAAAGAGTTTTGGTTCTTTAAGGAAACTCAATTGTTTACAATAGTTCAAATTCTTCTGTTACTCATAATCGTCTACATTATAGAAAAACTTTACTATTTTTAAATATTTTTATTTACCTGATGAGTGGGACCCTAAGCCTCTTTAGGCGGAGGAGCGTACCCTCAAGCATCCCGGCCCGACCTCCCGGAAGTTTCTATGGGTGTATCCTGCCCCTCTCCCTGGATTTCCACAGGTCCAGGACGCTGTCTCGAATAACCAGGGAGACCGGCAGGGATATCCGGTTTTCCTTGAGGGTCTCTTTCCGTATCAAGGCCAGTATCTGTTGAACCGCATAAAAAGCTTTTTGCGCTATATCCTGCCTTACCGTGGTAAGTTTAGGTCTCACTGCCACCGCAAAGATAGTATCGTCAAAACCGCAGACCGAAACAGCTTCGGGCACCCGAATTCCCTGGTCATTAAAAAAGTTTATGCCATCCGCCGCGAGATAATCAGAGGTAAAGAACAATGCAGAATAGGTACGCAGTCTTTCTTTGATAAATTGTGTTAGTATTTCTCTGCGCTCTAAAGGACGGTAGCTTATACAAACGTAGTCATCCGGCGAAAAAGGCAAGTGATAGGTTTTCAAGGCATCCTGGTAACCAAGGAACCGCTCGTAATCTACTCCGATGGGGGCTTTTCGGTCGCCGAGAAAGGCGATTCTGGTGTGTCCGAGGTTTGCCAGGTATTCGGTCATCATAAAACCACCCTGCCGGTCCTGAAGTCCCACATTGAAAAAGGACCTTTCCCCGGCAAAATAGGCATCGATGAACACGATAGGGATTCCGATGTTCTCGGCGCCTTCAATAAAGGAACGGCAGTTTTCCTCATTGTAACTTATGGCGATAATCCCTTCTGCATTCCAGGATGCCGCCATACGCAGACTTTCTGTTATATTTGCCGAGATATAGAGCATTAAAAAAAAACCGGCACTCCTGATTTCATGTTCCAACGCGCCTATGATCCCTCCAAGGAAGGGGTCTTGCATCGCGTTCAGTTCGTCCCGCCGGACATAATTCATAACTACCGCAATGATTTTGGAACCGTATCTGCCCAAGGTTCGCCCGCTCATGTTGGATATGTAATTGTATTCTTGAATAATTTTTTTCACTCGTCTCAGAGTATCGTCCTTCATTTTATGGGAACGTCCATGAAGAACATTGGATACGGTGCTGGGACTTACGTGGGCTAATGCGGCTATGTCCTTTATGGTAATCATGATACCCAGCGTATCATACAAGAGCCGTACCTGTCAGCTACCTGGCCCTCGCCTGCCCCAAGAGAACTTACGTAATTCCCCTATGGTAAAATCATCATGAGAAGGCTTTGCCGGAAGGGTTTCAAGGATCAGCTTGCATGTTTTACTGCCGCCACACAGCCAAGGGCGGCAAGATAGCTCGAATGTGCTGGAATCGCCACGTCTACCTTAACCAGGGACGACAGCAGATCTCCCATACCGGGAATCAATGACAGTCCTCCGGTAAAGGCAAACAGCGTCTCTGTCTGAATCTGGCGTAACAAAATACAGGCCTGTTTGAGAATTGAAAAAAGAACCGAATCCATAAGCTGTTCAGGGGGCTTACCCTGGGCGATGAGACGGATAAGTTCTGTCTGTACAAATACCTCGCATACCCTTGAAAGACCTTCTATCGGGCCGGTTCCCGCCCTCAGCATCTCAAAGTTTATATTGAGTATCCCTAGGGTGTTTTGCAGCATCAGACCGGAACCTGCGGCGCAGGTATCATTCAGGAGAAACCGGGTGATCTTTCCATGATGGCAGCGGATCACCTTGGCGTCTTGGCTGCCTATATCAAGAACCGTATGGGCTTGGGGCAGTACCTGAAAGATACCCTTGCCCAAAGCCACCAATTCCGGGATAACCGCCTCCGCCTCTATGTTTTTCCTGCCATACCCGCAGGAACCGCGGGCAAGAATGATATTCCCCTGCCAGGCGTGTTTACCTATTTCGGAAAATACCGCCTTTTGCGCTGCAGGGCTTGGAAAGGATCGGAGGGAGACCATTTCCCCCTCTTCTCCAAGGACCACTATTTTGGTGAAGGTAGATCCAATGTCAAATCCCACATATACTTCCATAGCATGGGCACCAAGAGCTGCAGCCGTTCCTGGGCAGCGTTATGGTCAAGAAAGGTTCTATCGATCATATCGCTTTCAATCACCCCATACGGCAGAGGGCAATCCGATACGAAGAGGCTCGTAAAATCCCGCTTGCAGCTTTTGTTATGGTTGATAAGCACCGCCTCTGCACGGGTACGGCGGAGATCCGCTAAAAGCAGGGCGGTTCTTGTCTCCCTTGTCCGGTTGCGTACGGTAAAGTTATAGGCCCGGTACAAGATTTCCCACAGGGTATCCCCGGAATAATCCAGGTTCCACCGGTTCACATAAGTGGCCACGACGATTCGGGGGCCTCCACGGCATGGTAGGCGGCCAGTTTCTCCGTGTTGGCGCTTACGAGGGCCGCGGGGATGCCCGGTAGCTTCGCGTGGGTAATCGTCCCCGCGTTGAAGGCGGTTGCGAAAGAAAGGAATTCCGCCTCCGAAGCGGAAAATACGTCATTGCTCATGGTTTGCTCCTTTTGTTTGTTTGAAAAAACGCCAAAAACGTCAATCCCCTTCAAAGGGAAATAATTTTCCTTCGAAGGAAATTTTTTTTCCTCATAAGGGCGGATATTCCCCTCATAAGGGATGAGTCTGCCCTCATAAGGGATGGTTTTCCTCTCATAAGGAAAAATGTTTCCCTTCTAAGGAAAAAACTTCCCCTCACAAGAGATGAGTCCGCCCTCATAAGGGCAAATGTTTTCCTCCCAAGGAAATTTTACCGCAAAGCCGAGTCGAACCGCGGTTCCCGGCAGCCTGAAATCATCCCCCTCCGGGCCGGTTACAAGGTAATAGTGAAGCTCCCGGATAAGCATCGGGGCAGGCGCCGGTCCGCTCCGGGGTATCAAGCGGATTTATACCCCCTTCCAACATATCAAAGCCGGCTCGGCATATACCGGTCACGGTATCTGTACAGATACCAGGGAATTGACAGGGCAAGGCGCGGTCTTGCACCGGTTTTGCAAAATTTTGAAGAAAACGGTAAAAAAGCACTTGACTTGGAGTTAGCTCCAAGTCCGATAATGACACCATGACTATAGCGGAAGTTGCCGAAAGATATGGCTTGTCAACGGATACGCTCCGTTATTATGAACGTATTGGTTTGCTTGCTCCGGTTCCGCGGACAAAAGGCGGTATCCGGGATTATGGCGAGATAGACTTGATGGTGGTTGATTTTGTCAAGTGTATGAGGTCGGCAGGAATACCCGTAGAATCACTGATTGAATATATGACGCTTCTTCAACAGGGAGAGACAACGCGGGAAACCCGAAAGGCAATTTTACAGG
>JAITRH010000249.1 GCA_031288495.1 Treponema sp. | reverse complement strand
CTTTCCTCCTAGGAAAGCCATCTCCCGGAGTCGAACCGGGGACCTCATGATTACAAGTCAGGTGCTCTACCCAACTGAGCTAAGATGGCAAGGTAATATGAGTTATAATACCCATATTTACGAGGTACGTCAAGCCTTTTTACCGCTTTCTGACGATGCCAAGGAAAAATTGCACCTCCCTTGCTAAACAAGTCCGGAGCTGGGGTTTTTCCTGTCCCTAGGATATGACGGTACCCATGAACAAGTGAGTCCCGCCGGGAAGCTTAATACTTGCTCGGCTAGGGTTAATTCTTGAAACGCAATCCCCTACGGATCCTCTTATGCCGTGAAAACCAAGAGGGTATAGGGAGCATAACACCCAGCAGCCTTTCAATAACGGACAGCTCCAGACGCTTAGCCCCGGTTACCGCCAGTCCTAAAAACCCTCCCGCACCGTTTACCCGTACCGGCGTTTGCTCAGGTATCTAGGGGCACTCAGAGGGCTCCAGATAATGCCTTCCATACCCTGATTTTCAGCAAAAAGGCGCCTGTATTGAGTCCTGTTCAAGCCCCTTACCATAAGGAGCTATGCAAAACCTCCCCTAAGCGTCAATGAAGCCTAAACCACTGGGAAAGCTCCTTCAGATGACTGCCGATAAAAAGGGCTCCGTAACTCGTTACAATCCCCCCCATGGTAAGCCCCAGGGGAAGCAAAAGAGCCGAAGAGGCACTGACCTTTACCGCATCCATGCCAAAAAAGGACGTGGGCAGGGTAACCAGGATAATCAAGCCGCTAATCACCCAGCCGCGAAAAGAAACCCCCGCAGCCAGGTCCCTATCCAAGGCTGCCTGGTCAGGTTCTTCCCTATAAATCCTTTCCATGATGGCGTCCTCCAGCGTTGGGACCTCAGAAAAAAAACCGGTCTCCAAGAATTCCTGAACTGCTTCGAGTTTCTTCAGTTCCTCATCACAGCGCCGGCAATGTAAACGGTGCAGCCCCAGGTACAAGCGGTAGCCCAGGGGAAGCGGCCTTTCTCCCAGAACCTCATACGCCTTATCCATTACTTTTTCTTCCATCGGACACTTCATGCCCCTCTCCTTTATAGAACCCAGCTTGCAAACTAAAGATATACCTCGGCTTTTTCATAGATACCGAAAATCCGCCAGTTTTTCCCGGAGTAATTTCTTGGCCCGGAATACATGGGATTTGATCGTATTAACCGGATAGCCCGTGATAACCTCGATCTCCTGGTATGACCTATCATAGAAAAAAAAGAGATCCACGCAGATCCGGTACCGTTCGGGCAGCTCCTTCACCGCCTCCTCTACCGCGGTTTGCACTGCCTGCCGAAGCAGGGTCTGTTCCGGGGTATCCCGCTCCTGAACAGACTCTGAACCGGATGCGTCTTCAGCCAGGCTCTGGTATTTGGTCTTCCGGGCTGCCCTGTTCACCGCGGTATTATAGGCCACCCTGTACAGCCAGGTAGAAAACCGGCAATGGCCTTTAAATGTAGCAAGATGCCGAAAGACTTTCAGAAACACCTCTTGAGTAAAATCTGCAGCATCCTCGGTATTATGAAAAAAACTTAATCCCATGCGGTATACCGTCTTTTCGTGCCGGTTCACGAGAAGCCGGAACAATTCTTTCTGTCCCGAGACGACCTCTGCGACGATCAAGGGATCGTCAAAATCGTCTCCCCTATTCATGGAGATGTATCGCTCCGCTTAATCCCATAATAGCCCAATAAGCCGATCCCGATGGATAAGGGGATGATCCCCCCTAAAAGACCGAAATTGACGCCCAAAGCTATCACGAGAAAAACCGTTAATCCCAATCCGACGCTGCTGAGGAGCAAACCCGCAAGGAGGCTAAAGGAAAGGAGATCGAAGGGAGGCCGCTCGTACTGTCCCGCCTGGATGAGCAAGGTCCTCCGCTTATGATTCCACAGGAGGTAAAAAAACACCACCACCGACCCCATCACGATCCCCACGATGGGGATGACGGCGATGATCACCCGTACAGCATTTGATGTCGATGGCTCCATGGAATAACGCTCCTTCTTACCCTGTGGGTATATACGTTTTGACCAGTCTTGGGTGAAAACAGGGCATGAAACCCCTATATTCCGCTTAAATAGAGGATGGCCTGCTTGAAGAGCTGCTTTTCCTGCTCTGCCCCGCTTATACCGGGACTCAAACCGGCCTCTGCCTTGGCAAGGGCTTCTGCGGCTGCCCGCTTATCATATCCCATCCCTGCCAGCGCCTCCACCAGCTCCCCATAGGGAGAGGACACCGGGTCTGCCCGTGACGCCGGAGTAAGCTTGCCCTTCAACGCGAGGATCATCTTCTGGGCGGTTTTCTTGCCCAAGCCGGGTACGCCTTCCAGCCTGGCTACATCCTCAGTATCCAGGGCGGTTTCCAGGTCCGCTTGCGTTATACCTCCCAGGATCTTAAGAGCCCCCTTCGGGCCGATACCCTCCACCTTGAGGAGTTCTAGGAAGGTAGTCCGCCGGGCCGTATCGGAAAACCCAAAGACCCGCATCTGGTCTTCTTTATGGTAGAGCCAGGTGAAGACCTGCCCGGTTTTCCCGACATCGGGAAATTGGGCCAGGTCCGTAGCAGGGACGGCAATATCCCATTCGATACCGCCGGTTACAATCCGCAGAGTATCCTTCAGTTTTTCGGTAATAGTTCCCCGGATGCTATTGAACATATACTTCCTTATCTCCCTATGAACTATAAGCGAGCAACACCACCTGTTTCAAGACAGGGCAACGGGGAACCATAACCGTTGATACGAGCCGCTTTTAGGTCAGTTCTCTGACACAGCCTCGGTCAGCTCCTTGACACAGCCTCGGTCAGCCCTCTGACACAGCCTCGGTCAGCCCCCTGACATAGCCTTAGTCAGCCCCCTGACACAGCCTCAGTCAGCCTTCTGACACAGCCTCGGTCAGCCCTCTGACATAACCTTAGTCAGCTCCCCGACACAGCCTCAGTCAGCCCCCTGACATAACCTTAGTCAGCTCCCCGACACAGCCTCGGTCAGCCTTCTGACACAGCCTCGGTCAGCCTTCTAACACAGCCTCGGTCAGCCTTCTAACACAGCCTCGGTCAGCCCTCTGACATAACCTTAGTCAGCCCCCTGGCATAGCCTTAGTCAGCCCCCCGACACAGCCTCTGTCAGGCCACCGTAAGGGTAAAAGAACTCTCGATAATCCGGGGGGCTTTCAGGCTCGTGCTTCCCGATCCTGAAAACTGGGTCTTGATCACCCCCTTCCACACCCCCGGGCTCAGGGACGGAATTATGCCGATCACCTTTGACGCGGCGTTCTCCGCGAGATGACCCCCCACCTTCACTTCCTGGGGGTTTTCCCCCGGGGACACAAAGTACACCCCGCAGGCAGGGTCTTCCCCGGCGACCTTTATCTTGTGGCCGCTGATCTTGAACAGCCCTCCGGGGGTGGCGGTCTCGTTCAGGGCCCCGGTGCTGATATCGATGAACTCGTCGATGTAGCCCTGCACTTCCGCAAGGCCCTCCACCTCCACCGCAATATGTTCCGCCAGGGTCCGCAGCGCCGCAAGGGTGCGGAAACGGAAACCGATGGGGTGCTTCTCCTTGTCGTGGGCCTCGTTGACGGCGTTGAAGGTGCCCCCCACATTGGGGTGAATCGAGAAATAGCCGGTGTTGACGGAAAAACCGTCGCAGAGCTGGTACGCGGCCTCGTCGAAAAACTGCCGCACATCCTCCACGAGGTCGTCGTAGTTCCCGGTAAAGCCCCCCCGGTTCTTGAGGGCGGCGCAGACCTGCTCGATGGACAGGCTCGCTTCGCTGTCCGTGCGGGCGATATACGCCCCTTCCACATGGGGAAGGTAATTGGGGTATAATTTGACGCGGATCCGGTGTAAAACTTCGTTTACATTGTTGATAAGGGCCATAAGCGCTCCTTTCAGGGTTGCCCCTGTTTATAGGCGGGATGTTCCTTATATACCATAAAAGACTATGAACCACAAGGGGAACCCAGGGCCCACGGATAACAAGATAAGGTATGTTGTCCACCGATTGTGGACTAAAGCCCGATACCGATTAAGCGGATTTTTTTGACGGAAAAGCGATGTAATCTGGGTAATCCCGGACCTTCGGTCCGAGGGGACCCCTTTTGTTTTCCAGCCCCTTACCGTGTTGCCGGGGGGTCGAAAGCACCGGCAACCGGTTAAAGTATGTTGTCTACCGATTGCGAACTAACCTTCGACACCGATTAAACTGAGGATTTTTTTGAACGAAAAAGGGGCGGAATCCCGGACCTTTTTTGTTTTCTACCTACTTAACATCTTCAAACCGGATCGGCTATACTTAAGCAACCAATGAATAAAATACTACAAGAAAAAATAATGGAGGCCTTCTCTGCGGTGCTTCCCATTACGGTGATCGTTCTCCTGGCCAGCGTGGTTCTCGTACCCATGCCCACAGGAACAATCCTCATGTTTCTCGGAGGATCGGCATTGCTCATCATGGGGATGGGTTTTTTCACCCTGGGCGCGGATATGGCCATGATGCCTATGGGAGAGGGTATCGGTATCCAGCTTACCAAGGTCCCGAACCTGCCCGTGATCCTGGGGATAAGTTTTGTCATGGGTCTCATCATCACCGTTGCGGAACCGGACCTCCAGGTCTTGGCCCGGCAAGTACCCTCGATTCAGCCTTCCATAGTGTTGGTCCTCACCGTTGGGGTCGGGGTGGGGCTTTTTCTTATGGCTGCCATCATCCGGATCCTCTTCAAAATACGGCTCGCCGTGCTGTTGATGGTTTTTTATCTTTTGACGTTTATCGTGGTTTTTCTCGCTCCCGGTAATTTTATTCCCGTGGCCTTTGATTCCGGCGGGGTTACCACCGGCCCCATTACGGTACCCTTCATCCTGGCCTTGGGCGTAGGGGTCGCGTCTATCCGGAGCGACAAACATTCCCAGGATGATAGTTTTGGCCTCGTGGCGCTGTGCAGTATCGGGCCGATTGTGGCGGTCCTCTTACTGGGTATCTTTTACAAACCCAGCGGCGCGGATGTGGAATCCCATACCGTACCGATAGTGGCTACTTCCCGGGATGTGGTGGTCCGCTTTGCCCTGCAATTCCCCCAGTACCTGGAGGACGTCTTAAAGGCCCTGGCGGCGATTGTCGTGTTTTTTCTCGTGTTCCAGTTTATAGCCCGGCGGTTCAAACGGCATCAAATCGTGCGGATCGCGGTGGGTTTCCTGTATACCCTCATAGGGCTTGTGGTCTTCTTAACCGGGGTCAATGTGGGCTTTATTCCGGTGGGGCATCTTTTGGGATCCGAGCTTGCCGCTTCCCCGATCAAATGGATCTTGGTACCCTTGAGTATGGTGATCGGGTATTTCATCGTGGATGCGGAACCGGCGGTCCATGTGCTCACCAAACAGGTGGAAGAAATTTCCTCCGGGACCATTACCGAAAAGGTGATGAAGCGGGGGCTTGCCGTGGGGATGGCCCTGGCCCTGGCCCTTACCATGGTCCGCATCCTTATGGGTATTTCCATCATGTGGATTTTAATTCCCGGCTATGCCTTTGCCCTGTTGCTCACCTTCTTTGTGCCTAAGATATTCACGGGTATTGCCTTTGACTCAGGGGGGGTGTGCAGCGGCCCGATGACGTCCACCTTCCTCCTGCCCCTGGCTATGGGAACCTGTGAGGGCGCGGGGGGAAACCTGATGACCGATGCCTTCGGCATAGTGGCCATGGTTGCGATGGCTCCCTTGATCGTCATACAAGGCATGGGGCTCATATACGGCAGCAAGCTGAAGAGCTCCGCGAGAAAGACCGAGCAGGAAAGCCTTAAGATACAAACCGAACAAGGGGAAGACATAGTGCTCTTTGAGGAGGAGGCGTGGTATGAATAATACGGCCCTCAAGCTGCTGTTTGTGGTTATGGACTGGAATAAGCTCAAGGTCGTTTCCAAGGTTTTTGATAAGGAAAAGATCCCCTTTCATTTTGTCAGCAAAGGCAAGGGAACGGCCAGTTCGGAAATTCTCGACCTCCTGGGTATCGGATCCAGCGAAAAAGCGGTGTTTCTCTGTCTGGAACAAGCAGGCATGGTGCCGTTTCTGATTAAGGAGGTGCGGAAGAAGTTAGGGGTTCATAGCGTTGGAGCGGGTATCGCCTTTACGGTTCCGCTCTCGGGAATCAATAACCTTATATTAAAGCTATTTAAAGAACCGGATCCCAGTACGGGGCTTGAAACCGCGAACAATCAAGCAGAGAACACCAAGGAAGGAGTAACCGTGAGTACCGAAATCAGAAACGATGTCATCATTACCATAATCAACCAGGGGTATAGCGATGAATTTATGACCGTGGCCCGGGAAGCGGGCGCTACCGGTGGAACCGTGATCAATGCCCGGGGGCTTGACCACCAGAAAACGGTCAAATTCTTCGGCGTCTCCGTACAGGACGAAAAGGAAATCATCCTCATCCTGACCAGCCGGGAGCGAAAGCTTCCCATCATGCAGGCGGTAAGTAAAGCCTACGGCATTACCACCGAAGCCGAAGGCCTGGTATTCTCCCTGCCGGTAGATAAGGTCATGGGTTTGAATGCCCAGGTGGAATGATCTTCGAGAAGCCCCGTACCATGGGTTCGAGGGCTTGTCTTTCCCCCCATCCTGGGGCTTCCCTTCGGTATGTATCATAGGTCCCGTCCCCGAATAAAAAAGCAAAAATTAGTAAAGTCCAAAAACACCCTGCCGATATATAAATAGCAAGGGAAAGTAACCCTCCAAAACATAGGAAACGGTGCGCATATCGACGTCCAGGCGCGCCGTTTTTTTATTGGGAGGGGAGGCCCTATTCCTGCCTGTAGTGTTCCAGAAAACGACCTATCCGGCCTATGGCATCCTGTAAGGTTTCCTTATCGGGGAGAAAAACCAAACGGAAATGATCCGGTTCCTGCCAGTTAAACCCCGTACCGTGCACTAACAGCAGGTGCTGTTTCTGGAGCAGGTCCATAATAAACCGCTCATCATCGGTGATACCAAAGCGTTTGGTATCGATCCGGGGAAAACAATAGAGGGCTCCCCGGGGTACGACCACATCAAGACCGGGAATGGTATGGATCATAGTAACCGCCGTATCCCGCTGTTCCTTGAGGCGGCCTCCGGGAAGCACCAGATCCTGAATGCTCTGGTAGCCCCCCAGGGCGGTTTGTATGCCGAACTGGGCGGGCACATTGGCACAGATCCGCATATTGGCAAGCATTTCAAGGCCTTCAATATATTCCCTGGCGATCTTTTTATTCCCCGACAGGACCATCCACCCGGCCCGAAACCCTGCAGACCTATAGGCTTTGGAAAGGCCGTTAAAGGTAAGGGTCAGCACTTCGGGATTAATGGTGGACAGGGGAATGGGCCTGACCCCGTCATACACGATACGGTCATAAATTTCATCGGCATAGAGGATGAGTTCATGTTCCCGGGCGATCCGGGTAATGCCCTCCAATACCTCCCGATCATACACCGCCCCCGTAGGATTATTGGGGTTTATTATTACGATGGCCTTGGTAGCGGCATGTATCTTGGAACGGATATCCTCCAGGTCCGGATGCCACGCGGAGGCTTCATCGCACCGATAATGGACTGCGGTGCCTCCCGAAAGGGTAACCGCCGCAGTCCACAGGGGATAATCAGGCATAGGGAGGAGTACCTCATCCCCTGAATTCAGCAGTCCCTGCATAGCCATCATAATCAGCTCGCTTACCCCGTTACCGATGAAGATATCCTCTATCTTCACATCTATCACTCCCTTGGACTGGAAATCATGCATGACCGCTTTCCGGGCAGCGAACAGTCCCTGGGAATCACAGTAACCCTGGGCGTCCTGGAGATTGATGATGATGTCATGAAGGATTTCATCCGGAGCGTTGAAACCAAAGGCTGCAGGATTGCCGATGTTGAGCTTTAATATATGAAAACCCAAGGCCTCAAGGCGTTTCGCTTCTTTGAGGACCGGCCCCCGGATATCGTAACACACATCATCCAGTTTTGACGATTTAGAAAAAACCCGCATAACTACTCCTTTACCTTCTGCTTGGGGCTTCCCTTACTTCTTATAACGCCGAAACAGGTTAAGAAACTGTTCCGCGATGCTTTTATAAGCCCGTTCCTTGGGCGCATACCCAATAAAACGCTCCAGCGCCTCATCAGTACCGGAGAAAAGACCAATATCCCCGGCTTTGAAGGTAATATCCGGATCCAAGAGGTCGAATTCCTCCTGAGGCCCCCGAAGGGAGATGAGGTTCAGGTTGTACTGCGTACGAATATCCGCTTCTGCCATAGACTTCCCAATGATATGGCTGGGAATCTCCAGTTCCGCAATGACCAGCTTGCCGCTTACGGGGAAATAGTTGAGGAGCACCGAAGACAACAGCAAGGGGGTAATCCGTTTGGCCGCTTCCTTGTTGGGGAACACCACCTTGCTAGCCCCTACGAGTTCCAGAATTTCCCCATGGGCTTCGGTTTCCGCTTTAACGATGATGGTCTTGATCTTCAATTTGGCGCAATAACTGGTAGCCAAGATGGAGGCTTCAATACTGTCCCCCATATCGATAATCACGGCATCCGTGGATTCAGGCAGGACCTTCCGCAGATTCTCCACGTTGAGCACATCCAGCACCACCGCGGCAGCGGAAGCATCCTTATAGGTATCAATGACCTTCCGGTCCTTATCCACAAGAATTACTTCTACCTTGAGGGCCAAAAGCTCATCCAGCACACTCTTCCCAAAATGGCTTAATCCCAAAATAGCTACTTGTTTCATAGTTCTCCTTATGGTATCGGTACCGGCAGCATTTTAAGCGCTTAAGGCGGCGAAACCCTCCCGCAGGGAGGATCTCGCCGGTACTTCCCCCTCAGCCTAACAGAATCGACCCCTCCGGATAGGTTATCGCATAATTCTTTCGGCCTATGGCAGGAAATGCCAGGGCAACCAAGCCGACCCGTCCGGCAAACATGGCGGCAATGATGATAAGTTTCCCTCCTACGGACAGCGAGGGGGTAAGACTTAAGGTTAACCCTACGGTCCCGAAGGCGGAGACCACCTCGAACACCAATGCCCCCAGGGATTTCCCCCGGATCCCCTCAAAAACCGTCAGCGCGGCGATACACAGCAGCAGCAGCACCAGGGCCTTCAGCACATACACCACCCCCTTGTTAAGGGTCTCCCCGGTGAGCCGGTGATGGAAGAACTTAATATCCCCCTGGTCATCAGGCTTACGAAACATGACCAGAACCACCACAAACACCGTGGTAATCTTCAAGCCCCCGGCAATGGAACCGGGGGCGCCGCCTATGAGCATCAAAAGACCGGTAAGCAGTTTGGAAGGCTGGCTCAAGCGGCTCTGGGGCAACACTGCAAAGCCGCTGCTCCTGGTAGTAACCGATTGAAACAGGGCATTTACCCAGGCGCCGGGAAACATATCCATCCCGCTGAGTACGCGCTTCCGTTCCAGTATAAAGATCAGTACCGTTCCCCCGAGAATCAAACCGGCACTTATCAGCAGTACGATACGGCTATGGTAACTCAGGCGCTGCTTTTTACCGAGCCATACTTCCAGGATATCCTGGAGCACAATGAAACCAAGGCCTCCTAAGACAACCAAGGCCATGAGGAGCACCAAAAGGGGGGTATTCTCTGCAAAACCGGTAAGCCCCCCGGCAAGAGGGGAAATACCGGCATTACAAAAGGCGGAGATCGCGTGAAACAGACCCATAAAAGCCCAGTTTTCCACTCCTGCCTGCCTGAAACACTGGGCCAGGAGCAAGGCCCCCACTGCTTCGATGATACCCGTAAAGCCGATGATATTCCGTACGATCCTCCGGGGCCGGTATTCCACCCCGTCTATATAAAAACTCTGAATGGTGTTTCGCTGCATGATGCCCAGCCGGTTTCCGGGAATCGTAAGGAGCACCGAACTAAAGCTGATAATGCCCAGTCCTCCTATCTGTATTAAGCCCATGATCACGGTCAATCCTAGGGGACTGAACGCCGTCATATCCACGACGCCTAGACCGGCGACACAGACCACAGAGGCCGCGGTAAAGAACGCGTCTAAAGGGGTAAGCGGAACCGGGCCGTGCCAGGAACCGGGAAGCAGGAGTAAGAGGGTTCCAACGGCAATGATAATGAGGAAAAACGCTAATAAATAGAAGGCATCGGACTTTTGAAACCAATTCATAGTATTGGGACTAAGCATATCTATTCCTCGGAATGAAGGCAAGGGTTGCAGCCCCAAGGCAAGGTCATTGGCCTTTTAATTCCTTGTAAAATAAGGAAATCGGTTCCCCCACAAGCCCTTGAGCCCGCTGCTGGGGAGCCAAGGGGATGACCCTTTGCCCACTCGTCTCGGGGAATCTTAAAGAGACCGAACATCGGAAGTACATAGAACGGGTTATAAACGAACACAATAGGATGAACGTATCTTTGAGGCTGAGAGGATTCGAACCTCCGACCTTCAGATCCGCAATCTGAAGCTCTATCCAGCTGAGCTACAACCTCATAATGGTACTTTTACGGAGCAGGGGGGATTCGAACCCCCGGTACCCTTGCGGGGCACAACTCCTTAGCAGGGAGCCCGATTCGGCCGCTCTCGCACCGCTCCAAGAGTTTACCGTCCTTAACCATCCCCAGGAAGTAAAACGGCTTTCTTACGTATAGTATCATGTGCCTTACAAACCACTACCCCTGCCGCTGCATGACGGAGCAGGGGGGATTCGAACCCCCGGTACCTTAGGGCACAACGGTTTTCAAGACCGCCTCCTTCAACCGCTCGGACACCGCTCCAGGGTAGATCTAAAAAATAGCCGATTAGCACATTAATGTCAAGGGGATAAATCCTATAAATTTATTCAAAATCGTACCATAAAAAGGAATTATTATAGTATCATTATACCATACAGGTGTCATTGTGGTATATGACAAATCTAAACAATGGAGAATATATATGAAAAAGTATATATGCGATGTATGCGGTTATACCTACGATCCTGCTAAGGGGGATAGTACGAACGGAATCAAGCCGGGAACCTCTTTTGAAGATCTTCCTGATGACTGGGTGTGTCCGATCTGTGGGTTAGGGAAAGAGGCCTTTTCCCCTGCCAACTAGGCTTCCTTAAGAAACCCAAAGATACCGCGGTCTCTTGAAATGAAGGGTATTTCAAGAGACCCTTATAGAAAACCAGACAAATATGAACAGCAGGGGGGTGTATGCTATCAAGAGAAGATTTTGTATTTACCATCGGGTATGACGGTCCCATGGCAGTGGTAGATAGCCAGGCTAAACAGCGATATGGCGTCTGTTCCACCAGGGAATTGGCCGAACAGGGTTTTTTCCGGGCGGCTTATGCATCCGCCGTATACGCCAAAGACCAGGAAGCGGTAAAACAAGTGGTGGATATCTACAATAAAATTGCCGGAACCTCCTATACCCTCGATTCCCCTCTGGATAGGCTTTTCGGGGTCTTTCCCGTAGAGGTCACTCGCTGGATAGTGTTGTAGAAGGTAAGACGCTTTCCTTTTATACTGCGCTATGCGATATTTGAAACATAGGTTTCCCTCAGACAACATTGATTACTTAAAGCCGGTATTGCATTATATAGGTGAGGCTTTTTCAAGATCCGCTATTTTGAAAAAGCCTCACCTGTTAAGAAGTAGTACCCTTGATTATATAAATGAAAGGACTAGTATATGTCAGAACAAAGTGTAGTGCCTATTGATCAAATTCTTCCGCATAAACTGCCCTTGGTGGCCCTTATGGGCCGTCCGATATTTCCGGGGATCTTTACCCCGATCATGATCGGAAACCCCATGGATGTGAAGGTTATTGATGACGCGGTGGCCCGAGACGGCCTTATTGGACTGGTGATGCTGGCCAATGAAAGCGAGAGTCCCACGATTATGGATCTGTACAAGGTGGGTACCGTAGCTAAAATCGTTAAGAGGATCAACCTCCCCGACGGGGGGGTGAATATATTCATCTCCACCTTGAAACGGTTCAGGATCAAAAAGGCCCTCAACCCGGCGAATCCCATCGTGGGTGCGGTGGAGTATCTGGATGATGAAGAGGACGATACCAGCGAGGTCAAGGCCCTCACTCGGGCGCTGATCAGCGAAATGAAGCAGATATCCGAGAATAACCCCCTCTTTTCCGAAGAAATGCGCCTCAACATGATCAACATCGATCATCCTGGGAAGATCGCGGATTTTATCGCCAGTATTCTCAATATCGACAAAGGGGAGCAGCAGAAGATCCTGGAAGTCCTCAATGTCCGTAAGCGTATGGAGCAGGTTTTGGTCTTTATTAAAAAAGAGCAGGAACTCTTGCGCATTCAAAAACGGATTCAAAAGGAAATCAATGAAAAGATCGAGAAGTCCCAGCGGGATTATTTCCTGAAAGAGGAACTTAAAGCCATCAAAACCGAGTTAGGGATGACCACCGACGCCAAAAGCTCGGAATATCAGCGCTTCAAAGACAAACTGGATGTTTTTAAGTTTGAAGGGGAAATCAAGGAGGTGGTGGAGCAAGAGCTTGAAAAATTCAACCTCATGGACCCCAATTCAGGGGAATTCATCATCACCCGGAACTACCTGGATACGATTGCCAATCTCCCCTGGGGTGAACCGGCGCCGGAGCATTTTGACCTCAAGACCGCCCGGGAGATATTGGAAAACGACCATTACGGACTCAAGGATGTGAAGAGCCGTATCGTGGAATACCTGGCGGTCCGGAAACTCAAACAGGATTCCAAGGGTTCCATCATCTGCCTTGTGGGACCTCCGGGGGTGGGTAAAACGTCGGTGGGCAAGTCCGTAGCCCATGCCCTGGGCAAGGAGTTTTTCCGTTTCTCCGTGGGAGGTATGCGGGACGAGGCGGAGATCAAGGGGCACCGCCGTACCTATATCGGGGCTATGCCGGGGAAAATCCTCCAGGGGCTTAAGATCGTCAAGACCAAGGACCCGGTTTTCATGATCGACGAAATCGACAAGATGGGGGTGAGTTTTCAGGGGGATCCTGCGAGCGCCCTCTTAGAGGCCCTGGACCCGGAGCAAAACTACAGTTTCCGGGATCATTACCTGGATCTTCCCTTTGATATCTCCCATATCTTTTTCATTGTGACGGCCAATACCCTGGATACCATTCCGCATCCGCTCCTTGACCGTATGGAGATCATCCAGCTTCCCGGTTACATTGATACGGAGAAACTGGAGATCGCCAAACGTTATCTGGTTCCTAAAAGCCTTACGAAAAACGGCCTCAAAAAAAATCAAGTGAAATACACCCGGGAATCCCTGCTCTACATTGCGAATGGGTATGCACGAGAGGCAGGGGTGCGTAATTTTGAGAAGAACCTGGATAAAATCCACCGTAAGCTGGCAAAACAACTGGTAGAAGCTGAAGAAGAGGCCGCCGCAGCCAAAGCCCCTACCCAAAAGCAGGACAAGGTGGAGCATAGCAGCACCGAAGCAAACCGGATACCTGAAGGCACCGAGGTGTCCCAGACCATAGGCCTGATTGCAAGCGAAGAGGTTCCTCGTGAGAAGGGGCCGCAGGAAAAACCCGCCGCCGTGAACAGTAGCCTAGAGAAATTTATCATCGATAAAAGACTAATCGAAAAACACCTGGGTAAACCCTTGTTCCCTGAAGGGGAGCTTAAAAAGGCGGATCGTCCCGGCATGTCTATTGGTTTGGCCTGGACCAGCATGGGAGGAGATACCCTGGTGATCGAGGCTGCGGCGGTACCGGGTAAGGGAGGACTTACCTTGACGGGTAAAATGGGGGACATCATGAAGGAATCCGGCGCCATTGCCATGACCGTGGCCCGAAAACTGGGAATCGAACGGTACGGTATTGATGCCGCCTGGTTTGAGAAGAACCACATCCACCTGCACATCCCCGAAGGGGCTACCCCCAAGGACGGCCCTTCTGCGGGGATCACCATGGCCACGGCTCTTTTATCCATGCTCCGCAACAAAACCACCACGGCTAAGCTGGTGATGACCGGAGAACTGAGCCTTACCGGGCAGGTGCTTCCCATTGGCGG
>JAITRH010000231.1 GCA_031288495.1 Treponema sp. | reverse complement strand
TATGGGGGCGGGGTGCATGGACAGGCAGAGGCGTGTCGGCATGGGCTTGCGCGGGCGCTTTGTCAAGTGGATTCGGGGAATTATGGACGTTTAAGGGCTCAGGGGTATTTAACCCGGGATTCGCGGATGGTGGAACGGAAGAAATATGGTCAAGCTGGGGCCCGTAGACGATTCCAGTTCTCCAAGCGCTAGGCGCCGGAGGGACTTCGCTGTTTTTATGTCGGACTGAAAGGCTACAGGTAAGCCCCCTGATTCAGCGGTCCTTACCTATTTTGAAAAAGAAAACCCCAGCGTTACCTTGAGGAAATACAGGAAGGAGAAAACAGCCCTATCTATCCTCGTTATTGAGGAAACCCGAACCGGTTCTTAAGGGGCTGGCGCGTAGATTTTTATGTTTTGCAGGTCAAGAATAGCTGAGGGGTCGGGTACGAGGTCAGGGGATCAGTTTAAAAGCAGTTCATCGCTGGTCAGGTCTTGTTTCTTAATATCCCGGAAACGCTGAACAATCCCATCGGCACTGAGGTGGGCCTTTTCGCCTGCCCCAATGTCCAGAATGATCTCCCCCTGGTCCATCATGAGGAGCCTGTTCCCGTATTCCAAGGCATGACCCATGTTGTGGGTGATCATTATTACCGTCAAATGATACTCTTGGGCGAACCGGAGGGTCAGGTTCATGATCAGCTCTGCATTGCGGGGATCCAAAGCTGCGGTATGCTCGTCCAAAAGCAACAGGCTTGGACGGGACATCACCGTCATAAGGAGGGTCAGGGCTTGACGCTGGCCTCCGGAAAAAAGCTCCACATTGTCGTTTAAGCGGTGTTCCAATCCCATGCCCAAGACCCGAAGCTGCTCCCGGAAGGTCTCCCGCATCGTTTTAGTGAGGCTTATCCGCAGTCCCTTATAGCCTTTTTTATGGCAGAGCATCATATTGTCGGCCAGACTCATCTTACCTGCGGTTCCCAACAGAGGATTTTGAAATATCCTGCCGATATACCGAGCCCGCAGGTATTCCGCTTCCCGGGTGATCTCCCGCTCCTGGTTCAAGGCTTCTTCATAGATAAAGATCCGGCCTGAAGTGGGCATACAGGAACCGGCGATCACGTTGTACAGGGTGGTCTTGCCCGCTCCATTGGAACCAATCAGGGTGATAAAATCCCCCTTAGCTACGGTGAGGTTGAGGTGGTTCAGGGCGCTATGTTCATCTGGGGTTCCCAGACCGAACACCATATCCAGGTTTTCCAGGCGGATCATGGGCGACTCCGTTTAACCCGAGGCCTACTTCGGAATCCGGTCTTGGAAACAATGATACAGAGGATGATGAGAATCCCGGTGATGAGCTTGAGGTCATTAGCGGTCATGTGCAAGTAATACCCATAATTCCGAGCCAGGTACATGAGGGCCCGGTAGAGGATGGATCCCAACATGACCCGGAGCGTCAAGGAACTGATCTTGTTGGAACGGATGAGAAATTCCCCGATCATGAGGGAGGCGAGGCCTGAAACGATCATGCCGCTCCCCAGGTTCACATCTGCAAAGCCCTGGTACATCGCGGTAAAAGCCCCGGAGACCCCCACCATGCCATTGGCAAGACAGATGCCGCTCATTTTAATCATATCCGGGTTCATTCCCTGGGAGATGATAAGCTGGGGATTGGCCCCCAGAGCGCCCATGGACAAGCCGTAATCAGTATGAAAAAAGAGATCCAAGATGATCTTGGTCCCCAGTACCACCAAAGCACAGTAGATCACGATAGCCCCCTGGGGGGACATAAAGTTCCCCGCCCAGTCGCTTATCCGGCTAAAGAGGGTAGGAACCCGCAGGAGGGAAAGATTCGCCCGGTTAGACATGATCCGCAAGTTTATCGAATAGAGCATGGTCATGGTGAGGATTCCTGAGAGAAGATCCGGGATTTTAAGCCGGGTATGAATGAGGGAGGTGAGGAGCCCTGCCGCCGCGCCTCCGGCAAAGGCCAGGGTCAAGGCAAGCACCGGAGGGGCCCCTTTCACCAACAGCACCGCCATGATAGCCGCTCCCAGGGGAAAGGAACCATCCACGGTCATGTCCGCAAAGTTTAATACCCTAAAGGTGATAAACACCCCCCAAACCATAATACCGTAAATGAATCCTTCGATCAGAATGCCTTCTATCACCACATACCCTCAATCACAAAAAACTTTCCCTTACTTGGAACGCAGGGTTCCGTTCTCAAAAATATAGTTCGCCACCGAAAGATACTGGTCAGGGATGGCAATACCGCAGTTCTTTGCCTCGTCCACATCAAAGAGCAGGTCTGATTCGGCTGGATCCGTGAGGAATTTCACCGGAATATCTCCGGGCTTCTTTCCTGAAAGGATATCCGCTACGATGTTCCCGGTGGCAAGCCCTGCCTTATAGTAATTGAATCCTGAGGCTATCATACAGCCCCCGGATAAGGCCGCGGTTACATCCCCCGAAAAGATGGGCTTCTTGGCCCCGTTAAATACCTGCACCAAAGCCGGCAAAGCTGAGTACACCGTATTATCCGTGGTGAGATAAATACCGTCCACTCGGTTCACAATAGCTTCTGCGGCTTGGCGCAGTTCCGCGGAAGTGCTGATGGCCTGGGTAACCAGGCCGATCTCTTGAGCCTTACATGCTTCTTCAACCAAGGCGAGGGCGGAAATCGAGTTGGCTTCGGAACTGGTGTAAATATACCCCAAGGTGGCGATACCGGCGATCTCCTTGAAAAGGGCGATATGCTCTCCCGTGGGTATGGCATCGGAAAGGCCCGTTACGTTTCCTGAACCATTGGCCAGGGATGAAACTAAGTTCGCCCCTACAGGGTCGGTTACCGCGGAGAATACCACCGGGATATCCTTGAAGGTATTGGCCAGGGATACCGCAATGGGGGTAGCGATCCCCACCGCCACATCCACCTTATCCCCCTTAAATTTGGCAGCAATCTGGGAGGCGGTGTTCATATCCCCATTGGCGTTCTGTAAATCTATGACGGCATTGACTCCTCGGGCCTTGAGACCGTCCTGAATGCCCTGTTCACAGGCATCCAGGGCTTCATGCTGGACGATCTTGGCAATACCAATGCGGATCGGGGATTTTTCCTTGGCAGGCTGCTCTCTGCCTCCGGCGGACATAAATAACATTGCCGTAATACCCAATCCTATAACCGTAAACACCTTTTTCATCATTGTAACTCCTTATCCATAATGACTAATGGTGTATGTACTATAACGAGAAGGGGTACTCCTTTTCAAGGGGTTTATGTAAAAGAATGCAGTCTTGAGGGCCATCAATGTATAAATATACTTGTCATAAACAGCGGCCTGAGGATCGCATAAATCCATACACGGTTCTGGCAAAAAATCCGGCCCCTTTTCCGAGGGGAAGGGATCCCCATCTGTATCGGGCTGCAAGGCCGCAAAAACCGGAACTTTGCCTTAGAGCAGTTCAAAATCCCCATACAAGGGGCCCTTGGGAGCCCAATCATCGCCCGGGAGACGGTCAATGCCCTGCGTAAGGATGTGTTGGCCAAGTGTTACGGCGGGGACATCACCCGTAAGCGCAAGCTCCTTGAAAAGCAGAAAGAGGGAAAGAAACGGATGAAACTCATTGGGGATGTGGAATTGCCCCAACATGCTTTCCTTGCGATATTGAAAACCAAAGAATCCTGAGCCGGGTTGTTTTAAGTGAAGGCCTATGTCGTGGGGGAACACCCTTTCAGGAATGGAGAGGAGGGCAGGTTTTTTCTAAAACCGGTAAAAAATCTGCGTTGAGGTACTTGGATTTTTTTAGCATTATAGTAATTTTCCTTCGTCATTACATCCAGTTACGGGGGCGCTCCTTAGTAACCGCCCCGCTTCTCCAGAAGCACCGCTTCTTAAAGAAGCATACATCAGAACAAGCAGGAGACCGAAACCTATGGCCCTTGTAGACAAAACCTTTCTTCATGCCTTTCAAAAACAAGCGGCCCGAACCCCGGAGTGGATGGCCCTCTCCGATACACGCCGGGTTACCATCACCTACGGGCAGGCCCAGAAGTACGCCAATCATGTGTCCCGGAGATTGGGTAATGTTCTAGAATCATTGGATCAAGCATATTCTTCCAAAAAACCAGACATTTATTATCAGGGCGATACCTATCTTGTGCATTTGTGCTGTTTTTGAAAACCGGATTCCTTTCCT
>JAITRH010000173.1 GCA_031288495.1 Treponema sp. | reverse complement strand
TCTTGACCACAAACTACCCAGTCAAGGCTCCGGATAACGCATACGACAAGCCCCACAATAGGAAACCAGATGCCTATGTTGGGGCTGCTTAAACCGTCTCATGGTCATGCGGTTACGCTCTATACCAATATCGGGTGGCCTGTATTCGCTGGCGTTTGCGATTCTGTTCTCTGGCGTGTTCACGGCGGACCCCTCATATTTCATCAAACTCACCGTAACCAGGGCTTAATGACAAAGCCCTGGAATATGGGCGCCGTTCCCCGAAAGCGCTCAAGCCTCAACACCAATCGGGGAGCTTTTTCCGGTCCCCTTTCCCTGCAGTAGTTCATGGGAGGGGCAGGAAGGTCCATTTAAAAATGTATGGATTCATAGTTTTCTACCTCAGGGTATTTCCCCTGGGTTTCCTCAGCCATGACCCGTGCTTTCAGTGCCACATGGTCTTCCTCCTTTCTAAATTCCGGCCGAAATTCCACATGTTCTGCCACAATGGTAACCTTGGAGTGGGCTTTCCCCTCCGGGTCATTCCACCGTTCCTGTTTTAGACGGCCTACGACCCTGACTCCTCGACCCTTGTGGCCCAGGTTATAACAGTTTTCCGCCAGTTTCGCCCAGGTCTCTACGTTGAAAAAACTCACTTCCTCTTCCAAACCAGACTCTTTTTTATAGATCCGGTTGGAAGCAAGACTAAAGGTACACACTGGCGTTCCCTTGGAAGTGGAACGGAAAATGGGATCCTTGACCAAATTGCCTTCGATTAAAATTGAATTGAGATTATTCATACTGCCCCCACATAAAATAAAAGATCCGGCATTTCCCAATGCACGGGTCATGGAAGAGCGGCCTGGACCTCAGGTATTACCACACCGGTTCATCCATGTTATTGATTATACGGGGGTGGTATGGTTCCTGCTTTAATCAGGCTGTTTTTTTGTAAACCCCTCTTGCGGGGTAAAGCCATTGTTTAGGGATAGCAGGCGTTTCAAGGGCCATACAAGACCAATCAGATGAGAGGTATCAGAAGGTTTCACCTTGTTTTCCTAGAGCCGATTATACTCCAAGGGGAGTTCGATGGAGTATCGGCAGGCCCGCAAAGCAATGCTCATTATATAGGTAACTTGTCCGCAGATTCCGCAGCTTAACGCTGATTATTGTGATTCCTCATCTGGGTAATCTCGGACTCAAGTCTGGCGGATCTTTTTCTTATGGTCGAGCTCAGGTTAATCTCGTAAGGGTTCCAAGGGGAACCTTTTTCTCCGGTAAAGGCTTACAAGTGATTCAGAAACACCTTCGAGCCGTCCAGAACCATCCGGGAAGAGGGTATACCATCACGGGAGCTCGGCGGAGGAATAAGGCATAGCCAAAAAAATTGTTCTTGGTTTATTGTGGGGGAAATACAGGACTTTTAATTGGACGGCAAGGACAAACTGTAGGTCCTATGGTATGGAATTGAGGCACTGTTAGCAAAGATTGAAACACCGGGCGGGCCGTGGCAGGATACAAGCGGAGGGGAAAAGCACCGGGAAAACAAACGCTTGTATCAGATAAGGGAAGAACGCTTTAATAAAAAGGTGTTACCCATTATTAAAGAAAACTACATCGGGAAAGAGCGTCCGCCAAAGGTGTCCCCTTACAAGGTATTTTGCGCAATCCTGTATATTTTAAGGACCGGCTGTCCCTTGCGGGATATACCAGCCGAATACGGGTATAGGCAGGTGATCTATGACCGGTTTTCCCGGGGGAGTGAAGGGGGATTAGGAGCAAATATCCTATTGCGGCTTCAGGAAGAGGAATAGATCGTGATGAATGAGGTGATACTAGACAGCACAACGATGAAAGTCCACCGGCATGGGGGAGGATAAAAAGGGGTCTCCAGACAAAAAGGAAGAGCCGAGCAGGGATAAGTACGAAGTTTCATGCGGTGGTAACGGTTGACGGGAAGCTTGTAGAGGGTTTTTTGACCGGGGGAGCGGTCCATGATGTGCGGGCAGTGTCGGAGCTCAGCGAGGATAGAGTGGGCTGCGCGGTAATAGCTTACCGGGGATATGACCGCAATGAGTTTCGGTGTGCATTGGAGGGGAACAATACCAAACCGGTCATCCCTGGGCGGAAGAACCTGAAAGAAGCGATAGACTATGACCAAGATAAAGAATAAGAAGCGGGGTTTGATAGAGCGGCTATGTGGGAAGCTGAAGGAGAATCGACGATTGGCGCTGAGGTATGAGCAATCTGCCATAACCTTTTTAGGATGTATAGTAATCGCGTTTATTAAGATGCTTCTTTGCTAACAGTGTCTAGTAATAGGGGGACGGTTCCCACGGTCAACAGGGTAAGGGGCGAGAAAACAAAAGAGGGCCCCTCGGACCGGAGGTCCGGGATTACACCGCTTTTTTGTCCACAAAATGCTTGTAATCGGTGTGGGGCTTTAGCCCGCAATCTGGATAATCAATGGGCAAAATTCCTTGCCTTGTTGACAGTGTAAGCCCTCCACCCACTCCTAAAGAAAAAAACGATGCTATGGGGTTAACCGCTTGCAAGAGCCTTTCCCTTTCAGTACTATAATAATAGTAGAATACACTATGTGTATTAGTAATTTTTTGAGCTTGTTTCACCTTTTGACTTGTTGAAACAGCCTCTCTTTAATGAACCTTTTAGTAAGGAGTTCCAATGAACTTACAAGAACTTAAACATCCCGGTTTAAAACAATGGGTTGAGGAGGCGGTTGCCCTCATGTCCCCTGATTCGGTCGAAGTCTGTGACGGCAGTAAAGCCGAATATGACCGGATGATCCAAATTACCATTGACGCAGGGCTTGCCACCCCCTTAAATCCCGAAAAACTACCCGGTTCGGTGCTTTTCCGTTCGGACCCTTCTGATGTAGCACGGGTAGAAAACCGTACCTATATTGCTTCAAAGAACAAGGAAGATGCAGGGCCTACCAATAACTGGATAGATCCGGCGGCATTAAAAAAGACCATGAACGAACTCTATCGGGGCAGTATGAAAGGCCGTACCATGTACGTGATCCCCTTTTCCATGGGACCGGTGGGTTCTGAAATCGCCAAGATCGGCGTGCAGATCACCGATTCTCCCTATGTGGTAGCGAATATGCACATCATGACCCGGGTGGGAACCAAGGTGTTGGAGGTGCTGGGGACTGACGGTTCCTATGTACCCTGCTTTCACTCTGTAGGTAAGCCCTTGGGACCGGGAGAAAAAGACAACGGACAGTGGCCCTGTGCGCCTCTAGATAAAAAGTACATCTCTCACTTCCCTGAAACCCGGGAAATCTGGTCCTACGGTTCAGGGTACGGCGGTAATGCGCTGTTGGGGAAAAAGTGCCTTGCCCTGCGGATCGCCAGTGTTTTGGCCCGAGATGAAGGCTGGCTAGCTGAGCACATGCTTATCCTGAAGATCACCAATCCCGAAGGGGAAGTGAAGTACATTACCGGTGCCTTCCCCTCGGCCTGCGGTAAAACAAACCTGGCCATGCTCATCCCCACCCTTCCGGGTTGGAAGGTGGAAACCGTGGGGGATGATATTGCTTGGATGAAATTCGGCAAAGACGGTAGGCTCTACGCCATAAACCCTGAAGCAGGTTTCTTTGGTGTGGCTCCGGGAACCAATAACGAATCCAACCGTAATGCCATGGAATCTTGCAAGAAGAATTCTATTTTCACCAACTGCGGTCTTACCGAAGACAGGGACGTCTGGTGGGAACTCATCGGCCACGGCGCTCCCGGCAAGGAGATCATTGACTGGAAGGGAAACAAACGGCCTGCACCCAAGACCGACAAGAGCCCTAAGGGTGAAGAGATCGCCCATCCCAATGCCCGGTTCACCGCTCCTGCAAAACAGTGTCCCTGTATCGCCAAAGAATGGGAAGACCCTGCAGGGGTGCCTATCAGCGCATTCCTCTTTGGCGGACGCCGTCCCAAGACCATCCCGTTAGTAAACCAAGCCAAGAGTTGGATCCATGGGGTATTCATGGGTTCCATCGTGGGTTCCGAGGTTACCGCAGCGGTTATTTCAGACCAGGTCGGCCAGGTACGGCGGGATCCTTTTGCCATGTTGCCTTTTTGCGGTTATCACATGGGGGACTACTTCAACCATTGGATTAAGCTCGGACAGGGGCATGATGAGAGCAAACTCCCCAAGATATTCTTTGTCAACTGGTTCCGCAAAAACGATGAGGGTAAGTTTATATGGCCCGGTTACGGAGAGAATTCCCGGGTCTTGGCTTGGATCTTCGAGCGCTGTTCCGGCAGGGGCAAGGCAGAGGAAACCCCCATTGGGTTCCTCCCCACCATGGATGCCATTACCCGCCCTGAGGGGGTAAGCGAGGCAGATATGCAGGAAATCCTCAACGTAGATATCGACGGCTGGAAGGCTGAGATTGCGGATGTGCGGCAAAACCATTATCCTAAGTTCGGGGATAAGTTGCCCAAAGAACTCTATACGGAACTGGATGCCATCGAGAAGCGGCTTAATACCTAAAACCACCGGCGCCAAACTGGGTTTTTGCTGAGGTTCCCCAATCTCCGGTATGCGGAGAGGGGAACCTTACCGCTTTGAGGGGCGGCGCTCCAAAAATAAGGACTTTTCATACAGAGCCGATATAAAAAGTCTCAAAGGGGTAATTCCTTTTGGGATTTTTTGTCGGGGTCTATGGTAAACCACCTGGATTAGGAAAGCCGCCTCCGGTGATAGGCTAGTATCTTTTTTGAAACCGGATCTCGCAGACCGGGTAGCCTTGGGCAATGGTCTTACCCAGAGAAAATGCAAAGCCCTTGAATATGCTGGCGATCCCCCGATCCCCGTCCATAGCAATATCGCAAAGCTCGGCGATCTTTTTTTCATCGGTGGTCAACTTTTGCCACGCGGACACCAAGGGACAATAGTGAAAATCGATTTTCAATTCGTCTGTCTGGGCATCGACTTCCATCTCAAAAATATCCACCCCATGGGGAGTGGCAAATTCTCGAGCAAAGGCCGTCAGATCCTCCGTGGGGGTAAACTTGGTTCTCCCGTGAAAACAGCCGCAGGCAGTGATGGCCCGGCGGGCAAAATCCACCCCCAGCCCCTCCTTCTGGGCCTCCTCAATGAGTAAATACATCCAGGTTGCCCGATGCTCAATGGCAGCCCGTAAATCTGCAATAACCTTACCCTTATCATGGGGGCTATTGTGTAACATGCGCTCCTCCTCACCTATTGCCAAGATAGGCTTTCTTTATACTGTCGTCTTCCACAGGCTTCTTGATGCTCCGTGCATAACTCTTTAGTTTATTTTTTTATCCAAGTAAAGATCAAGATCACCCATGGCCTCACCAGGAGACACGCATAGAAATTTGCATTTCATTACAGGATAAGGAGTTAGGTAAGACGGTACAAACAGGCTCCCTTTGTTCATGCCTTATACCGCATAGAATGAGCACATTCTAGGGGTTTATCCTGCGTTGACCGCAGGCCCTCTTGTACGCCCTTTGACTTCATAGGTATACTCAAAACACCATTTTATAAAGGAACACGCCGTGCATAAACCATTACGACTGCCCCCTAGCTGGGGAGGGGTGTTTTTAGGGCTCCTGCTCAACAGCATAAACCTTTCCGCCCAGGCGATCTATGATCCGCCGGAACGAGGTTTCGGTGATCCGGGCATAGCCTCTGAGCCTAGGCTCCTTGTTCCTGCAGGTTCCGAAGAAGGATCCATGATTTCCCAAAACACCCTGCCCCTCCGTAAGCTTACCCTCTTTTCTTCCGGCCTCGGCTTCTTTGAACACCAGGGAACGATGAACGGGCCTTCTCTGATTACCCTTCCCTTTAAGGCCGTGGAGGTAAACGATGTCTTAAAATCCCTGGTGATAGGGGATCCCGCTTCAAGCCCTACGGTGGTGTATCCTTCGGAACAGACCCTGTCCCGAACCCTCAAAAGCCTGAGCATCGACCTCTCCCGGTACTCCAGTATCGCCGAAATCTTGGACAGCCTCAAAGGAACGGAAATCCAGATCCATACCCCGGTTTCCATACAGGGGCGCATCCTCGGCGTGGAATACCGGACCCCGGAAGCCACCCAAGACAAGGGCCCTGGGGAAGCGTCCTACCTCTCCCTCTATACCGGCGAAGGGATCCAGGTCATCAGCCTCAAGGAGGTACACCGTTTTACCTTCCAAGACCCGAGGATAAACGCCGACCTCCACCGGGCCTTGGATCTCATCATGAACTCCCGAAATGCGGATACCCGGAACCTACAGGTGCAGCTTCCCGGGGAGGGGAGCCGGGAGGTTTCCTTGAGTTATGTGATCCCCGCCCCGGTGTGGAAGGTCTCCTACCGGCTGGATCTATCCGAGGATATGCCCCTCCTCCAGGGGTGGGCCATTGTGGATAACGACACCGATACGGACTGGAACAACCTGACCCTTGCCTTGGTAAGCGGCCGGCCGGTTTCATTCATCCAAAACCTCTATCCTCCGTATCATCTTACCCGCCCGGTCCTTCCTTTGGCGATTCCCGGAATCGCTGAGGCCACGACGTATGATTCCGGTTGGGAAGGGTCCCGGGCAGGATATGGAACGGAGGAGAACCAGGCAGAAGCCCCGGTCCCCCTCGCGAGCCCTTACCCTGCATTCAAGGACCGGGTCCGCACTTTGGCGGATGCCGAGCCTGAATCACAACGGGCGCTGACAGGAGCCGCCCTGGAAACCCCGGAGGCTCAGATCCGCGGGGAGCAGTTTGCCTTTACCTTACCCAAGCCGGTAAGCCTGGCGCGGCAGCAAAGCGCCATGCTGCCCCTGGTAGACGCCCCGGTGGAAGCGGGGAAGACCCTGGTCTTTTCTGGGGCAAAAGCCCTTAAGGGAGGCCCGGTTCATCCCTCCCTCAGTGCAGAGCTTACCAATACCACCGGGATAGCCCTTCCCCCAGGACCTATCACGGTCTACGATGGCGGTATCTATGGGGGAGATAGCTTGTTCGATTTTTTCCCGGAACAGGAAAAACGGCTTATCTCCTATGGGGATGAGCTTGCAGTTACGGGCTATGTAAGTCAACGGCATTCCCGAAAGATAAGCGCGGTTACCCTGCAGCAGGGGATCATGCAGATTAACCGGAAACTGATCTATGAAACCCGGTATACCTGGAAAAACGCTTCCGGTACTGCGAAGCGGCTTATCCTGGAACACCCTATTACCCGGGATACCATCCTGACCGAACCGGCCGCTTTTGATACCAGAACCGATACCCTGTACCGTTTCGTACAGACCCTTCCCGCGGCTCAGGAACTCAGCAGCACGGTAATAGAAGAACAAACCCTGGCGGAACAGATCGCCTTGACCCAACTCAACCTGCCTTCATTTATAAGCTATACCAGAAACGGAGCCATCCCTGAAGCGGTGCGTTCCGCCTTGCAGCAGGGAATTGAGCTGAAACAAGCCGCGGAAGCCGCGCAGCAGGTTCTCCGCAACCTCGATGGGCAGCGGGAGCGGCTGATAGCCGAACAGGACCGGATCCGGCGGAATCTGGAAGCGGCCGGTAATCAGACGCCCCAGGGCCAAGAATACCTCAAACGCCTGATTGCCCAGGATGAAGCCATCGACCGCCTGTATAGCCGCTTTGAGGAAGCGGAAAAAACGGCCCAGGATGCGAAGGCCGCATACGATGCCTATATAGGCTCTCTTAATCTTTAGGAACCCCGGATCGGAGAATCTCAGCTTCCTGAGCAGAAGCCCAATAGCTCTGCAGGCCGGTCGATGATGCGGGCAGCTCCGCTGTGTTCCAGTACCGACCGAGGCCGGAATCCCCAGCTTACCCCCAGGGCATAGCAGCCGACGGCATGAGCGGTTTCCATATCGATCTCCGAATCCCCAACCAAGAGGGTTTCTTCCGGGGCGGCTTCCAAAGCCTGGAGCAGCGCCGTGATTGAGCGGGGATCCGGTTTCCGGGGCAGGCCGAGCCGGTCTCCTCGGATACGGTTAAAGGAACCCGGTGGAAACAGGGCGTTTACCACGAGGTGCGCCACCGGATCCGGTTTGTTGGTCAAGACCGCAGTTTTAAAGCGGCGCAGCTTCAGCTCAGCCACCAGTTCGGGGATACCCGGATAGGGGGCGGAGTGCACCAGGGGCTGTTCCGTGTAAAACCGGGTAGCCTCCCTGGCTACCATGCGGGCGGTGGATTCCCCTTCCCTCCCCTCCCGTACTTCCGGGGGCAAGGCGAGCAGGGCAAGCCTGAGGATACCCCAGCCTACTTTGGAGATGTATTCCTGTGGAGCCGCCTGCGGAAACCCATGGAGCTCGAGGGCCCGGTTCATGGAAGCCGCGATATCCCCAAGGGTATCCACCAAGGTACCGTCCAGATCGAAAATGATCGCTTTATAGTTCATCCGGTCCATCCATTACCTGAGGCTTAGTGTTATAGTACATGCTTTTAAAGTATAGGTTTCTATGATACCGGAACAAGCCTTGGGCCGCTTGTTCCGGAATTCCTTCCAAAACTAATATACTTTTGAATATTGCTCAATTTCCTTTGTTCCAAAAACAATTCTATTTGCTTATATGCTTATTTTTATTTAAATCGTAAAATAATCCTATAAATCATAAAAGATTCGTATACTCTATGCGTAATCCATAAGATAAATAATATATAAGGTACGAGAGCAGGTACAGCGTACAAGTGGATAACCTAGACTACTACCCGCACCGGCGTGTGATATATGTAAAAAAAGAGGTAAAAAAAGTAGCGGTAAACCGCGGTATGTAAAAAAGTATCTTATTTAAAAACCATTTAAAAAAGAGGCTATAAGTCCGCCGGAGCCGATGCTTGGGATTAACCGGCGGACTGTAGTCGTCTATCAGTGCAGCAGGCTGCAAACTCCGAGATGAAGGTCCTTAAGCCCGATCATGGAGGCTTAGGTTTTCCATTTACTCATATCCAGTTGTCCCATCTTTTTCGCCACCACGGTGGTGCAGGAAAGGTCTCCGGTTACATTAAGGGCGGTCCTGCCCATATCGAGGAGGGCGTCGATGCCAAGGATCATGGCATAGGCCCCGGCTACAGGGCTTCCCGCAATAACCGGCAGGCCCACACCGTCAAGCACCAAAAGGAGCATGATGGCCCCCGCGCCGGGAACCCCCGCGGTACCAATGGAGGCAAGGGTGGCGGTAACCACAATGATCCCCATCTCCGGGATGGAAAAGGCCCGTCCCCATACGGAAAGGGCGATGAAGACCGTGCATACCCCCTGGTAGATGGCCGTACCATCCATGTTCAGGGTGGCCCCCAGGGGCAGGGAGAAGGAGTAAATATCCTTAGGAATTCCGAGATTTTGTGCGGCTTGCATGGAAACCGGCAAGGTTCCATTGGAACTGCGGGTTACAAAGGCGGTGATGAAAGGGTTTTTGGCTTCTTTGAAATACCGTCTGAGACTTAAGCCCCCGTAGCAGGCGATCAAGCCTCCATATACCAGGATGATATGCACGGCATACCCGATAAAACACGCGGCGGTTACCAAGCCGAGGGATCCTATCACCTTGGGGCCATTGGAGGCAAAGACCACCGCAACCAAGGACAACACGCCGATAGGGGCGTATTGCATGATTCCCTTGATGATCAGCATCATCACTTCGGCGATGCCGTCAAAGAAGGTATACAACACCTCCCCTCCTTTCTTGAGCCGTTCATGGGGAGACACCCGTAAATAAGAAATCCCCATACCAAAGACGAGGGCGAAGAATATAACCGCCAGAATCGATTCGTTGACTACCACTTGGGCCACACTGGTGGGAATAATGTTGAGCAGGGTTTGGGTTATAGAGGGAGGGGCCGCTTCTTTTCCCGTAGCTTCGACGATGCCGGATAAATCCGCGGTTGGGCGGAATAGGGTACCCATAAGCAATCCTATGATTACCGCCACCGCGGAGGTAAGAATATAGAACACAATAACCCGGATGCCCACTTTACCCAGATTGGCAGGGCTTACCGACGAGGCCCCTACAATGAGGGTAGATAAGATGATCGGCATCATGATCATCTTAAGCAGCCGCACAAAGAGGTCCCCAAAAGGAGCGATCCAGAGGATCTTTTCCTTAAAGACCAAGCCCAAAATGAATCCCAGTACGAGGCCGATGAGAATGCGGTATAACAAGTTGAAGTCAAAATACCAGCTATACCACTTCTTTACCCCGTGCTTTGCCGTTTGTTTCGGACCGTGATTCGATCCCCGGCGATGTTTTCCCATAGCTTACTCCTTACTCCATAGTACCATCCTGCCTTGATACAGGATGATTGACACGAAGGATAGTATAGCACATTGTACCGGTTGTGTCCCTCATATACCGTGCCTCAGGCGGGGTCCACCGATTACGGGGATGTTTCATTCCCGGTAGTGGAATCCCGGTACCCTAGGGATCGAATACAGGATACACCCGGAGCAAATTTCCGGGGGGTATGGGGGGCCTTTCGGCCCCCTATGACTAGTGTCTAGACAGCATTGAGACTGCGGGGTTTGTTTCAAAGGAGCGCATCCGGCGCAAGGCCGGCGGGGCTATCCGTTCTAATGCCTCGGCCCGCCCATCGCGGATCCAGGGTATTTCCGCTCCTAATCCCTTGCGCTTCGCTGTACCATGAGGTGTCACGCTGAGGAGATAGAACCCCATTTTCTTTGCTGTCGCGGGATACTCGTTAGGTGTGGCCCCCGGTTACCGGTTGCGTAGGTAATGTGCGAAGCAAATTACCCTGCGTCCACGCATTCTAGTTGTATGCGTCCACGCATTCTAGTTGTATGCGTCGGCGCATTCTAGTTGTATGCGTCCGCACATCCTAGTTGTATGCATCCACGCATCCTAGTTGTATGCGTCGGCGCATTCTAGTTGTATGCGTCGGCGCATCCGAGCGGTATGGGTCCGCGCATACCGGCTTCAGGGGTTCCCCCGGTTACCGGTTGCGTAGGTAATGTGCGAAGCAAATTACCCTGCGTTCACGTGCCCCCATTAGGTGTGCCTACACATCCTAATGGCTAGACCGCATTGAGGCTGGGGGGTTTGTTTCTAACGAGCACATCCGGCGCAAGGTCGACGGGGCTATCCGCACTAATTCCCTGGCCCGCCATAGCGGATCCAGGGTATTTCCGCTCCTAATCTCCTGGGCTTCGCTGTACCATGAGGTGTTACGCTGGGGAGATAGAACCCCATTTTCTTTGCTGTCGCGGGATACTCGGTGGAACCGGCCTCCTCAGCCTCGTGAAAGGAGGGGCTTAAACTGGGAAACCTCAAGGATGAGATGCCTTATCTGCTTCGTATTCTCCCCGCTTATGTCGTTCACCTTATGCACCGCCGGGTCTAAGGGCTCAAGGATCGGCGCATATAATGGGGGTTTTTAAGGATTTGAGAAATTCCCCGACCCTGTCGCCGGTTTTGTATGATGCTCCTGATCGGTTGTGGACATAGTAAAAATGCCGGGGGCATCCTGGGATGGTTCAGAAGGGACAATCCTCCTTATACCTACGCGGCCATTCCCGGCTCGGCGGCCTCACTCTAGGGGCGATGCCCTCTCTTGACCATACAAACCCCCGCCTAGGACGGTTCTATGGGGTAAGCCGGCTTTCAACACGGAGCGCTTCTTGTTCCAAAAAGATGGATCTAAAAATCGCCGCTGAACGGCGGTATGCCTGCCCGGCCTCATCGGATTTACCCATTTTTTTGTATACATCCCCTTGAGCCCGCCAATCCATACCAAGGCCATAGGTATTCTCCGCCCGGCGGTCAAAGCCTATGGCCTTTCCCAGGGCGTCCAAGGCCCCTGCGTACTGCCCGGCTATGGAGCGGACTGAGGCGATAAGAAACCAATCGTAGGCAGCCTGTTCCAGGTAGTTATCTTGCTCATGGATTACCAAGGCTTTCCGTAGGGCTTCTTCCGCCTCGCTCCACCGGCCTTGCTCTTTTTCCACCAGCCCTATAACGGTCCAGCCCAAGGCAAGAGAGAGTTTATCCGACCCTATGGCGGCTAAGGCGCTATGTACTTCGGTCTTGACCGTATCCGCCGCAGCCCCATCGGCAAGGAGTCTGCTGCGGGCCTTATAAATCCGCACTATCCCGGCCAGTTCCGCGTCACCGGCCAGTTCCGCTTCGGCTAAGGCACGGTCCCAAACCGCATCGGCCTCTGCAGTACGGCCTAAGGCGTACAAAATATTCCCCCGAGAGAGCCCTTCCCGGATAAGCAGTTCAGGATCATCAGTGCTGATGGAAAGGCGGCGGGCTTCTTCAAGAAGATCCAGGGCCTGCTCATAATTTCCCCGATCCGCCTCTTTATGGGCCAGCTCTAACTGGGTGCTAACCTTGTTCTTGACCGTGAACACCGCCGCAGGCCGTTTCGGCGCCGAGGAACAGCCCCCGATGAGCACAAAACCGAGCAAACCCAAGCATACCTTTGTCCGGGAAATCCTATTCCTCATGGTTCTGCTCTCCTGCAACAAGTCGTTCAGTGGGTTCCTGCGGGGATCCTATAGGATTTGCTCGTCAATCGGCTTGCCTCCGGGGACCATGGGCAGTACCTGTTCATCGTAGTGGATGAGCGCATCAATCAGCGCAGCCCTACCGTTGCGCAGTTCCTGTACGGCCTTACCAAGGGCATCCATAAATGCCTCCTCATCCCCGGCGCGGTACCCCTTAATGCCGTAGGCCTCGGCAAGCTTCACAAAATCCGGGGGACGGTCCAGGGTAGTCTCCGCATACCGTCCTTCGTAAAAAAGGGTTTGCCACTGCCGGACCATGCCCAGGACCCGGTTGTTCAAGATAAGGATGAGCAGGGGAATCCGGTAGGCCGCAAGGGTCCCCATCTCCCCGCAGTTCATCCTGAAGGAACCGTCCCCGGTAAAAAGCACCACCGGTGTATCCGGCCTGGCGATCTTCGCCCCTTCCGCAGCGCCAAGGCCAAAGCCCATAGTCCCGAGCCCTCCTGAACTGAGGAAGGTCCGGGGCCGGGTAATCGGATAAAATTGGGCGGCCCACATCTGATGCTGCCCGACATCGGTTACGACCAGGGCATCCTTTCCCAGGGCCCCGGCAGTTTCCTCAAGGATAAACCGGGGATGGAGGCCCTGCTTTCCCGGCGTCCCTTCCCGTTTATGGGCCTTGGGAACCAGGGACTTCCAGGTTTCAATATCCTCCTTCCAGGCGCTTTCCCGCCCGGAGGGGAGCTTTTCCAGCACCTGGGTGAGGGTCTTTTGTATATCCCCCACCACCCAGGCCTCAGCCTCAATGTTCTTGTTGATCTCTGCGGGGTCTATGTCAAAGTGCAGCACCCGGGCGCTCCGGGCGAACGTATCGGTACAGCTGGTAACCCGGTCGGAAAACCGGGCGCCTATGGCAATCAGCAGGTCCCCCTGCTGTACCGCCCGGTTAGAGGCTACGGTTCCATGCATCCCCAAAAGGCCCGTGTATAGAGGATGATCCTGGGGCATGGCGCCGATACCCATGAGGCTTATCGAAACCGGCGCGTGCAGCCGTTCCGCGAGGAGCCTGAGTTCGGTAGAAGCTCCGGAAAGGATCACCCCGCCGCCTGCGTAGATCACCGGCCGCTTTGCTGCGGAGAGCATGGCCACCGCCCGGCTTATATCTTCATCGGTGTAGCTTAGTTCCTGAAACCGCTGGGTAAGCCGCCGCGCCCGAGCGATCCTAATGGGATCCGGGAGGGCAGCGGTTTGGGCGTGAGGAACCCATTCCCCCATGAACGTGGTAATATCCTTGGGGATATCGATGAGTACCGGCCCGGGCCTCCCGGAGACGGCCACGAGGAAGGCCTCCCGGACCACCTCGGCGAGATCCTCCACGGCTTTGACGATCCAGTTGTGCTTGACTATGGGCATGGTAATGCCCGCAATATCCACTTCCTGAAAACTGTCCTTGCCAAGGAGGGCAGTCCCCACATTGCCGGTGATGGCTACAAGAGGGGTTGAATCCATGGCTGCCGTGGCGATACCGGTTACCAGGTTGGTGGCCCCTGGCCCGGAGGTGGCGATACAGACCCCCACCTTGCCTGTCGCCCGGGCATACCCATCTGCGGCATGGGCCGCGTGCTGTTCATGGCTCACCAGGATATGCCGGATCCGGTCTTTCTGCCGGTATAACTCGTCGTAAATAGACAACACCGCACCGCCGGGATACCCAAAGACCGTATCCACTCCCTGTTCAATCAAGGCTTCCACGAGGATCCTTGCGCCTGTATACTGCATATCTCTCCCCTCCTCTCAGTCCCGCAGGATGGCCCCTGAAGCGGCAGAACTCACCTGCTTTGCATACCGGGCCAAGTAGCCGGTCTGCACCTTGGGAGGCCGGGGCTTCCAGGCAGCTTTGCGCGCTTCGATTACCTGCGCAGGGACCTTGCTGTTGATGGCCCGGCCCTTAATATCAATGGCGATCCTATCCCCTTCTTCAATAAGGGCGATGGGGCCGCCTTCGGCAGCCTCCGGGGAGATGTGGCCAATGGCCGCTCCTTTAGTGGCCCCGGAAAAGCGGCCGTCGGTAATGAGGGCTACTTTATCGTCCAGGCCCATACCGGCTAAGGCCGCGGTAGGGGCCAGCATTTCCTTCATGCCCGGTCCGCCTCGAGGTCCCTCGTACCGGATGACGATCACATCTCCCGGCTTGATCCCCCCGGCCATGATAGCATCAAAGGCGGCTTCTTCAGAATCAAAGACCCGGGCCGGCCCTTCATGCTCCAGCATGGAAGGGGCTACCGCACTCTGTTTGACCACACAACCTTCAGGGGCCAGATTACCCTTGAGCGCGGCAAGGCCCCCGGTAGGGGAATAGGGATCCTCAATGGGCCGGATAAGGGCGGTGTTCCGGTTGACCGCGGTTTCAACACTGTCCCCCAGGACCCCGTAGACCGTAGCCGTTTCCAGGGTGATGAGCTTTCTTTTTGCCAATTCCCCCAGCACCGCCGGAATTCCTCCGGCGGCATGGAGCTCTTCAATGGGGGTCGTGCTTGCGGGAGCCAGCTTGCAGAGATTCGGGGTAACTGCACTGACCTGGTTTAAACGGTCCAGATCCAGGGTGAATCCCGCTTCATGGGCAATGGCCGGCAGGTGCAAGGCCGTATTGGTGGAACACCCCAAGGCCATATCCAGGGCCAAGGCATTCATAAACGCCTTTTCCGTAAGGATCGCCCGGGGACGGATGTCCTTTTCCAAAACATCCAAGGCCAAAACCCCGGTCTTTTTGGCAAGCCGCAGCCGCTCGGCCATGACCGCAGGAATGGTGCCGTTCCCGGGCAGGGCCATTCCCAGGGCCTCGGTAACGCAGTTCATGGAATTCGCGGTGAACATCCCTGAACAAGACCCGCAGCCTGGGCAGGCAGTATCTTCCAGGCCCGTAAGCTCCTCTTCGTCCATCCGGCCTGCCGCCGCTGCGCCTACCGCCTCATACACCGATGTAAAGGTTAAGGGTTTACCGTCCTTCCTGCCTGCCAGCATAGGCCCGCCGGAGACAAAGACCGTAGGCAGGTTAAGCCGAGCCGCGGCCATGAGCATCCCCGGCACTATCTTGTCGCAGTTAGGGATACAGATAAGGGCGTCAAAGCCGTGGGCCATGACCATACATTCAATGGAATCGGCAATGAGTTCCCGGGTTGCCAAGGAATACCGCATCCCCTCATGGCCCATAGCAATCCCGTCGCATACGCCGATCACCGGGAACTTGAGGGGGATCCCCCCTGCCAGGCGTACCCCTGCCGCCGCAGCCTGGGCAACGGTGTCTAAATGTACATGCCCCGGTACGATTTCGCTTTGTGCCACTGCAATACCGATGAGGGGTCTTGCCAATTCTTGATCGATAAACCCCAAGGCCTTAAACAAGGCCCGGTGGGGCGCCCGGGCAAGCCCTTTCTTTACCACATCACTTCTCATAATGCTCCTCTCTTAAAACAACGGCCCCTTCACGAGGTACGAGCGCTACCTCTTGGAACCAATACCATCATGGCCTGCTCCTCTTGTTCCCCTTCAGATACACCGGTTATAGGGTTAGCTGCCGTCTTGCGCTGCTTCAACGCCATGAAGTTGTTCGTATTTCTTATTGTGCGGATTTAAACAGGCGCGTCAATACACCCGCTGCCCCAGGATAAACCTAGAGAACCCTATGGAAGGGGGACTAAACCATTCCGCCGCAAGGCCCGGGTTTTGGGTATACCCGAGGATAGAGAAGCGATACCGTACCAAGAAACACCGCCACAGCATCCCTGCATCCGGGACTATAAACCAACCTCATCGGGTGTCCGGGGAGGCTCAAAACCTCCCGGACACCCCTAAAACGGGTAATTGACTAAAAAAATCATAATTATTAGTATACTATAGGT
>JAITRH010000082.1 GCA_031288495.1 Treponema sp. | reverse complement strand
CCCGGAATTCTTCTGGTTCTTTGAGTTTTTCCGCTTTTTTGGTGGCAAATAACGTACCATTTCTGGTATGCAAAGACATACGTTTATTATACCCGAAACCGGATAAAAACACAATGCCGTCGAGCAGACCAGGATAAACCCATAGAAAACTTCCTGGGGTGGGGGCCTCTCGATCCCGGTATACACCGTCCAAAGGTCCGGCTCGCTCTGCAGGAACAACCCCGCCCCCAAGGACGGTACGTTCAATAGGGAGGATGCATTTCCTGGATAAGGGCCCCACTGCCATCCTCCAGGTTTCTATGGGGGTATCCTGAAGCTTACCACGGTCAACACGGTAAGGGGCTAGAAAACAAAAGAGGTCAGCCGGACCTCTGGTCCGCGATTACACAGCTTTTTCATTCCAAAAATCCTCTTAATCTGGGTCGGGCTTTAGCCCGCAATCGGTGTAATCCGTTGACAAAATTCCGTAACTTATTGACCGTGGGAAGCCTCGCATCCTCCCGCTTGGTACCTTCAGGCTCTCCAGCGTGGTAGCTTCGGACCCTCCAGCTTGATAGCTTCTGAGGCTTACCACTCCCAATGATCCTCAAAGATGCGGATACTTATATGCCCACCGTCTTTTACCCGCTTGAGCGGCTTGAATCGTTTCGGATTTTGAGCGGCTTCGTCGTCGTCACCGGTCCTATACGCTACATCATTGAGGGTATAGCTAAAGTCCATATAATGTTGTAGACCTCCATCGGCCCAATCGGATACCAGGTCTACAGGTTCTTCTGGCTCAAGCCGTTCTTGGTAATTGTTTCCGTTCCATGCCGACACCGAAACATCCATTGCGGGGTACTTTGACCGGTTTTCTACGGTAACGTCCACAGCGCCTCCGACCCCAAACAGGGGGCAGCCTGTAAAAACTAGACATAGAAGCGGGAGGAACGTAAAAATCAGCCTTTTTTCCTATCCATAACCATACCCTTGAAGAGGGGCCGGTGTATACAACACCGCCCCCTAAGCCCTGCAGCGATGCGTCAGTTTTTGATAACCCTGGCCGCCTGGAATTGATACAGCGATGGACCTTCCCACCAATATTGTCCATCCGCCCCATTGTCGTGCATACGGTACTGGCCATAAGACCAAAGCGGAAGCCTTACGGTCCACCAAAGCACCTTGAAACTGAGGGAGGTATTGGCTCTCCGGGTACCAATAACCGTACGGTAATGAAAACCTCCGGCCGGGGATTCGATTTTCGGCCACCGCAGGGAAATAGCCGGCAGCGTATTGCCCCGGATTGAAGCATTTATGGCGTTCCAGCTATGATCCAGGATAAGCGGAATCCCCCAATGAGCCCCCAGCCGATACCGGCCTCCGGTGAGGGTACGGAGCCAGCCGTCCAGGGAGTCCCCGTCAAACCAGTAATACAACTTGGGACCTTTGCCCATCCTGGATTCCACTGCCCTATAATAGGCTTCAAGCTGGGATTTATTATTGGTGGTGGGTATGCCCGGATGCCCCGACTTGGTTCCCAGGCCCAGCATGGTAAAGGCGATGACATTTGGACCGCAGTAACCCGGAGCAGCCGCCCATTTTTCCTTGCTGTACCAGTCATTGAGCAGGTAGGTATCTGAATAGGATGTGGATACGCCCCGGGCTTGGGCGGCTTCATCTCCAAAGGTATCCCGCAGTTCCTCTTCAGACATAGCCAGTATGTTGCCGGTTAATCCGTCCACCTCTTCCCAAAAAACCGCCAGTTCCCGTAGCTTTTCCTCTTCCGCGGAACGGTACTGTTGGTATAGCTCTTCGGTGCTTATGCCAAAGGCCGCAAGCTGCTCTTGACTGGCGGTCTCAAGAAAATCCGCCCCTTTCATGCCGGCAGGGTAGACCGTGGTATCTTCAGCGCCGGTAGCGGCATCGACGGATCTGCCCAGAGTAGCCCCCTCCATGAGCAGGCGTCCGGGATAGGCCGTATCCAGCAATTTTTTCGATCCTGTCGTCACTGCCCGGGCATTTTCACCGGCCAGTTCATTGGCAAAGGGCAGCACAAATTGAATGGGAATCCCTTCGGTTTTTTCCGCCACACCGGTAATGGCGCCGATTTCCGTACCCTCCCGGATCACCCGGAACTCATAATACCGGGGGGCGCCGGTATCGGCATGGTAGATAATCAGGGGATATTCGGAAAGCCAGGTGTTTTCCCACCCGTTATCGGCCCTGGAATCATCCAATTCATTTAAGGCAAAAAAACGGGCCACCTTCCAGTGGACATACCTATGGTCAGAAGCTATCCGTTCCAGGGTTTCCAAGTCTGCGTAGGGACTTAGAGGCTCTTTGTCGGTTTCCGATACCGCGGGATCGTATGGGAAGGTATATCCCATAATAAATACCCTGCATGTTTCTGTGGTCATGCCCGATGGTAAAAGGTTTGTAATTTTTATGGGTTTTCTCCTCTTTAATTACTATAATACCCGTGAGTTCGGCCAAGAAGAAACAGTCCGCCGTTGTAAGAGGATGTGGGCATGAACCATCCCCGTAATCCTATGGTAGTTTGTCAAGCCGCGCCCCCTCCATCTACCAAGCTTGTAACCCGGTACTGACGCAGCTTCTTTTCCAGGCTTGCCTCATCCATTCCACGGTACCCTGCACACCGCCTGAACCTACCGCTTCACGGTCTTCCCGCCCCATCGCTCCGTTTCTGTTCACGACCATGATCCAAGCCTGATCATGGTCGTGATCCAAGCCTGATCATGGTCGTGATCCAAGCCTGATCATGGTCGTGATCCAAGCCTGATCATGGTCGTGATCCAAGCCTGATCATGGTCATGATCCAAGCCTGATCATGGTCATGATCCAAGCCTGATCATGGTCATGATCCAAGCCTGTTCCGGGTCGTGAACTAAGCCTGTTCCGGGTCGTGAACTAAGCCTGTTCCGGGTCGTGAACTAAGCCTGTTCCGGGCCATGAACTAAGCCTGTTCCGGGTCATGAACTAAGCCTGTTCCGGGTCATGATCCAAGCTTCTTTTCCGGTGGCGCCTCATCCATCCGACGGTAAGATTCACGCCGCCTCATCTGCGGGCCCCGTCGAACTCACGTTTAATACACTACTTTTTTAACATGTATCGGCAATTTTAATAGAACGTGCCAAGGCGCACTCCAGCCTGAGGATCGCCCCGGTCCCTTATTACCATGAGGGGGATGAAAAGAAAAAAAGTCCGCCGGACCTTAGTCCGAGATTACCCGGATTTCGAACTAAGCTTCGACACCGATTAAGCGGATTGGGGAATGAAAAATCCGGGTAACCTGTGGACCGTGGACCGGGTACGTTCCAGGCTGAGGAAAGGGTAAGATGCAAAAGCTATGGCATGAACTTGGTACATCCTCATCCATAGCCTATACTTAAGTATATGAAGGATATACAAAAAAGGCAGCGCTTGGGGTATAGGCCCCTATGGATGTTCTGGCTCTTGGGCCTCCTCGGTATCCCCGGATGTACCGGTACCCCAAAGTCCGAGGTTCCTCCGGTAAAAGCGCCCGATTTCCTCAGCCATACGGAACACCGGGTGATTTCCCTCTATCCTGACCAGGGGGAAAGAAGCCCCCGAATGAACCTCAGCATAAGCCTCTTGGAAGGTTCCGGTTCTCTTGGGCAGTTTATCCAGGAGCGTTTATATGAGGGGCTTAGCCCCCAGGCATATACCGGGCGGCTCATTAGCCGGTATAGCGATCAGTATTTCGCCGTGAAGGATTCCCCGATTCTTCTCGATGAGTATGGGGGTGGATTTCCCGAAAGCCTGAATTGGGAGTATACCGAAACCTGGGAGGCCGGTTCCCCCTGGCCCGAAGTGCTGGTGATAAGCCGGAACCTGGAATATTACCTGGGAGGCGCTCACGGCATGAGGGAAAAGCGTTATTTTGTCATATTCCAGGGGGCGCAGCAGTGGGCTGTGGAAGACCTTATAGAGCCGGCTTCCTGGCCTCGTTTGGAAGGGCTTATTGCGGCGGCCCTGCGGGTAGAGGCGAACCTTGAACCGGATACCCCCCTTTCCCAAGGGGGCTTCTTTGAGGATACGGTGGGGGTACCGGACAACTTCTTCCTCACCCCTCAAGGATTGGGTTTCCACTGGGATCCCTATGAGATAGGTCCGTATGTAATGGGTTCTCTGGAAGTGCTGCTCCCCTATGAGCAGATACAGGATATGCTTAAACCGGGAACGCCTCTAGGCGTTGATCCTTAAGGGAACCGGGGGCGTAACGAAGCTCGGGAAATTAAAAACAACCATGGGATTTTAGGTAAAAAAATGATGTTCGTGTTACTAGTATGGGCGCTTACGCTTACGCCTCTCTATGGGGACCCCTTAGCTCCCTGGTTTATACCCTTGCGGGATGCGGTGTATGAACAGAACCTCAGCGCCGATGCCGTGATGAGCCTGTATGAGCAAGCCATACAAGAAACCGAGAAAAACCTCTCCGGCGGGTCCCGGTATCTTATGCTTTCCCGCTGCGCCTATATGCTTGGCCGGGCCTATCAGTATGAAGGCAGGAAAGAGGAGGCAGCGGCCCAGTATGAGCAGGGCATAACCTGGGCCCTAGCCGCCCTCAAGGAGGAAGAGACCACCGTAGGCTGGCAAATGCTCGCGGAACATATCTCCCAGTCTTGTGCAGTGCGGCCGGTTTCCTATGCCTTGGCCAATGGGGGCAAAGTAGAAACCTATGCCAAGAAAGCCCTGAAACTGGACAGCCGGAACGGAGCGGCCCGGTATATGATAGCGGCCCGATACGTCTATGCCCCTGCGCCCTTTAACAATTATACCCGGGGGATCCGGATGATGCGGGATATTATCCAGGAACCGGATGTGGCCTTACAAAAGGATGATCGGTTCAATGTCTATACCGCCCTTGGCTATGCTTATTATCAGCAAAAGCAGTATGGGGAGGCCACGCCCTGGTTTCAAAAGGCCCTCCATATATATCCGACCAATCGGTTTGTCCAGAGCATGTTTAAACGTATGAACTCCCGGCAATAAGGTACGAGGCAGCTCTCATCGTCATGGCCTATAAACACGGCAGTCCCTTAATTGATGGCTCTCTTCCCTTTAGAATCGCTTCGTTCATGACCTTTTATACCTTGTGGCCCCTGGCCCAGGGGATTAACCGTATGCTCCACGGAATTCGGTACGAAGACCGGAAAAAACTCGCCGGTTTTTCCCGGGCCATCTTGGTATCCAATCATACCACCCTGCTGGACCCGGTTTCGGTTAGCGGCGCCCTCCTGCCCCACCGTACCTGGCATACCCTGCTGGAAGAGACCGTGAAAACCCCGATCCTCGGCACTTTTATCCGCCTCCTTGGAGGGGTGCCCCTCCCTCCGGGGCGGCAAGGGTTACGGCAAATGCTGGCTGCCTGCAAGACCGCGTTCCGGTATCGCCGGTTTATCCATTTTTATCCTGAAGGGGACTGTTATATATACAACCAGCGGATTGAGGCATTTAAACCGGGGGCTTTTTTCATTGCCGCGGCCCTGGATATTCCGGTTATTCCGATGGTAAGCATTTTCTCCGAAGGTCCTTTCAAGGCCCATACCTGGTTAGGCCGGTCCCTGCCCCTCAAAACCATACGGATTCTGGATGCGGTGTATCCTGCCCGGTTTATTCGGCGGGATGCCAAGGGGGACCTCTGCGGGGAATCAATCCGTGATTTTGCCGAGGCCGTGCGGAAGATCATGCAGGAGGCCATAAATGATCGGGGAGGGTCTTCGGCCTTTTACCGGGGAAAGATGAAACGCCTTAAAGGCATCCATCATGAACGTTCTTAGGGAGAAAGAGGGCTTCCGTGCAGGTACAGCCTTGCGCCTCATTACTGCCCGGTAAGTCTTCTGACGAATGTATAGGTCAGGGGACATGAGTATATAAATTCGCGATTATCCTCTGACGTACAACTGGCTATTTTTAAAGGTTTTAGACCAATTCTGATATAATACGTTAATAGCAAGGGAGCATGCCGCCCCCTTTAAGCCACTACAGGGTTAACCCTGTAGTCGGAAATCCGCTATGGTTTTGTGATCCGGGGAGCGTTTACCAAGCAACCATATCAGTTCCGGATTTCGCCCGCTTTCCCTTTCCAGCCGCCGGAATGAGCGTATCCGGTTCATGTATCCGTACAGGTACCATTTCACTAGAGCTTTAGGATCCTACATCGGCCGCCCTGAGGTATTCGGCTATTGACGACCACCTCCCAATGCTGCCACATCGATGCGGTTGATATATGCTTGCCCGTACCGAATTGTTGCCGTCAACGTAATCCTCTATATAATCCGGCGGTATTAGTATCCGCTCAGGGCTTTCTCCGCCGATGAATTCCATACCCCTTTTCTCCTCAGGTTTGAGTATACCCTATCACTGATGTTTTCGCTGGACTTTTGACACAGTCTGGCCCCTGGACCCCCATAGGCCGGCTATATTTCCGGAGCCTGTTCCAGAACATAGGCTTCCGCTTCTTTGTTCCAAAGCCCCTGATGATCCCCGCATAATTGGGCCAAGCGGGCATAGAAGGGATCGGTTTTACCCTTTTCAGCAAAATCGGTGATAGCCGTGAGTTCCATGTTTTTATGGGTATAGATAAGCTTTTTACCCCCCGGAAGGGTATCAAGATTCAGGGTCGTTTCAGGCACCGCATTAAGCCCCCCCACATGGGTAACCATGAATACGGGGTTGAGTTCCCCCTTGGCCATCATGGCCAGGGCCTCTTTCATATCTTCCGTATTTCCCCCGGAGGTTCCTACCAGGTGATGGGCTTCGTAGTGGATATTGTAGAAATTACAGCGCGCAGAAAACGAGGGGTCTGTAGGGCCGGCAAAGAAGTTGAGGCATCCATCAGGACCCAAGAGGGCATCCCCCAATTCCAGCAGCGATTTTACCGGGGCAAAGACAAATACATCATCATAGCGTCTACCCTGGTTTAGAGCGGTAAGTTTGGATAGGGGATCCGCCAGGTCTTTGGTATTGACATAGATCAGTTCTACTCCTTGGCGAGCCCCTTCTGCAGGGCTTACAAGTTGCCGGGCACGGCACAGCCGGGTTTCGTCAATATCCGTAACCACCAAGCGGGAGGGCCTTCGGGGATTATGAATGGCGTAATCAATGGCCCCAAGTCCCATAGGCCCCACCCCGGCCAGGAGGACCAACGCACCGCCCTCTACAATACCCATACGATGCACGTAGGAACCTCCCTGAGTATGGTACTGGGCATGAAAAGCTCCCACAATACAGGAAACCGGTTCTGCTAAAGAACCGAGGTAAAACGTATCCCCTGGGTATTCCAAAAGACAACCCATCTCCATCACCTCGGAAGGAATGATAATGAACGTGGCATCTCCCCCGGTATAGGGGTATGAATAGCCCGGCGCCCAGAGGGTTCCAGGCCGTCCATCCGGACCAGGAGGACCCGGATAATTGAGGGCAGGCTGTATGGCAAACCGAGTGCCGGCTTTGAAGGTATGAGCCCATTGAGAGCCCACCTGCATAATAGTACCGCAGAATTCATGACCGATGATGACCGGGTGCTTGGTAAGATCCTGGCGGACCCGTTTGTGTTTTTCTCCCTGCATGGCTAGTTTATGGCTAGACATACAGATCGAATCAGACTCGACTCGGGCGAGTATTTCATGGTCCCGGATTTCAGGCAAGTCAAATTCCTCAAGCCTGAGATCCCTGACCCCATAGATACGTACTGCCTTGGTTTTCATGGCGGTTCCTTGCAATCAAAGGTTGCCCGTATTTGCGCACTTCGTTATGTAAATACGCACATTAAAGGAGCACTGAAGAGCGTCTTTCAGTACTTTCTTAGGATAATCAGGGTGAATTTTCGAGGCTTTTTCACTATCTGGCTTGTTGAAATCGCCTCTTAATTCTAAGCTAACCGAATTTCACAAGAAACACAATCATCCTCTTACCTGGGTAATGCAAAGAGGAGTGAGCAATGAGAAATTGCTCACTCCTCTTTACTCCCGGTTCCATCTTCATTCGCCACCCCCACGTTTCGCGGCAACCGGTTCCGGCTTGAAGTACAGCTCCCGGTACGAGTCTATACCCTAGACCTCGTTACCTATACGGACGTTTCGGTCAAGCCGATGCACCGGACGATCCGCCGCTCTGCATCCCACAGGCTGATCCTCCCATCCCTGGAACCTGAAAGGATACACACACCATCGGACTGAAGGCCATAGCATTAACCCAAGATAAAAACACAAGCCCTGATTGGCTTCCCTTATCTAGCTTCTCTTTTTATGTTTGTACTCTCATCTCTATGGGTAAGAAGGAAGGTATGCTTACGGTTACCTCATAAAAAAGGGGCTAGGGTGAATACTTTCACCGCTTTCCCTAACCCTCTTTTCATTCAAAGAGCCGATACCGACCCTTTGAACTTCCCGGTTCTACCATGCGTCAGCCATATCATCCGGGTCTCGGTTATTCTCGGGGAATAGGTCTGTAACCGCCCGAAGATCATCCAAATAAAAATAATAGGTCCCTACCGTTTCCGTAGGATCGCAGTCCACTCTGAACCCGGTAACCTTAACACCCAGATAGTTATTATAATGATAATTCCGCTGTACAATACCGCCTTTTCCATCATAGGCCTGAGGAGGAACCGCCACGGTCAGTCTTTTCCATCCCTGGAAATTCAACTTCCCCATGGAGAGCTCAAAGGGACGGCCCAGAGAATCCTGGATGAGGATCTTTAATTCATGATTAAAGTTACGTCCTACTGCCCATACGGAAATAGTCTTGGTTATCCCTTCAATGGGAATAGGCCGCAGGGGAGTCAAGGTAAAACTGACATGTCCCCGATGGAGGAAATCAACCCGGGTACCTAATACATGCTGATCAGGAATATCCAGTCCCTCTTCTTCCGGTAAAGACTCTTTCCCTGCGGGGGATCCTTCAAAAAGGCGAGAACTGATAAACCCATTGTCTACAGAAATAGTAGGCCGCCAATACCCGTCGTGTTCGAATTTATCAACCGAAACCTCTTTAAGGTTCTGTTGAGCCGCATCAATCCCGATCCGACTCGGATCCGTGGAACCCACTGCCCCGTCCTGAGTCTGAGCAAACAACGCTCCACTCAACAAAAGACACAAGACTATACCGCTTAATCGCTTCATTAAAGACCTCCTTCACTATTCCAGAATTCCTGCACCCGCGCAGGATTTGCCAGCTCATCACCGTCATAAGGCGCCTCAAAGGTGTCGGTAAGTACCTTAAGCTGATCAAAATAAATATAGAAATTATCTACTTGTTCAGCAGGTGCCGTCCATATCCGGAATTTAACAAAAGTTAAGGAAGCAAGCCGCGGAAGGACCCGTTTGGCCTGAGGGAAATTCTTAGGTATCGCTACCTGCAAATCTTTCCATCCTTGATAGGCAATCGACCCCAAATTAACCGTATGAATTACCCCCTGATAATCTCGCAGATAGGCTTCTATGTGGTAATTAAGATTGGATCCCCATACCCACATATCCAGATACCGAACCCGGCCAGGAATCGGAATTTCAACGGCTCCTCCGTCTTCCTCACCTGCCCTTACCGGATACACATCAATCCAGTTATATCCCCGCCGATCAAAACGACCCCAAATACCAAGACTCTTAAGGTCTGCCCCATCCGGATTAGACCCAAAAAGTGCCGCAGGCCATGTAGCAACATACGTTATTTTAGGGAATGAGTCTTCATCGGTTTTGGTGGCGAATTTACTGCCCTCCACCTTCCAGTCATACAGAGACTCATCATTTTGATCAAACGTCTCCAAAATCCTGGATTCAAGAGCCACTGCCTGCTCATCACCAAAAGCTGCTAATACTGCTATACATGCCAAAAAAATTAAGCAAATAGCCCTGAAACTACCATGTTTCATCCTATACTCCTTTTCAATGTAGGGAACTTTAAGATCAAATAATAGTATACTCACTTATGAGACCTTTGTCAAACCTCTCCAAGTATATATCATCTTAATCCTCTTGTGCAATAGTTTTTTAGTTAAAGTATACTCCTCAGAAGCACTTTTTTCAAACGGCCTACAACCTCCTTATCCCCTATTCGCTGCTCTGGAAACACCCAGTCCGAAGGAACGGCTACCCCCTCCCGCCCCGGTATCATGGCTACCGTCTTCCCTGCTACTGCCCAAGGAGAATCATCCACCACCAGTTTTACCGCCCTTGAGGTTAGATCCGGATCAACCCAGGAAAATAGAATAACCGGTATCTCCAGATTTCGTTCAAGAAAGAGGGTCGCCTGTCCTTGCATAACCACGCAGGAAACATTTTGTATATTATCGGTATAATCTTGTTTTATATTGAGATATTTGGGCTCTTTTGTAAATCCTTGTTCCCGAAGCCCCATCCTAAAGGCTTCCCGGTATTCGGTGGAAATTCCCTCGTTTTGAAAAAACAGGATCTCCCCCTGAGAAAGGGGATCTCCGTCCCCTTCCCCCTCATGCCGGGCAATAATGCCGGCACAGAGCCCTGCCCGGTACAGGTCCAAGGGGGTATCGGTCCCCACGAAGATCCCTCCGGGCACCCGGGGATCCCGGCTCCGGCCTCCTAGGATAAAGACCGGTATCTGGGGAAATTGAGCGATATACCGTTCAGCCCCTTCATAATACCGATAGGGGAATAAGACTCCATAGGGGGCCCTATGGGCTTCCTCTACCGCAAAGGTCACCATATCTGGACCGGCGTTTTCTCCGATAAAGACCGGCTTAATCTGCCGCATTATCCTGAGGGTGGTTTCGAGGCGTTTTATCCTGGCCCTTTGAAGACCATACAGCGTATTAAAGGGGGCATCCGTAACAAACAGGACTGGCGCCCGGAACCAAAAGACACCGGTCAGGAGGCCCGCCAGCAAAACCCCCATACCAAGAACAAGGTATCGTTTTTTGAATCTTGGGCTACCCATACTTAAACCATACTAGTCTCGAGAAGGTCTGTAAAGGAGGCCCATGAAATTGCTTACCGGCAAAGGGTTAAGCTCCCTGCTGCCGGGTTTTGGAGGGGAACCATAGGATGCAAAGCGGTAAGGGGCCTCTTGGCAGCCCGATAGACCAGCCTTATTCCAATACCCTGAAAAAATAGCGGCTAAACTTGACTCACAACATTACCGGGGTTCAGAAACCGGAGTTCGGAGCGGGATTACCGGAATCACATGATTCTGCGGATCAAGTTTAGCCCCAGCGGGGATGCTGCGGAGGCTGGACATAAGCTTTTAGGGGTGGCGCTCCTCAGACTGTGTCAAAACCCCATGTTATCTTTAACAAAACGGCGGGAAAAAGAGGTATGGTACAGCCGATTTCGCATGATCATACCCCCTCTCACCTCATCAGGCGAAGGCTTTCAGCAGGTTTCCCGCTCCCCGAATAGTGATTGCCCGTTTCATGTTGTAGGCAAGAAACGTCAGCGCAAACTCTCCGCTCACCTTCCCCTTACCTTTACAAAGACAATAGCCGGCCTCCCTTGCCCGTTTTGGTGGTGATCTACAAAGTATGATAAAGGGGTAATGACAACAGGGACACAAGGGAATACTATGAAATTATGTCAATAACCATAGAAATCAAGTACCCCCATTGCCATAGTACTAACATATCTCAAAACGGGAAAAAAGGCAACGGCAAACAAAATTACCGGTGTGGCCGGTGCGGACAGCAGTTTATCGGGGATTATCACATGACCTACCGGGGATGCCGTTCCTGGGTTGTTGGGATGGTCAAAATCATGCTTATCCGGGGAATCGGCATACGGGACATCAGTACCACACTGGGAATCAGCATCACCAAAGTCTTAAAAGTACTCAGAACAACAAAATACCAGATAAAACCGAAACTTTCTCACTATGACTGTCTTGAGACAGACGAGTTTTGGACGTAAGTAGGGAAAAAGAAGGAGAAAGTATGGCGTATCTATGCGTATCACCGGGAGAGCGGAGAGAGTGTGGCGTATGTGTGGGGGAAGAGGGACATAAAGACGGCGGAAAAGCTGAGAAGGAGGATAAAACGGCTGGGGATAAGCTATGACTGGATAGCGACGGACAACGGGGATAGTTTTTTATCGGGGTTTGCGGAGGACAAGCATGAGGTAGGGAAGAAGCATACGGTAGGGATAGAGGGGAACAACTGCCGGATGAGGCATAGGATACGGCGGGTATTTCGGAGGACGTGCTGTTTCTCGAA
>JAITRH010000204.1 GCA_031288495.1 Treponema sp. | reverse complement strand
CGTAACAAAGTGCCGGGAAATTGCCCCTATGAGAAATTCACGTGTTTTTTGATTTGTTTCGACAAATCTGCCCTATGCCCTTCATGGACATGGATAGGAAACGGCTCCAACCGTCTGGTATACGGTACGCCATAGATGATTTTTTGTTAACCCCTACGCCCGGGTTTGCTTAACACCCTATCGGCATACGTGATGCCTCAAAACAAAACCTAGCCGAAAAAGTGGATGCCTCAAAACTAAAAACCTAGCCAAAAACTATACTGCTTCCTTCGGAATATGCCCTTCCCTTCTTCACTCTTTCAAAAAAGTAAATGCAGGAGCCCTGGGGGGAATTGTCGCCGTTCAATAGAAATGACCCCTTTTCGTAGAATAAGCCAGGAGGAAAAATGGCAAACAGACTACCGAAGCGGAGCGAACGGTTCCGTGGCAAGATCATGGAAATGGTGAAGCAGGGGCAAAAGACCTTGAAGGCGGCCTCACTGGAATTGGGAATGAGTTACCGGCAGGCGAAGCGGGTCTACCGGCGTTATCTGGAAGGCGGAGACGATGCATTAATCCACGGCAATACAGGGAAGCCGTCCAACCGACGGACCGATCTGGATTTGGTGCGTCAGGCGCTCTCCTTGTATGCGGAAAAGTAGGATGATTTCGGGCCGACCCCGGCGTGTGAGAAGTTGGCGGAGCGGGATGGGGTAGGGAGATCGGAGTCGGTAGCCTAAGACGAGCCCTGATAGCCGCCGGGTTACGGCAGTCATCACGATTGGTTTGAAGGGAGAAGAGGCCGTTGCTGTCTTATCACCCTGATCGATGACGCAACCAAGACCCGACTGTCCCGGTTTTTTGAGGAAGAGACCATGTTTGGAGCCATGACCGTACTCAAGATGTGGATAGAAACGTATGGAATACCGGAATCCCTGTATTGCGACAAGAAAAACGCCTTTGTGCCGACCCGTGAACCCACCGACACGGAGCTTTTGAACGGCATTACACGGCCAAAGAGCCATTTCGGCCGGGCGTGCGACCGCCTGGGCATCGATGTCATCGCTGCCAACAGCCCTCAGGCCAAAGGCCGGGTGGAACGAAACCAAGGCCTTGACCAGGACCGCCTCGTGAAAGAATTACGCCTCGCCACTATTTCATCCCTCGAACAGGCCAATGCCTTCCTCGTGTCTACCTACTTGCCCCATATGAACGGTATGTTCAGCCGCCCGCCCGGGAATACCGATGATTCCCATGTCAGAGACGGCTTAGTCAAGCTCGATGATATCCTCTGTCTGGAATATGACCGAAAGGTAAGCAACGATTACATCGTCCGCTTCGAAGCCCGCCTGTTCCAGATTCTGCCGGAGATAAACCCAAAGCCCCGACCCGGCGATGCCGTCCTCATCTTTTGGAAAAACAACCCGCTCCCCGTCAAAAAACTTAAGACCATCTTCGATGATTGATGTCTCCTATGTCCCCTCCGACAAGAGGTCATTTCTATTGATTTATTATGGGAGACATTTTTACTGGTTTTTAACATCATTTTTATACAATTATTTTCAAAATCAGCGGTGAAGCCGCTTGGCATAATTTACCAAAAATTTTAGCCTCCATTGCATATTAACGAAGAATAAGCATAATCCCGGGCTAAAGCCCGGCGTAATCTGTGGACCCTTTTCTCGTTACTTACCATGATGACAGCGGATGAACTTGAAGGTAAGGTGAGTAGACTTTCAAAAACCATGGCGTATTCCCCAGAGCGGAAGGATCCTTGGTGTACCAGAAGGAATATTCCCGACCATAAGCCGTCTTTCCCGGTTTTAGTCAATGGTATATGGAAGGCCGAGCAGCCTCGTCTCCTGAAGTTTTCTTGAATTTATCTTGAAGGGAAAAACAGCCTTGTTTTCTTCCTAACTAAGCCTCTATAATACGTCTTTAAGCAGGTATATTATGGAACAGAAGTGGGTCATACGGATTATGACCGTAGCGGATTATGAAAAAGTCTATGCCTTATGGAAGCGAAGCTCCGGTATGGGTCTGCGGCCTGTAGACGATGCTGAACCAGGAATCCGAAGGTTTCTGGAACGGAATACCCGTACCTGTTTTGTGGCGGATCATCAGGGGCTCTTGGCAGGCGCCATTTTGAGCGGTCATGATGGACGGCGGGCTTATATTTATCATACCGCAGTTGAGGAAGCATACCGGAGGCGGGGCCTGGGGCGGGCGCTGGTTTCCGCAGCGGAGCAGGCCATGAGGAATGAAGGAATCACCAAGATCGCCCTGGTAGCCTTTAAGCACAATGAAGGGGGAAACCGCTTCTGGGAAAAACAGGGCTTTTCAGTACGGGATGATCTGGTGTATCGGAATAAGCGGATCCTCTAAAAACCTTCTTGGCGCTGCTTTTTTACGAGGTCAGGCTTTGAAAAGACCTCTCATATAAGTAACGGGAGTTTGATGGAAGAAGGGGGTATATTGCAGACAGGAAAAAACTATGAAAAAAGGCCGCTTTTCAAGTGCCGCTTTTGCGTGAGGGAAACTTTTTACCCAATGCCGAACTCCCCTTAAGGACTGCTGTTCCGGGACCCGGTCATGCGTCTTTGAACTCAATGAATCCGGTTCCGCCGGTTCTGTTCCCAACTGCGGTAATGCACCTCGGAACCGGATTAATCTTGCCGGGAACTCCGGTAATCTACCGCTGCGCCGAATTACCATGAAGCGAGACAAAGCGCAAAAGCTCCGCCTGTGTTCATCCGCGGACCTTTACTATTTCTATCGACCTCACGATAAAAAGGTATACCCTCTCCCTTGGCATGCTGCGGTCAATGGTATAAGCACCCGGAGAGACGAAAGGCCGCCATCCCCCGAAAGTTTTCGGTTTACCCTGAAAGGCCCCCGGCAGATTTTGAAACCAATCCTATGATGCGATAGATAGTCGAAGGGGTAGCACTTTTCATAAAGTGTTCCCGCTCTGCTTCAGGCAGGTATTCAGCCAAACGGGCTAGGTATTTCAGCAGATTCCCTATATCGGATAGGGGAACTTCCCCATCCCAGGTGATTTCAATGACCGGAGCTTCAGATTTCTTTTCATTTTTTTTTAGAGCCTGGCGGGCGGCTTGCTGTTCCGCCAAAACATGCTTTACCGTGTCCCGAATCTCAGGGTTACGAGGATTAAACTTGAGGTTAGCGCTTAATAACTCCAGAGCATTAGCATACCGGCCCTGCTTACAGAGGAGCATTCCCAGGTTATTTGCCGGTTTATGCCAGTCGGGTCTGCAATGGAGGGCCTTCTGGTATTCCGAGCGGGCACAGTCAAAGCGCCCTTGAGCCGCTAATATCCTTCCATAGTTGTAGTGCAGCACCGCATTATCCGGCGCCAAAGCCAAGCCCCGCCGGAATAGACTACAGCCCTGGGCATATTTATGTAAAGCCCCATAGATAAGCCCCAGGCCATTGTAGGCCGGTACATACTGCGGGTCCATGGTAAGCATCGTGGTAAAGGCTTCCACTGCTTTCTGGAGCTTCCCTTCACGGAGGCAACCCTGAGCCCTTGTCGCGAGGTCCCTGAGGGTCTTACGATACCCTGCCTTATCACTCGGGGCTATACCTTCTGTGGCGATCCCGGAGGCCACCCGATGGGTACCTCTATCCCTTATACCTATCATTCAAGCATCCTTAACGGCCGCGCTGCAACTTCCCGGGAAAAAGCACCGATATGAGCAGATTCCCCGTGATCATAGGCGGCTACTGCAAAATAGTACAACATGCCATTTTTGAGACCCTCAATACGTATGCTGGTACGGTTTCCTACATTAACGGGAGAGGACCCGAGCATCGCCCCTTCCCCAAAATAATCCCCCTGGGCAGTACCGTAGTACACCAAATACCCTGCCAGATCTGCATCACTACTCGGCTTCCATGAGAGATCCACCGCTCCGTCTCCTGCAACAGCGGTGATCCTTGTGGGCGGAGGCGGAGGCTCGTCAGGCTGGTAGTGTATCCGAATTTCATCCAGATAGGGACTGGCTTCACCATCCCCGCTGGGATAAAACACTGCGGCGATCTGTACAAATCGTCCTTGGATTCCAGACAGGGCGGTCCCTGGAATCAAAAGCTGCCAGTCGGACTCGGTGGAAGCTTCCTCCGCCGTGGTCCCGGTCCACCGATAGGGGGAGTCTGCCGCACGGATAAAAAACTGGAACGCCGAATCATCGGAAAAACGCAATCTCCCCTGCTCGGCATATTCATTCTGAATCATGCCCCCTGAGTTAGAGGTGCGTCCACCGGAGACTTCCACCATGAGGACCCTCGTATTGGTTTCCCCGAGATCGATGGGCCGGGTTTCCATTCGGCCCCCCTGAAGAGGGTATTTATGGATTCCCGGATTCGTGATGAAACGGCTGTAGAGCTTCAGTTCATCCAGCATCCCTATAAAGCGTTCCCCGAGGGTAAGGCTCCCCTCTTGGCCTATGCGGGGATAATAGACCTGCCCCCCTTCTCTGCCTCCGGCGGTAACATAGGTAATTGCTTCGAGATACCCGTTGACCAGGTATTCCAGCAGTCCCGTATCCGCGTCAAAGCGAATGAGGTGATGGCTCCAGGTTTTCGGAATCAGGGACGTGGCACCTTCAAGGGAAATGCTCATCCGCTCTGCAGGGGCATTCAGGTAAAAGAAATCCAGAAAAGTCCATTGAAGCCGATTTTTGGAAGCCGTACAATGGATTCGCTGCACCGTAGCCTCCCCTGGGCGCTCCTGCTTAGAGGCTATCCAGGACAGGATCTGCTCCCCATTTTCAAGGTTCATCGGAAAGAGCCAAAATTGCATGGTAAAATCCCGAATGATCTGCCCGGGAGCAAGTAAGGCCCCGGGCTTGGGGGTAATGACTAAGGGGGCTTCTGTGTTGACGTTTTTAAGCCGGTTTCCTGAAAAGAGGGCCGCCCCCATCCCAATGCGGGCAAAACGCCGGTCTGCGGAGTAAAGCCCTTCGGCAGTCTTTACCCGGTAATGGCCCATCCGGTCGGCAAAAAGCCCGGGCTCTCCTGCATCAAAGGACAGGTCCATATCAAGGGAAGCCTCGGTATCTGAACGCAGCGCCGAAGAGAGAATCAATACCGGGTAGGGCCGTATAGAGGATATTTCCGTGATGCCCATCCGGTGCTCCACCATATTCCAGCGCGCCCTCCCCCCGATGACTAAGGTCTTTTCTCCGGCCCCGTAGAGGTGCAGGGAAAGGAACACCAGGCTATACAGCACCAAGGGAATCGAGCGTCGTGATGGTATGGTTTTTACATTCTGTATCTTCATCGTTACGTTCATAGTTGGTTTCACCGATATTTACACCTGATGCTTTGTATTTTGCTTCTTTTCCTTTTATATTATAATCTATCTTGAGTATAGTACATCATGAAAAACAATATACCCTTACAGAAAAAAACCAATAGAAAAAAATCAATACGCTTTCTCTTGTTTATCGGTAGAAATGGTCATGAATTCAGCAGGGTTTAAGCAGGATTCAGAAAATTATGCCCCTCTTAAAGCCTTGGCTCATGAGGCACCCGGCGAACCCGGGGTATACCTCTGGCGGGATGGGGAGAACCGTATCATTTACGTGGGTAAAGCCCGGGTATTGCGGAGCCGGCTTAAGTCCTATTTTTCAGGCGCCCAGGATCTTAAGACCAAGGCCCTCTTACGCCATGCCCGAAGCATCGAGACCATTATTGTGGCCAATGAATACGAGGCCCTGCTCCTGGAAAACACCCTCATCAAAGAGCACACCCCTAAATACAACATCAATCTCAAAGACGGCAAGACCTATCCGGTTATCCGGATCACCGCCGAGCCTTTTCCCCGGGTGTTCAAGACCCGGCATATTATTGAAGATACCTCCCAGTACTTCGGTCCCTTTCCCCAAGTTCATGCGGTGGATACCCTCTTAGCCTGTATCGACAAGCTGTTTCCTTTGCGGAAGTGCCGGGTCTTTCATAAACGGGACAGCCCCTGCATGTATTACCATATTAACCGCTGCATGGCTCCCTGTTGCGGTAAAATCAGCCAGGAAGCCTACCAGGTCCATGTCGTACGGGTCCGGCAGGTGCTTTCCGATGCCCTGTCCACGGAATCCCTCATCATGGATCTGAGTGTTCAGATGCATGATGAGGCGGCGGCGCTGCGTTTTGAACGGGCGGTTCAGTTTCGGGACACGATTAAGGCCCTTGAGGACCTGGCCGGCCAGCACAGCGCCTTGGTAGACCTGGACCCTGAAGGCCGGGATTACATTGCCTGGGCCAGCGAGGGAATCTTGAGTACCTTTACGGTCTTTTCCCTGCGAGGAGGTAAGATGATTGGCCGGGAGCTCTTTCGTACCCGCTCCGCGGCGAGTGAAGCCGAATCCCTTGAAACCTTTGCCGCGGTCTACTATACCCAGGACCGGCCTCCGCCGGCCCATATCTACCTGAGTCCCTGGACAAAGACACCCCAGGGTGAACCCGAGGCAGACCCAAGCTTCCGGAGTCTCCGCCGCTGGTTTATCGAACAATTCGGGTACACCCCTGACATTGGGTCCCTAGAAGACCAGCTTTCCCAGACAGCCGCCGGACCGGATCGCCGCCATTGGGCGGTGTTGGCCATGGCCCGGCAAAATGCCCAGGAAGACCTCCGGCTCAGGCTTAAAGAACGGGGAGCCGGGCCTGCGTTGGACGAACTGGTTCAAGCCCTGGGACTGAGCAGGAGACCGGAACGGATCGAAGGCTTTGACATTGCCCAGCTCAATGGCCGACACCCGGTAGCGTCGCTTATTTCTTTTAAGCAGGGAAGGCCGGATCGGAAGAACTACCGGTACTTTAAGCTGCGTACCGTGGTGGGGGTGGTGGATGATTTCGCGGCCATGCGGGAAGCGGTACAGCGCCGCTATAGCCGGCTCCTTCGAGAAGGCAAGGAACTGCCGGATCTGGTGCTCATTGACGGGGGTATTGGGCAGGTGAACGCTGCCAAGGGAGTGCTTGATACCTTGGGGCTAGATTGCGATGTGGTGGGCCTGGCCAAGCGGGATGAGGAACTCTGGCTCCCCCATAGGCCCGCCCCTATCCGGCTTTCCAAACGCTCCGAAGCCCTCAAGGTGCTGCAGTTCCTGCGGGACGAAACCCACCGTTTTGCCACCGCGTTTAACCAGCGGCTGCGTTCGGCAGACCTGTTCTTCCCTGTCCTCGAATCGGTAGAAGGGATTGGGCCCAAACGGGCAGGGCGTATTATGAAAACCTACGGCCATATAGGGGCCATAGCTGCCGCGGATCCCCCCAGCATAGCCAAAGCGTGCCGGATCAGTGAAACCCTGGCGCAAACGGTCCGGGCAGCGGCAACCATTGCCTTGGAAGACCAGAACGCCGCTCAAGAACGGCTGCACCCGCCAAGGGCTTTACCCTGATAAGCCCCTTCCCGGGGTTCCTGTTGCTCTCTGTGCCGAGCTTCGGATGCTCAGGTATCGACCCTAGCCCATATCCAGGCGGAGCTTGCTTATGCAGAGGGAAACCCTTAGAAGAGCCGTTCATAGGGGGAATAGTCAAAGGGATAGGGTTCGATTCCTTCCTCTAGGTCCCGAGGTTCTTCCAGAATAAGCTCTTCTAGTTTCCATTGCCCTTCTTCAGCTCGGAGGTACAATTCCCCGCTTATCCACTGCTCCCGGCCCACAAAACGGACCAAAAAAGAGGTACTGCCATCGGGTTCCTCCCGGCCGCTGCCGATCCGGAATTTCTGCGGCTTAATTGCTTCCAGGGCCGTACCGTAATCCCCTACCATCCCGGGATCCGCATCCTGGAAAACCAAGGCATCCCGGTTTTCCGTAAGCAATGCCCTCAGCAGATCCAGGGCCAGGGTATAGGCCGCTTCCGCCGCTTCTCCTCGGCCTAAAGGGCCGATAACCGTGTCCTCGGGGTATCGAGGTGCTTCTCCCCGCTGGGGTCTTCTCAGCGCGTCCGGCACGGAAGTTCCGCCGGAAGGCTCCTTTTCTGCAGCGGGAATACTCCCCAGGATATACAGCGCGAAGAGGAGGACGCCTCCCATCCTTACCTTGTTCATGTATTAGGTGTATCCTTAGGCTTCCTATTCCGTCAAGCCCTCCCCTTGCCCTAAACGTGGGGACAGGAATGTTCCCTTAGGCTGTTTGAAAAACGGGGACTCGACACGATAAAAGGGTCCGCCGAGCTTGAGCCCCCCAATCTGCGGACCCTAGTCTTAGTGGACTGGACGGATGAGGCCAAAAGAACCGCAGGTTTGAGACTTCCGGTCTCAGGTCCCAGCTTAGATCACGACCAGGAACAGCCTTAGATCACGACCAGGAACGGGGCGATGGGGGAGAACCGTGAAGCGGTAGGCGGCGAGAGCGCGGCAGCGATGAGCGGAAGATGGGGACGCCGGCATGGTTGTTGATGAGGCGGCGTGCATAGTACCGTGGTATGGATGAGGCAAGCCTGGAAAAGAAGCTGCGTCATTACCATGTTACAAGATTGGGAGAACCAGGGGCTTCTACTTGACAAAATAGCAGAGGATTATACCGATTGCGGGCTAAAGCCCGGCACCGATTAAGCGGATGTTTTGGACGAAAAAGCGGTGTAATCGCGGACCTCCGGTCCGAGGGGGCCGCTTTTGTTTTCTAGCCCCTTAACGGGTTGACCGTGTGGTCCCGCCCCCTTCTGACAGGTGCGGTACGCTTATGTTTTTTATGTTGACTACCTTCTAGTACTGTTTCAGTTCCCGCTCAAGCTCCTCCAAGCGTTTGGAGAGGGATGCAATGGTCCGTTCCAGCCGTTTTTTTTCTTTTTCGAGTCTCTGCCGGGAATCTTCCGCCGGAGGCGGAGCGCCCTCATCGCCACGCTTCGCGGTTACCCTCACGGTATCAGGACTGTTCCCCTCAAGGAGCGCGGCTTCAGCAGCGCTGCGCTGCTCCTGGTCTCTAATCCCCGCCAAAAAACGCATATTATCCGCCCCCAAAGCGGGGTTCAACTGGTATTGATACATCTTCATGGCCATGGTGGCAGCCACCCGGGGAATACAGAGGACCCGGTCAATATAATCCTCGAAGCGGCCCCCTATGGCAAGACAGAGCTCTTGAGCCTTGAGCAGGTGCATCCCCAGGGCCTTCACCAGATTGCCGTTTTCCTGAAGGTACTGCTGCCGTATGGTCTCGGTTAAGCGGCTCAGTTCCGGGGAAGCGGCAAACACGTTTTTATAGATCCCCTTGGTCTCCGCGGTTTCCAACAGCCCGTGGAGAATCGCCCAAAATTCCGCCGTGTGGGTCCGGGAACTGAGTTTTCCTCCCCGGGAACACGCATGGAGGTGATGGGCATATTCATGAATGGCGGTGTACAGTAAGAGATTATCATCGGTGAAATTACGGTTATGGATGAGGATCTCCCTCGACTCAGGCTTATATAAGCCGTTGATCTTTTTGCTCTTCTTCCCGGAAAAAAGCAGGGTAAAATCCAGGGGAGCCTCTTCAATGGCCAGGAGGGCGGCCTTAACGTGGTCCTGATTCATGGGTCAAGTATACCCAAGGGTCCCGATTTTTTCCAGCGCCAATACCACCGCCGCCACACAGGCCGTATCGGTCCGTAAGGATCGGGTTCCCAGGGAAAGCCGGCAGAACCCCGCGGCTTCAAGGCTATCCCGTTCCCGGTCGGACCAGCCTCGTTCAGAACCGATGGCTATAAGGAGCGGCTGTTTCGTGGGGGTCAACTGGGCAAAGCTTCCCTGGGGCCGCAGGTTGTCCGCGGCGATAAGCAGGGGGTTCTTCTCCCTCCACGGCCGCTCCTCAAGCCATTTCGTAAGGCTCGGATAGTCCTGTACCAGGGGAATAACCGTATCCCGGGCCTGGATAGCCCCCTGGATAAGGGCCTCCCGGGCTCCCCCATCGGTGAGGAGGGTGGTATTTCGGTAACTGGGTTCTCCGAGATCCGTTCCTATAAGATCCACCTTTTCCACCCCAAAGGTCGCCAGATCTCGTAAAAGCCGCTTGAGCTGTATAGGCCGGGGAAACCCCACCCCCAGGCTAATAGGGCTCCGAGGCAGCGGGGCTTGATGCAGTTCCAGGGAACACTCCAGGGCTCCCTCGGGGGTGATGGTTTCAATACGGCCATTTCCCCAGTTGCCTTCCAGAACCCCTGCATCAAAGCAGTCTCCCCGCTTTTTATGCAGGATCTTGAGGAGGTGTATAGTCCGCTTATCTCGGGGTTGCAGGATGACGCCGAGGTCAGGGGCGGTAAGTTCATGTTTTTCAAAAAGAATAATGTTCATCGGAATTGGTATACCATATTCTTGGGAAAGGTAAAAGGCGGTATAGCCTCAGAAACATCCGGAACCATTCCGAGGCGGAGCGTATGGAAGCGGAGCTTTTCCCAAAACCCGGTTAGCGCGGACTTTGGTCCGATGAGAAAAGCCCCGGAGGGAAGAAAAATAGCAAAAAAAGCCCCCGGCAAACCGCGGAGGTGTGCCGGGGGCTTCAAAAAAGACGCAACCCATATGTCAGACTAGGAGAGATGCCGCATCGGATCACCTTCCCGGGGGCCTGCCTGCACTAAAGCAGGCTTGAGGGTCCTCCACAGTTTATACAGTTTTAGTTTTGGCGTAAAATCAGCTAAACCCACAAAGGCAAGACCAGCCATGATATTGCTATAAAAATCACTGTACTTGCGCCATACCCTATCGTAGTGTTCAGGCAGTTCCATCCGTCCCTGTAAGCCCCGGTAGATTCTGCGGACATATCCGGCTTCGGTAAGGTCCTCGAAAAAACCGGTGATTTCCAGAATTTTCTGTTTCTTGTGGTTACATTCATGATGAAAGACTTCCCGGCTGCTGCGCTTATCCGCAGGCCGGGGATCGTACACATACATGATAGGCCGGGTTTCCGACAGAAAATAAAAGGTAAAGGGCATTTCCGCCCGGAAGATCCCACGAAAGGCCCGCATATAGATTCCGGCCTTACCAAAGGAATGGGTCCCTTCGTTTTCTGCAATAAGGTAATTAATGATTTCTTTTTGGGTTCGGCTGAGATCCCTCATATATAGGTATGTTCCTTTCCCGGAGGGTCAATATCGGGTCTAAGGGATCCTGCGCCCGCTTTTACCCGTTTCTCCCAATAGTCGTAGAGCTTCAATCGGGGTATAAGCTGTACCGAACAGACGAATGAGAGGGAGGCCCGTTCCCCTGGGGTAAAATCGTCATACCGGAACCAGGTTCCTAGACGCCCCTGTTCCAGCAGGGGATCCGCATAGCCGTTCTTGGGTATGGTTTGTACATATCCTTCCTGGATGAGATAGCGGATAAAATCCGCGATTTCAAGAAGTTTTTGTTTAATAGCGATACCGCGCAGGCTTACCGGTTCATCGGTATCATCCTGCACATAGAGGATAAGTTTTCTTGTTCCAGATCGGCAGAGGGTAAAGCGCATAGTGGGTAAGAGGCCGCCGCTGAAGGCCCGAAGGTATGGCCCCAGGGG
>JAITRH010000136.1 GCA_031288495.1 Treponema sp. | reverse complement strand
GGGGGACAACGGCCCGGGTATTCGGGACGCTTTTGACATGGCTGCAGGAGAAGCGGACGGCGGTGTTTTGGCTGGATGCTGGAGCGGCCCGGCTTGACCGGCCAGATGCCGATGGGGCGCTATGTACCGGAAGGAGATTATTACCATAAAATCTTCCTACTTGTTAATTCGAGGTTCAATATAGCTGTCATCAAGAACGCTGTATTTGTTGAAATGCCTTACAAACCACTGATCCGATGGATTGACGACCGTTTCTTTTGTAAAGGAAGCAGACTGTTTATCCCATGTAAAGCACAGCACTTTGAAGTCACCCCCCCAAGTCACGGTAACATATAAGCGCATATCCAAATCCTCCTGGTCCGGCGCTTCGAGTTTTTTTGAATTTATCCCCACAACCCAAAATTGCACTTCGCCCTGTTGTATCCGCTCATTGACTAACGGGTAAAATCCCTCTCCGTCGTGAACCACAAGCGTCCATGTATGACCGTCATCCCAAGCCATTCGACGGATCCGGCCAAACTCCATGGCTACATCGTATGCCTCCGCCGAGGTATATAACTCGATGGTATCGTCTATTCCGTCACCGGTCAAATCGATAGAGCTTCTTTCGAGAAGGGTGAGGTTATGCGCCGCGAAGTCTTTTTCTGCCGGAATACCTGCTGCTTCTTTGTTATCGCACCATGCATGAAAACAAATGAGCGTCAGCGCGCTCCAAAGAAAAGCAAGCCGGCAACCGCTTCTTGTGCGCGGCATGAACGAACTCATCTCCAATCCTCCACTGACTATACTCTAAACTTGATCCACAAAATCACCGAAATTCAGAACCCGGAAACCTGAGTTTAGAACTGGGAAACCTGAGTTTAGAGCTAGAAAACCGAAGTGTAGAACTGGAAAACCGGAGTGCAGAGCGGGATTACCGGGAAGACGAAGAACAGGAAGCCCCGCGTAAAGACAGGAGAGGCCCCCGGGAAAGGTATCACACATCCAGATTGCTCACCATCAAAGCGTTTTCCTCGATAAATTGCCGGCGGGAAGCCACATTCTCCCCCATAAGGGTGGTGAAGATCCGTTCCGCCTCTACCGCATCGTCCAGATGAACCTGGATGATGTTCCGCTTGACTGGATCCATGGTGGTAACCCACAGTTGGTCCGGGTTCATCTCCCCAAGACCCTTGTACCGCTGAATTCCTACTTTTTCCGGGTCCCGGCCCGATTCTGCAAGGAGCCGGTCTTTCTCCGAATCGTCATAGGCGTAAAAGGTCTTTTTTTCATAACTTATCTTGTACAGCGGCGGCATGGCCAGGTATACATGACCGTGTTCAATGAGGGGCGTCATGTACCGGTAAAAAAAGGTGAGGAGCAGGGTCCGGATGTGGGAACCGTCCACGTCCGCATCTGCCATGATGATGATCTTGTAGTACCGGATCTTGGCGATATTGAATTCAGTCCCCGCACCTCCGCCGATACTGGCGATAATGGGCTGGAGCTTGTCATTGGTGATGACCTTCTCGATGCGGGTCTTCTCCACATTGAGCATCTTGCCGAAAAGGGACAAAATAGCCTGGTACTGCCGGTTCCTGCCCATCTTGGCCGAACCTCCTGCGGAATCCCCTTCCACGATAAACAATTCACACTTGGCCGGATCTTTCTCAGAACAATCCGCCAATTTTCCCGGAAGCCCGGCGCTGTCCATGGCGTTTTTCCGCCGGGTCGCTTCCCGGGCCTGCCGGGCCGCAATCCGGGCTTTGGCGGCGAGGACCGATTTCTCCAGAATAGCGGCAATCACTTCGGGGTGCTGATCAAAATACAGCTCTAAGTGCTCGTTTATAAAGGATTCTACGATACTTTTTACTTCCGAATTACCCAGCTTTGCCTTGGTCTGGCCCTCAAACTGAGGATTCGGAACCTTCACCGACAGCACTGCCGTAAGCCCTTCCCGGACATCCTCTCCTGAAAGGGCATCATCCAGTTTCTTGGCCTGTTTTGACTTCTTGAGAAAGTCGTTCAAGGTTCGGGTGAGCGCAGACTTAAACCCCATCAAATGGGTTCCCCCTTCCCGGGTGTTAATATCGTTCACAAAGCTATACATGATCTCGTTAAAGCCGTCGTTGTACTGGACCGCACATTCGATCTGAATATCCTCTCGTACCCCCTCAATGGAAATAGGTTCTTTGTACAGTACGGTCTTGTTCTCGTTCAGGTACGCTACAAAGCTCTTCACCCCGCCGTCAAACTTGAAGGTATGCACCTTGGGCGTGGAAAGCCGCTCATCCCGGATGGTGATGGTAAGCCCCTTGTTGAGAAAGGCCAGTTCCCGCAGGCGATTGGACAGGGCGTCGAAATTATAGGTGGTAGTCTCAAAGATCGAAGGGTCCGCCTTGAACCGGACCACCGTGCCCCGCCATTCCGTGGTCCCTGCTTGCCGAACCGGACCATCGGGAATGCCGATGTTATACCTTTGGGTGTAGATGACGCCGTTTATATGGACAAAAACCTCGCAGTCCTCGGAAAGGGCGTTCACCACCGAAACCCCTACACCGTGCAGCCCCCCTGAAACCTGGTAAGACTTTTTATCGAATTTGCCCCCGGCATGAAGCCGGGTCATGACCAGTTCCAGGGCGCTCACCTGTTCTTCAGGGTGTATATCCACCGGAATACCCCGGCCGTTATCCTCCACCCGAACCATGTCGTTCCCTTCAAGGACCACTAAGATAGCATCGCAAAAACCCTGCATGGCCTCATCAATGGAGTTATCCACGACTTCAAATACCAAATGATGGAGGCCATCAATACCGGTGGTCCCGATATACATACCGGGCCGCATTCGTACCGCCTCAAGACCTTTTAAAACCTGTATATTTTGAGCTGAATAGTCTGCGTTCATACCTTAGTCAGTGTATCCGGTTTTGGCAAAAAAGTAAAGATCCGGGAGAGCCCGGTTTATCTTAATTCCTTGTAGTATATAGACTTATAGAGTAACGGCTGCATCCTCCAGAGGCTATTCTCATTTTCTTAAGTTTATACTATGATAAACCAGTATGGATACCTTGTTAATATGTAATGATACTCCCCTCTTGTATTGTCTATTGATTCCATCAACCATACTATATATGTATCCAGCATCTTTATGAGGATGTTCCAATGGCTGAATGGGATTATGCATTCTTCTGGAAAGAAACCTTGAACCAAATTCTGGATGAAGTGGGTGAACAGGAATTTACCCGCTGGTTTACCCTGATAGAATACTTGGGGGCCGAGGAGACCGAAATCCATCTGGGAGTTCCTTCTGCATTCTACCGGGATCAGATTAAACAACGATACCAGGAGCTCCTTAATACCAAATTACAGTATATCATAGGTAAACCCATATCCCTGATTCTGGAGATTATCGCCCGCAAGCGAGACGCTCCCGGCCCAAACCCTCCGCAAAGCCCCTCCGCCCTTCCCACTTCTCCGGTTTATCCCACTGCTCCGGTTCAAACAAAAGTCCCTGAAGCGGAACCAGGGAGGAATTCAAAGAAACCCCGGGCAGAAGAACAGTTGGGCCTGTTCCCGGATCCGCAACCGGTGCTTAAAAAACCAGCTCCCCCTAAGGGCCATACTATGCTGGGGGAAAACTACACCTTTGAAAAATACATCATCGGTGAAAACAACAGCTTCGCGGCCAATGCTGCCATGGCTATAAGCAGAAACCCCGGTACCGCCTATAATCCCTTCCTGATTTACGGGGGAGTCGGGCTTGGCAAGACCCATCTTATGCAGGCCATCGGCCACTACCTCCATAACCATGCCCAGGGCAAACTGATCTACACCACTGCCGAGAGCTTTACCAATGAATTCATTCAGGCCATCCGGGAGGACCGAATGTCGCCATTCAAAAACAAGTACCGGTTCATCGACCTGTTGTTAATCGACGACATTCATTTTTTCGAGAACAAATGGGAGACCCAGGAGGAGTTGTTCTATACGTTTAATAGCCTCTACGATGCCAACAAGCAGATCGTCTTTACCTGCGACCGGCCGGTTTCGGAGCTTAAAAAGATCACCGACCGCCTCAAATCCCGGTTTGAGCGGGGCCTCAACGTTGACCTCCAGCCTCCGAATTATGAAACCCGCTATGCAATTCTGCTGTCCAAGGCAAAGGACCGCAAAATTTCCGTTCCCGATGAGGTGATGGCCCTGATAAGCAAAAAGATATCCACCAATATCCGGGACCTGGAGGCAGCACTGACGAAACTCATCGCGTATGCGGAACTTGTGGGTAAGCCTATAACCCTGGAAATCACCCAACAACTGCTTAGGGATGCCTTTGCGGCCCCGAGACAGACCAATATGTCCATAGATATGATCCTAGAGATGGTAGCGGCATATCACAAATTATCGGTTAGCGACTTAAAAGGCAAAAAACGCACCAAAACCATTGCATTGCCCCGGCAGTTGGCCATGTATATCATCCGGGAGATCACCCAGTATTCCACCACGGAAATCGGCCAGGCCTTTGGAGGCCGGGATTATAGCACGGTGATCCACTCCTGCCAGAAGATCGAAGAACGGCTCCACTCGGAGCCTAACCTGGATTCCACCATCCAGACCCTCATCCAAATGATAAAAGAAGACAGCGCAAAAGCCTAGGAAGGGGTAAGCCTTACCGATCAGGCTCTCATTTTGAGCTTTTTGAGGGCTTGATTCATAGACTCAAGAACCCCGGTATGCTGCTTCATCGAGGTTTGAAAAGACCGGGATACCTGTTCTATTTCCCCGCTTATATCATGGATCTGCCGTTCCATGAGGCGTATACTTTCAGGAAGCTCCTTGGCATTTTCCAAATACATCCCTGCTTCCTGTTTTATTGTTCCCGTATAGCTCCCGACCTGTTTGGTTATACTATCTATCACGGCAAGGCCCTGAAGAATCTGGGCGGATCCTGTATCCTGGTCCTCCGGAGCATGGCGTATCTCCCTTACCCGCCGGTTAATCGCCTGAATAAATT